>NZ_FTMR01000006.1:0-376847 GCF_900156005.1 Rhizobium sp. RU35A | reverse complement strand
ACGGCTGCGCCGCACATCTCCTCGGCCAGACCGCCCATCTCGGAAATCCGGCGGTTCAGGTATTTCAGGTCTTCGTCAAAGGCTGACAGAATATGGCTGGAGGGCATGGCTTTTCCCTTTCCTGGCAAGGAGGCTTCGATCAGCCGAAGCGGCCGGTGACGTAGTCCTGCGTGCGCTTCTGCTGCGGCGAGGTGAAGATCTTCGAAGTGTCGTCGAATTCCACAAGCTCGCCGAGATACATGAAGGCGGTCTGGCGCGAGACGCGGGCGGCCTGCTGCATGTTGTGGGTGACGATGACGATCGTGTAGTCGGCGCGCAGTTCGTCGATCAGTTCCTCGATCTTGGCGGTCGAGAGCGGGTCGAGCGCCGAGGCCGGTTCGTCAAGCAGGATGATTTCCGGCTTCACGGCAACCGTACGGGCAATGCACAGGCGCTGCTGCTGGCCGCCGGAAAGGCTGAGGCCGCTGGCATTCAGCTTGTCCTTCACCTCGTTCCAGAGTGCCGCGCGCCGCAGCGCTGCCTCGACGCGCTCGTCGATATCGGCCTTTGACAGGCTCTCGTAGAGGCGGATGCCGAAGGCGATGTTCTCGTAGATCGACATCGGGAAGGGCGTTGGCTTCTGGAACACCATGCCGACCTTGGTGCGCAGCATGTTGAGATCCTGCGAACGGTCGAGAATGTTCTTGCCGTCGACCAGCACCTCGCCCTCGGCGCGCTGGCGCGGATAGAGTTCGTAGATGCGGTTGAGCACGCGCAGCAGCGTGGACTTGCCGCAACCCGACGGACCGATGAAGGCGGTAACCGAACGGGCCGGCAGCGCCATGTTGATGCTTTTCAGCGCTTTCGTCTCGCCGTAGTAGAAATTCAGGTTCCTGATTTCAATCTTGGCGGGGCCGGCTGCCGTCTGTGTGGCGGGTTTCTCGGCGGATATCATGACTTATCGATCCTCCTTGCGTCCGGTGAGGCTGCGGGCCACGATGCTGAGGCCAAGAACAGTGAGCGTGATGATGAGGGCGCCGGTCCAGGCCAGTTGCTGCCATTCCTCATAGGGGCTGAGCGCGAACTGGAAGATGGTGACCGGCAGGCTTGCCATCGGAGCATTCAGATTGCTGCTCCAGAACTGGTTGTTGAGGGCGGTGAACAGAAGTGGCGCCGTCTCGCCGGAAATGCGGGCGATGGCGAGCAGGATGCCGGTGACGATGCCGGACGAGGCGGCGCGATAGGCGACCGAGCGGATGACGATCCAGCGCGGCGCACCGATCGCAGTGCCGGCCTCGCGCAGCGCGTTCGGCACGAGGTTCAACATGTCCTCGGTCGTGCGCACAATCACGGGTATGACCAGCACGGCGAGCGCGAAGGAACCGGCGATGGCGGAGAAATGCCCCATCGGCACCACCAGCATCTCGTAGACGAAGAGGCCGACGACGATGGAGGGCGCCGAAAGCAGGATGTCGTTGATGAAGCGCACGATGACGGTCAGCCGGCTGAAGCGGCCGTATTCGGCCATGAAGGTACCGGCCAGAATGCCGATCGGCGTGCCGACCAGCATGGCGATGATCGACATGGCCAGGCTGCCGGCAATGGCGTTCAGCAGGCCGCCTGCTTCGCCGGGCGGCGGGGTCATCTGCGTGAAGACGCCGAGCGACAGGCCGGCGATCCCCTTGTAGACCAGCGCGCCAAGGATCAGGGCGAGCCAGGCGATGCCGATCGCGGCTGCCAGCACGCAGAGTCCCATCATGATGCTGTTGGTGAGCTTGCGACGCGGATAGGTGACGGACGACATGGGCATCAGGCTCCTGCTTTCCGGTCGATGCGCATCAGCATGAAGCGCGCTAGAGCCAGGATGATGAAGGTGATGAAGAACAGGATCAGGCCGAGCGCAATCAGCGAGGAGGTGTAAAGCACGCCATCCGCCTCGGTGAATTCGTTGGCAATGGTGGCGGAGATCGTCGTGCCCGGCGCAAACAGCGAGGCATTGATGCGGTGCGCATTGCCGATGACGAAGGTGACGGCCATGGTTTCGCCGAGCGCACGCCCGAGACCCAGCATGACGCCGCCCATGATGCCGACCCGCGTATAGGGGATCACGATGTGGCTGATGACCTCCCAGGTCGTGCAGCCGATGCCATAGGCCGATTCCTTCAGGATCGACGGCACCGTGTCGAACACGTCCTTGGTGATCGAGGTGATGAAGGGCAGCACCATGATGGTGAGGATCAGCGCCGAGGTCAGCATGCCGATGCCATAGGGCGGGCCGGCAAACAGGCTGGACAGAACGGGGATATCGGCGAAGGCGTCGATGACGAAGGGCTGCAGGGTGGCCTGCAGGAAGGGCGCGAAGACGAACAGGCCCCAGATGCCGTAGATGATGCTGGGAATGCCGGCGAGCAGCTCGATGGCGATGCCGATCGGCCGGCGCAGCGGGCGCGGGCAGAGTTCGGTCAGGAAAACGGCAATGCCGATGCCGATCGGGACCGCGAGCAGGATCGCCACGGCAGACGTCACAAGCGTGCCGTAGATCGGTGCCAGCGCACCGAATTTCTCCGTGACGGGATTCCAGCTTTCGGTGGTGAGGAAGCCTGCGCCGAAGGTGGAGAGCGCCGGCCAGGAGCCGAGTGCGAGCGACAGCGCCACGCCGCCGAGCAAAGCGAGCACCACAACGGCCGCCAGACGCGATACCTCGCGAAAGATCACGTCGGTCAGCGCGAATTGTCGCACGATCCTCTCGCGGCGGCTGTCTTGCCGCTCCGCGCCTGCAGCACTCATGGGCTGATCTCCATCATCCGGCCGGGAAACAGGTGGGGCGGAAAGGGGCGCCACGGCGGGCGTCCCTTCCCGTGCGATGCGCGAAAGCGCTTACTTGGCGGCGAACAGCGGCTTGCCGTCCTTGCCGGTCACGTCCTTCTGCCACATAGCTTCGACGCTCTTGACGACCTTTTCCGGCATCGGAACGTAGTCGAGCTCGGCAGCCATCTTCTCGCCATGGGCGTAGGACCAGGCAAAGAACTTCAGCGCGTCGGTGGTGGCGGCCGCGTCGTCCGGGTGCTTGTAGACCAGGATCCAGGTGGCAGCCGTCATCGGCCAGGAGGTGGCGCCCGGCTGGTTGGCAAGGATTACGCCATAGCCCGGCTGGCTGGACCAGTCGGCGTTGGCGGCGGCAGCCGAGAAGGCTTCGGCCTTCGGCGAAACCTTCTTGCCTTCCTTGTTGATCATGTCGGTATAGGTCAGCTTGTTCTGCTTGGCATAGGCATATTCGACGTAGCCGATGGCGCCGTCCGTCTGGGAGACGTTGTTGGCAACGCCTTCATTGCCCTTGGCGCCGATGCCGACCGGCCATTCGAGAGCCGTGTTGACGCCGACCTTGCTCTTCCAGTCGGCGGAAACATCGCCGAGATAGTAGCTGAAGTTGTAGGTGGTGCCGGAGCCGTCCGAACGGTGAACGACAGCGATGGCCTTCGACGGAAGCTTGACCTTCGGGTTCAGCTTCTTGATGGCTTCGTCGTCCCACTTGGTGATCTTGCCCATGAAGATATCGGCCAGCACCTGGCCGTCGAGCACGAGTTCGCCCGGCTTGATGTCCTTCAGGTTCACGACGGCAACGATGCCGCCCATGACCATCGGGAACTGGGCCAGGCCCGCTTCGTTCAGCTCATCGCCCTTCAGCGGCGCGTCGGACGCGCCGAAGGTGACCGTCTTGGCCTTGATCTGCTTGATGCCGCCACCGGAACCGATGGACTGGTAGTTCATGCCGATGCCCGTCTCCTTCTTGTAGGCGTCGGCCCACTTTGCGTAGATCGGGTAGGGGAAGGTGGCGCCGGCGCCGGAAATGTCTGCCGCCTGGGCAGCAGTGACAAACGGAACAGCTGCGATCAGCGCGGTGGTCAGCGCCAATTTGCGAAGGAGCATATTCATGGGGATCTCTCTTGTTCAGAGTGCAAGACGCCGCATCGGCGACGAAATGCGGATTAGACCCGCTGAATGAAGCTCACATGACAATATCGTGGCAAGAAAAAGGCATGTATAGACGGTATGCGTCGCAACGTTGTATTTTGATATATGAACTCAATCGACAGTCAATATTTTGATGTCAAAATAAAAATGGACAAAAAGTAATTTTATATTTCTGGAAATTTTCCCGTTTCGGGCGCAATATGCATACCTTATGCCTTTCCTGCAGGGGAGCAAGCGACGCAGGCGTGCAAGTCCGTCAATCCTCTCGCGTCGATTGGCGAACCTGCCACATGTTCTCTGAGGGATGTGGAAGGCGTCCGGCGAACGGACCACGGACGCCGGCAAGCAACGGTCAGCCGTGTTTGAGCAGGGTGCTGCGGATCTTGGCAAGCGCTTCTTCGTTATCCGCGCCATAGGGGATCATCCCTTTCAACCGGCCGTCCGCCCCGATCAGCAGCAGGGATGTCGTGTGGTTCATATGGTAATCGCTGTCGTCGCCATAGCTGCGTGACGCGTAGATCATCCAGCCGTCCAGCACCTTCTGCAGCTCCTTGCGGTCGCCGGTGACACCGGTGATGCGGTCGGTGATGGAGGTGACGTAGCTGTGCATGACCTCCTTCGTGTCACGCTCAGGATCCACGGTGAAGAAGTAGGCGTTCAATGCCTTGCCCTCCGGTCCAAGCTGGTTCAGCCAGCCGGCCACCTCGAACAGCGTGGTCGGGCAGATTTCCGGGCAGTGGGTATAACCGAAATAGACGAGCGACGGGCCCTTGTGGAACAGGGTCTGGTCAACCGTGTTGCCTCGGTCATCGATCAGCGAGAACTTGGCCTCGAAGGGACCAGGGCGGGCGCGGGCGCTGTCGGCAGAAACCCAGATCATGATGGCGACCAGCAGGGTGACGAACAGACCCGCGGCGGTGAGGGCTGCAATGCGCAAGGGGGCATGGCTCATTCGGCGTCGTCCTTGGCCGGCCTTCTCTGCCGGCAGTGCGTGCGATCCCGTATCATCTCGTCTCTGCCCGCCGGCCGTGGATCGGTCGGTTCCGGAAGGCCTGGGTGGCTGGAGCTTTCCTTATACGCTTCCCGCGCGCTCGTGTACCGCTTGGCACCTCAAACCTTCGTCAACCCGACGGGCGTTTTGCCGCAGGGGTATCGGTACATTGTATAACGTTCTTCGAGCCGGTCGCACGTTAACACAAAAGAAAGAATTTCCTGTCCGGCCCATTGCTTCAGTCAACTGGGAACAGAAGAGGCATAACTTGCGATGTGGATCCGTGCTTCCGACAAAAGGTCATGTTTCTCCTTTCCTGTGTCGGGAAATACAACATCTTACCATTCACTCTATCGACTTGCCTCTTTCGCTTCAGGTGTGCGATATCAATCCAGCAAGTATAACGCTGTATCGCTGTAGGACATCTTGGGAGGATTTCGCATGGCAGGAAACACGACATCGAATTCGGTGATCGAGTTCTACGGCGCAGTGCGCCGCGATCCGCTCACCATGTCCCAACTGGCCAGCGCGCCCGACATCAAGACCTTCATGGACATGTTCATCGCGGAGGGGCATCGCCACGGCTTCGATCTCAGCGAGGAAATGATCGAGATGGTGGTCGGCAAGATCGAACGCCGTCCGATGGCGGCAAACGACAACAGTTGATGCCTTCGCACCGCCCTGCGCCGGAGGCGTGTGGGCAAGATTGATTTGCTTCGATTTCTGCTTGAAGCCGCCCGCCGGTCGTGTCAATCGGCGGGCGGCTTCGCGCGTCGTGCGACGGGGCCTTGTGGCAGCAGAAATCGTGCGGTGTCGCATGCGGAAATCGATGATGATGTGGCGTGTCGTGGCGCTGCGGGCACTCGCCAGCTTGGTGCTGACCTTGGGGCTTGTGTCGTCCCTCACGGTCGAGCGGGTCATGGCGGCGCAATTGCCAGGTGGTGTCGGCTCGCTGGTGGAGACTTTTGAAGACTGGGTGGTGGCCTGCCGGGCGCAGAACGGTGTCGTTGGCTGCGTGCTGCGCCAGGAGCAGAGCGACGGCACGACCGGCCGCGCCATGCTGGCGGCCGAGTTGATGCCGCGCGGTGGGCGCATCGATGGCGCCCTGCTGCTGCCGTTCGGGCTGAAGCTGGCCGATGGTGCGGGCCTTTCCCTCGGCGATGCCGGGCCGGTGCAGCGCTTTCCCTTTTCCACCTGCGTGCCGGATGGCTGCATCGTGCCGATCAGGCTGGATCCGGCGCTCGTCAGCGCGATGAAGACGGTGCCGGTGCTGAAAATCCAGGCGCTGACGCTTGCCACCGGCGAGGCGCTACCGATGCGTCTCTCTCTCAAGGGCTTTTCGGCAGCCCTGGCGCGGGCCGCGCAACTGGCGCCCTAAGCAACGGACTTCGTCCGCCAAAACACACGGCCGGGCCTCCTGCGGAAGGCCCGGCCGTGTTGCGTCGAGGCGGTTATGCGTCAGCGGGCGAGCCAGCCGCCATCCACCGCCAGAATCTGGCCGGTCACGTAGCCGCTGGCCGGTGAGGCGAAAAACAGCACGGCCGTGTCGAGATCGGAAGGCTCGCCCCAGCGGCCGGCCGGAATGCGCTCGAGGATGGAGCGGCTGCGGTTCGGGTCGTTGCGCAGTGCCTCCGTATTGTCGGTGTCCATGTAGCCCGGCGCGATGGCGTTCACGGTAATGCCCTTGGCTGCCAGTTCATTGGCCATCAGCTTGGTGAGCCCCGCCACCGCATGCTTGCTGGCGGTGTAGGAGGCGACGCGAATGCCGCCCTGGAAGGAGAGCAGCGACGCAATGTTGACGATGCGCCCGGCAATTCCCTTGTCCAGCATGTGCCGCACCACCCCTTGCGAGAGCACGAAGGTGCTTTTCAGGTTGATGTTCATGATGTCGTCCCAGTCCGTCTCGGAAAGCTCCGTAAAGTCGGCACGACGGATCTGGCCGGCATTGTTGACGAGGATGTCGATGGTGCCGCGCGCGGTGAGATCCGCCACCACGGCATCGAGGCCCGAGGGGTCGGCAAGGTCGTAGACCACCTCCTCGAAGCCGCGGCCGAGCGCCTTCACCTTGGCTTCGGTGTCCGGCATCGGGCGGGAGCCGAGCGCAATGATATCGGCGCCGGCTTTCGCCAGCGCCAGCGCCAGCCCCTGGCCGAGGCCGGTGCGGGCGCCGGTGACCAGCGCGCGCTTTCCGGTGAGATCAAAGAGATTCATAGCCTGCGATCCTTACTTGAGGTCCTTCATGGGCACGAAGTCCATGTCGGTGAAGGACTGGTTGTCGCCGGCCATGCTCCAGATGAAGGCGTAGGAGGCGGTGCCGGAGCCGCAATGGATGGACCAGGGCGGCGACAGGACGGCCTGTTCGCTGCGCAGGATGAGATGGCTGGTCGCCTGCGGGCGGCCCATCAGATGCACGACGAAGGCATCCTCCGGGATTTCGAAATAGAGATAGGCTTCCATGCGGCGGTCATGCAGGTGGGCGGGCATGGTGTTCCACACGCTGCCGGGTTCCAGCCGCGTCAGGCCCATCAGCAGCTGGCAGGTGGGGAGCACCTTCGGGTGGATGTACTGGTAGAGCTTGCGCTTGTTGCAGGTCAGCTGGTCGCCGAGATGGTTCTCGATTGCGTCAGCCTTGGTGACGATGCGCGAGGGGAAGCTGGCATGCGCCGGCGCGCTGTTGATGTAGAACTTGGCCGGGTTGGCGCTGTCTTCGCTTTCGAAGGCGATCTCGCGCACGCCCATGCCAAGATAGAGGCCGTCCTGGAAATCCAGCGCGTAGGTCGTGCCGTCGGCGACCACCTTGCCCTTGCCGCCGATATTGATGAGACCAAGCTCGCGGCGCTCCAGCAGGTAATCGGTGCCGACCGTCTTGGCGAGATCGGCGCCGATCGTCAGCGGGGCGGCGGTCGGCATGGCGCCGGCCACCAGCATGCGGTCGTAATGGGTGTAGGCCGCATGGATTTCGCCGGCGGCAAACAGCGTTTCGATCATGAAGGTGTCGCGCAGTTCGGCGCTCGTCATCGTTTCCGACTGGGTGTAATGCACCGCATGGCGCGTCTGTATCGTGGTCGTCATGGTTGTTCCAACTCCCTTGTGCTTTCGTCGACGGATTTGCGTCTATTCGAAGAGATCCGGATGCTGTGCTTCCAGCCGGGGCAGGTCGTGCAGCAGTTCGGACAGATGCGTGGTCATGGCGGCCGTTGCGGCCGCCGGATCTCTGGTGTCGATGGCCGCCACGATCGCCTGATGTTCGGCTATCAGTTTGGCAAGCGTGTCCGGTGCATGCAGCGAAAGGCAGCAGGCCCGGTCGATATGCGCCTTCAGATCCTCCACCACACTCCAGGCCATCGGCAGGCCGGCGCCTTCGGCGAGCGTCTTGTGGAAGAGGTCATCGTAGCGGCGGAATTCTGCCCGGTCTCCGGTACCGGCGGCGCGCTCCTGCTCCTTCAGGCAATCGGCAAGCCGCGTGCGGGCATGAAAATGAAAGGCGTTGCAGGCGGTGCGCACCACGGCCGTTTCGATGGTTTCGCGGATGAAGGCCGCCTGCATCAGCTTGGCGACGGAGATCTTCGCCACCACCGCGCCCCGCTGCGGCAGGATCTCGACCAGCCGGCTCTTGGCGAGCGCGATCAATGCCTCGCGACCGGGTTGACGGGACGAACCGTAGCGCTCGCCGATCTCCTGTTCGGAAATGCGTGCGCCCGGCGGGAGCGCAAGCGTCAGAATATCGCCGCGCAACTGCCGCTCCACCTTGTGCGCCATGCTTTCCGATGCCACGCGTCGACCTCCCTCGCTCTCGTGTACACTTCCATACAATGTCATACAGATATGTGCAACCGGCAGAGGCCTGCTTGCTCATCGAAGGCCGGCGGCGGGTTTCGCGGTCAGAGCAGACGATGGCGGAAGCGTTCGGGCACGATGCCGTCCTCAAGCCAGGCGAGCGCCAGCGGCCACAGCGTGTCGCGGAAGCGGTCGTGGAAGAAGGCGAAATGGCCAATGGCCCGATGGCCGATGTCGGCGGGATTGAGATGCAGGTGGGTTCGCTCGCTGGCGCTGAAATAAGCGAGCAGCCTGCCGACGGCCGGGATCGTGCCATGCGGATCGTCGCTGAGGCCAACCGCGAGAATGGGCGCGGTGATGCGCGCCATGCGGTCCTTCAACATGTCTGCCTCGCGGCGGCCATCGATCCTGCGACCGGGCCGGATCGTATCTTCGAAGCGGGCGCGCATCCGGCTCCAGTCGCGCACGACGCCCGCCGGCGTATCCTCCATCCAGCCGAGCCGCTTGGCGGGGAAGTAACCGAAGAGCGCGGTCAGCAGCGGCATCACGGCATGATATTTCAACAGCATGCGATATTTCGGCTGCGATGCATAATCGCGCCAGTGGGCATATTGCGCGCCGACGGTGAAGATCCGCTGCACGCCTTGCGTCGACGGCGCGAGACCCAGCGCAAAGCCGCCGATGGAATGGGCGACGATCGAGATCGGCCGCGGGCCGAAGTGATTTGCGGCAAAGCGCAGCGCGCCCTCGCAATCCTTCTCGCCCCAATCCGCCCAGTCCGCCGCAAAGCCTCGGAGGCGGGCGGGGCGGGACTGGTCGATGCCGCGATAATCATAGGTCAAAACGTCGAAGCCGTGCTCGAACAGATAGGCGGCGAAGCGCGCATAGTAGCGGCACCGCACCGAAGTGGCGGAGGTGATGACGACCACCGGCCGTGGTGGCGCCTCTGCCCGTTCCGCCTGCCACAGGAAACCGCCCAGCGGATAACCGTCCGTTGCCGGAAAGCGGACGGGGCGGCCGGCTCCATGCGGCAGTCGTGCGGGTGCGTCGCCGCCTGTCTGTGACGCGTCCATTCTGACATCCTCCCGGCGGCCCTCGAACTCGGCTTTGTCCAGTGTGAGCCAGACAGAGTCGGGGGCTCTCGCTCTCACCTGTCTGCATGGGGGTTCGGTTCCCCCGCTCAACTCTAGGCAAGCCGCAGGTCGCCGCCAAGTTCGCCCTTGGTCTGAGGCGGTGCTTGCCGCGTCGTGGTTGCTGGGCCGTGGTCGCAGGGAGCTGTCAGGCTGTCAGGGCCAGGCGGCATAACTCGTTTCGGCGAGCGTCCGCCGTTGCGACAGGCCCTCCCGATAGGCGCGCGGCGAAAGCCCGGCCATCCTCTTGAAGAAGCGGCTGAAATAGGCGGCATCGCGAAAACCCAGCGCATCGGCGATCTCGGCGATCTGCAGCGGCGAGCCGTCGAGCAGGATGGCGGCCTCGGCGGCAAGCCGGTTATGGATGAAATCCACCGGCGTGCGGCCGGTGGCGCGGCGCACGGCGGTGTTCAGCCGGTCCGCCGTGACGCCCAGCGCCTCAGCATAATCCGGCACCGTCCAGTGCTCGCGCATATGCGCATCGACCAGCTGCACGAAGCTGCGCACGATGATGCGCGGTGAGGGGCGCGGCTGGGCCGGTAGCGGAGCCGCGACACGCCACAGCGCGATCAGCACCAGCGCCAGATGGTGGCGGATCGCCTCGTCTGCGCCGGCAAGGCCGTTGCCGGCCGCGGCCTCCTCTCCGATGATGCCGATGGTGGCGGTCAGCCGGCGGGCGACGGTCAGCGTCAGGCGTGTGCCGAGAACGGGCCGCGAGATCGCGTCGCGCACCGGTGCATAGGCCGTTCCGGTCGGCATGGCCGCGCCCAGCATCGGATCGGGAACGGCAAGCGCCCCGCCGTCGCCGCCGGCCTCAATGGTGAGCACGCCCTGTTCGCCCGCCGGCAGCCAGAGCAGGCACGGCCCGGTGAGTGGCTGGGAGATCGGCTGGGCGCGGCGCGAGAGCCGGATCTGGCCGCTTCCGGCGCACAGCACGAAGAGACGGTTGCGATGGCCCCTGAGGCTCCATTCGGTCCGCGACAGCGCGCCGCCGAACAACTGCGCATCAGTGGATGTGGCGGGTTGCGCCTCTGCTACCGAAGGCTCTGCCGTTTTGCGAATCGTCTCAGGCATGCAGCTGTCCCTCCATCCCGTGAAAAGTACAAGTTTCTCCTGTAATTGTCTATTTGGTCGCCCGGGGCATGGCGCTACTGTTGTCTCATCGTGATGCGCGGTGCGAGGAGGAGATTGCCCATGCGACACGGTCTGAAACCCGTAACGGGTTTTGGGAGGCCATCGTGAACGAGATTGCAGAGTGACGATCCCTGTCCGGCCGTTCGGCTGGACTGGAACGATCGCGTGGCGTCGGCTTCGCCGCGCCGCGGCCTGTCAGTCGCGCATGATGGATTGGCAACAGAGTTTCGGGAAGAGACAGAGGAAAAACCATGACCGTTCTCGGCTTCAAGATCAACAATGCGGAAGTGGAGGCCATCGACGGCCGCAGCTTCCAGCGGCTGAACCCCATTTCCGGCGAGGTGGCGACCAAGGTGGCTGCAGCTTCCGTGGAAGATGCGCGCGCTGCCGCCAATGCCGCCGCCGCAGCGTTTCCGGCCTGGGCTGCCACCAATCCCGCTACCCGCCGCAAGGTGCTGATGGCCGCTGCCGACAGCCTGCAGGCCAAGGCACCGGACTTCGTCGACGCCATGGCTGCCGAAACCGGGGCGACTGCCGGCTGGGCGATGTTCAACGTGATGCTGGCCGCCGACATGCTGCGCGAAGCCGCCTCCATGACGACCCAGATCAGCGGCGAGGTGATCCCGTCCAACCGTCCGGGCACGCTCGCCATGGCCGTGCGCCAGCCGGCCGGCGTCATCCTCTCCATGGCGCCGTGGAATGCGCCGGTCATTCTCGGCGTCCGCTCCATCGCGCTGCCGCTTGCCTGCGGCAATACGGTGGTGCTGAAGACCTCGGAAATCTGCCCGCGCACGCACCGCCTGATCGTGGATGCCCTGCATGAGGCCGGCCTGCCGGAAGGCGTGCTGAATGCCATTTCCAACGCGCCGGAAGATGCCGGCGAGATCGTGGAAGCGCTGATCGCCCATCCGGCGGTGCGTCGCGTCAACTTCACCGGTTCGACCCGCGTCGGCCGCATCATCGCCGAAACCGCCGGTCGTCATCTGAAGCCGGCGCTGCTCGAACTCGGTGGCAAGGCGCCCTTCGTGGTGCTTGATGATGCCGATCTCGATGAGGCCGTCGCGGCCGCTGCCTTCGGCGCCTATATGAACCAGGGCCAGATCTGCATGTCGACCGAGCGCATCATCGTCGATGACAGGATCGCCGACCAGTTCGTCGCGGCCCTCGCCGCCAAGGTTGCCACGCTGAAGGCCGGCGATCCCGGCAAGGGCGATACCCCGCTTGGCTCCGTCGTTGATGCGCATGCCGCACAGCGTCTCGACCAGCTGGTGCGCGATGCCGTGTCCAAGGGCGCCGTGCAGGTGGCCGGCGGCCGCATCGAGGGCACGATCGTCGATGCGATCCTGCTTGACCGCGTCACGCCTGCCATGCGCATCTATGGCGAGGAAAGCTTCGGCCCGGTCGCCAGCATCGTGCGGGTCGGCTCTGTCGATGAAGCTGTGCGGGTGGCAAACGACACCGAATATGGCCTCTCGGCGGCTGTCTTCGGCAAGGATGTCAACCGGGCGATGGCGGTGGCCCGCCGCATCGAATCCGGCATTTGCCACATCAACGGCCCGACCGTGCATGACGAGGCGCAGATGCCGTTCGGCGGCACCAAGGCCTCCGGCTATGGCCGATTCGGCGGCAAGGCCGGCATCAACGAGTTCACCGAACTGCGCTGGATCACCATCCAGGACGGCCACCTGCATTACCCGATCTGATCGGGATTTCGCCGGTTTCTGACGATGAGGGCGGTCGCGATCAGCGGCCGCCTTTTCCATTTTTCAGGCATTCTCTGTGAAGGGTCCGATCAGGGCGCTGCGGCCCGTATCGCGAGATGATCGGCGGCCGTCTTGCGGGCCAGCATGGCCAGCTGCCGGAAATGCGGGCTGCGTGCACTGCTGCGGCGCCAGAAGAAGCCGATCTCGCGCCGGGCCGGCCAGTCGCGGATGGTCAGAAGCTTGAGGCCGCGATCGGCCATGATTTCCGAGCGCGCGTAGAATTCCGGAAACAGCGAGAGCCCCATTTCGATCGACACCATCTGGCGCAGCGCATCGAGGCTCGTGCCCTCATAGTTTTCCGCCATGGTGGCACCGGAGAGTGCGGCGAGTTCGCGCACGTTTTCCAGAAGCCGATGACCACGTCCCAGCGTCAGAAGCGGCTCGCCCTTCAGATCCTTCAGTTTCACGAATTCGCGGCTTGCCAGGGGATGGTTGCCGGCGACGCCGAGGAAGATCTGCTCGACGCAGACCTCCTCGAAGAGAAATGCTTCCTCGTCCTGCGGGCGCTGGCCGAGCGCGCAATCGACCACGCCGGTGCGCACCTGTTCCTCCAGCAGCGCTGGCCGCTCCTCGCGCACATGCATGCGCAGCGACGGATAGAGCCGGTGCAGTTGTGGCAGGAAGTGCGGCAGGAAGTAAGGGCCGAAGGTGGGGACGGTGCCGAGCCGGATCAGTGAGCCGAGATTGTCGCGACCGGCAGACGCGAGCGTCACGATCTCGTCCAGCGTGGCAAGTACCGATTTCGCGGCGGCGGCGATCTCTTCGCCCATCGCCGACATGGCAATGGCGCCCGGCGTGCGCTCCACCAGGCTGACGCCGAGTTGCTTCTCCAGAAGCGCGATCTGGACGGAGAGCGTTGGCTGGGAGACATGGCACATCTCCGCCGCGCGGCCGAAATGGCGGGTGGTTTCCAGCGCGACCAGATATTCCAGCTGTCGATGGGTCGGGCGATAGGGCATGCGATAGACAGTAACTATCAGGATCATTCTGTCAATGAATTGGAGCTATTGATCCTGATGCGTCATAGTCTTTCTGTCAGAAAGGAGACGACGCGATGAACCCCCTGCTGAAGGCCCTGAAAGCTCGGCATTCCGTCATTGACGACAAGATCGACCATGAGCAGCGCGCAAGGAGACCGGATGGCCTGCGCATCATGGCACTCAAGAAGATCAGGCTTCGCATCCGGGAGCAGATCGAATTTCTCGAACGGGCCGGGCGCCTTGGAAAGCCGCTGGTCGTGGTGCGGCGTCGCCGGCTGAACCCCGGCTTTGCGGTTCCGTGACCGGGAAATGCGCAGGAAGTGCGCCGTAACGCTTGCCCTGCGCTGCGGGCGAGGCGGTCATGCCGTCTCGCCCGCGCCTGCTGCCTGAGGTCAGATGCTGCGGTCCGAGGCTGCTGCCAGCCAGACGGCCGGATTGCGGATGGCAATGCGGCTGCGGATATCGGTGGCGCTCGCGGCGATCAGCACGTCGTAGTCGCCGGCCTCGGCGCGGAACGCTCCGGCTTCGACATCGAAATAGCTGAGGTCGCGGGGCTTGATCGTGAGCCGCGCCGTCCCGGTTTCGCCGGCCCCGAGTTCCAGCTTGGCAAAGGCGCGCAACTCCTTCTCCGGCCGCTCGATGGCCGAGGAGAGCGGCTTCACGTAAAGCTGCACGACGTCGGATCCGCGCCGGTCGCCGATATTGGTGACATCCACCTCCACGGTGATGCCGTCGGCACCCATGTCCTTTCCTGATGCGCGGGCCTCGCTCCAGGCAAACCGGGTGTAGCCAAGGCCGAAGCCGAAGGGGAAGAGCGGTTCCACGCCGCGGCTGTCGTGGTGGCGATAACCAACGAAGACCCCTTCCGCATAGCGCACATGCCCGTTCTGGCCGGGATAGATCGCGGGATCGCCGGTGATTGCGGAATTGTCGGCAAGCTGTTTCGGGAAGGTTTGCGGCAGGCGCCCGCCGGGCTCCGCATCGCCGAACAGCAGATCGGCCACGGCATGGCCGAGTTCCTGGCCCGGATACCAGACCTGCAGCACGCCGCGCACCTTGTCGAGCCACGGCATTTCCACCGGACCGCCGGTCTGCAGCACCACGACAGTGTTGGGATTGGCCGCAGTCACCCGTTCGATCAGTTCCTCCTGGCGGCCGGGCAGGCGCATATCCGGCAGGTCGAGGCCCTCGGTATCCCATTCGCCATCGCGCCCGACGAAGAGCACGGCGACATCCGAGGCGGCGGCCTCCGCGACGGCGTCCTCGATCGCCTGGTCGCCGAGCGGCTTTTCGAGGCCGAAGCGCAGCGCCGTGATGGTGATTCCCTCTTCCTTCGGCGGTGGCGACAGATAGTCGACGGTCAGGCGATAGGTGCGGCCGGCTTCCAGCATCACCGGCGTGCGCAGCTCCGTGTTGGCGGTGCCGAAATAGTTTTCGCCACGCGTCCAGCCGTCATCGCCGTTCACCACCAGCTCGCCGTCGAGATAGAGCCGGGCAAGGCCGGCATTGGTCATGCCGAACACATGCTCGCCGCCTTCTTCGGCCCGGAAGGTGGCGGTGACACGGACCGAGAAGTCATCGAGCTTCAGTGCGGCATGCGGCAGGTCGAACCAGAAGAACTCGCCCTTTTCGCTGCGTTCCGTGGCAATCGGCATGCCCTGGCACTGCGTGCCGGCAAAATATTCCACCGTCAGCTCGCCGGAAAAGACGCGGGTGAGGCGGTTGTTGCGGCAGCCGGCAGCGTGGCGGATGCTGTTGGCATTCGACAGCGCCGCGCGAATGCCCTCCAGGGGCGAGACGCGGTAATGCGCGTTGATCTGGGCGCTGCCGCCCCCCATAACCCTTGCCTCGGCAGCATTCGGGCCGATCACAGCGATCTGTTCGAGCGAAGTCTTTGTCAGCGGCAGGATGCCGTCATTCTTCAGAAGCACTGCGCCTTCGGCGCCGAGCCGTCGGATCAGTGCCCGGTCTTCCGGGAGGTCGAGCGCGTGTTCGGAGAGATCCGGCGCCTGCTCAAAGGCGCCGACACGCTCAAGCAGCGTCAGGATGCGGCGGGCGGCCTCGCGCACCGTCTCGGGCGCAACCTCGCCGTCCTTCACCGCCTGCACCAGCTTTTCGCCGCGGTCACGGGTCGGCCCCGGCATTTCGAGATCGAGGCCGGCATTGACGGTCTCGGCGGTGGAATGCGAGCCGAACCAGTCCGACATCACGATGCCGTCAAACCCCCAGTCCTGCCGCAAAACCTCGGTCAGCAGCCAGGGATGTTCGCTGGTATAGGTGCCGTTCAGCCGGTTGTAGGAGGACATCACGGCCATCACGCGGGCGGTCTTCACCGCCTTCTCGAAGGGCAGAAGATAGATTTCCCTGAGCGACCGCTCGTCGATGTCCGACGACATGGTCTGCCGCTCGATTTCCGATTCATTGCCGGCGAAGTGCTTGATGGTGGCGGCGACGCCTTGCGACTGCACGCCCTGGATATAGGCGACCGCCAGTTCGGCGGTCAGCAGCGGATCTTCCGAATAGCATTCGAAATTGCGGCCGTTGAGGCCGGAGCGATGGATGTTGACGGTGGGCGCCAGCAGCACCGAGGCGCCCTTGCTTTTCGCCTGGCCGGCCAGCGCCACGCCCATTCGTTCAACGAGCGCCGGGTTCCAGCTGGCGCCGAGCGCGATCGCCACCGGAAAGCAGGCAGCCTTCACTCCGCCGACCAGCGAGCCCGCGCCGCGCGCGCCGTTCGGCCCGTCCGAGACCTTGATCTTCGGCACGCCGAGCCGCTCCACCGGCACGGTCGTCCAGAAATCCGCGCCGGCCAGCAGCGATACCTGCTCTTCCAGCGTCATCGTGTTCAGAAGCTCGTCAATCATGCAGTCCTCCGGGGTCAAATGGGGGCGTCCGGCGGGGATCGATCCTGCCGCCGGACCAGGAACGAGGGTCAGCGCACGCCGCGCACCGGCGCGATGGCGAGCGCACCGAGGAAGGCGCTGAAGGCGGCTGCGGCATAGAGCGCGGGATAGTTTTCGCCGGCATTGCCGATCGCAAGCAGCAGCGGCGCCACCGCCGGCGCGATCGATTGCGGCACGGCATTGGCGATGTTGAGGACGCCGAGGTTCTTTGCCGCATGCGTCTCGCGGTCCGGCAGCACATCCACCACCAGTGCCTGATCGACGGCCATGTAGACGCCGAAGCCGATCGAGGCGACGGCGACGCCGGCATAGAAGACCGTGAGGCTGCCGGCGAGGATGATGATGGCGATGCCGAGTGCATAGGTCATGGCAGCGGCCAGCACGAAGGCCTTGCGGCGTCCGAGCCGGTCGGAGAGATAGCCGGAGCCGAAGGACGAGCCGACGACGAAGACGGTGGTGATCAGGGTGGAGACGAACATGATGTCGCCGATCCGCTCCTGCGGCACCTTGAGGTGGTCCATCAGGTAATAGACCTGGTAGGAGGTCAGCACCGCAAAGCCGAAGAAGACGAGGAAGCGGCTGAGCCAGGCATAGCCGAAATCGGGATGCTTGACCGGGTTCACCCAGAAACTGCCGGCAAGCTCCGGCAGAAGCGGCGCCTGCGGGCGCGTATCGCGATCGGTCGGTCGGTCCTTCAGGACGAGGCAGAAGCCGCCGACAGCGACGAGGCCGATGGCGGTCGGCAGCAGGAACATGGTGGTGCCGTGGGTGCCGGTGAGCGCGATGATGGCGCTGCCGAGCAAAAGGGCGACGTAGACCGACATTCCGGCCAGCGCCGAGACCAGGCCGCGCTGACGCTCCGGCACCTGATCGGCGACGACGGCCACCAGCGCGGCGAGCATGGCATTATAGGCGGCCTGAACAAGGCACCAGGCAATCCCGATGACGAGAAGGCTGGAGGAATAGGCGATCACCAGCTGTGCCAGGCTGCCGACCAGTACGCCGCCGATCATCCAGGGCTTGCGACGGCCGAAACGGCTGCGGGTGCGATCGGAGAGCTGCCCGAAAACGGGATTGGCGAAGAGAGCGAAGAGCGCGCCGGCGCCCAGAATGGCGCCGAGGCTTGCGCCCTTGCCGGCGGCATCGATGGCGTTGACGCGGATCGCAAGCGTCATCGCGACCGGCGTCATCACAGCCACATAGAAGCCGAGGCTCGCCAGAGCATAGCCGATGATGAAGGTAAGGCTGACCTCGTCGCCCTCTTTGGCGGCGACCGCGCCCGCCGGCGCAACGCCCTGCGTATGCGAAAAAGACATGAAAAATCCTCCACGACGCTGTCACGCACGGTGATAGCTGTTAAACCTACCGCGTAATCGGTATTTTTAAAGAGTCAATCGGCCACGGGGTCGCGGGTGGAACAAGGAAGGCCGGCAAATGACGCAGGCATCACCGCCATTCGCTGCTGTTGCCGTTTTCTGAATTCCGAATAAAAGAACGAGAGAGCGAGCGAGGAAGGCCGAATGGACGGCACGGGACAGAACCGGCAGAAGGCCGGGCAGGCGGCACCACCGAAGCGGCGCAAATCGCCCAAGGGTGAAGAGCGGCGCGAGCAGATCCTGCAGGCGGCCATGCGGCAGTTCGCCGATGACGGCTATCAGAACGCCTCGTTTGCTGCCATCGCCCAGGAGGTGGGCCTCTCCCTGCCGGGCCTCATCCACTATTTTCCCACCAAGGTGGATCTGCTCCTCGCCATTCTGGAGCGGCGCGATCTGGAGAGCGTGAAGGTACTGGGAGGGCCGGATCTCTCCTGGCGCGCGCTGTTGTCTGCGCTTGTCGAGGTGGTGCAGGCCAATACGCATATCCCGGGTGTGGTGCGAACCTTTGCGATCCTCAATGCCGAGAGCCTGACGCGGGATCATCCAGCCGCCGGCTGGTTCGGCAATCGCGTCCGCAGCGTGAGCCTCAGCCTTTCACAGACCTTGCAGCGTGGCATCGAGAGTGGCGAGATCCGTCCGGATGTCGATGCGCGGGCTCTGGCCGCCGAGCTGATTTCGATGATGGACGGCCTGCAGATGCTGTGGCTGAGGGCGCCGGATGCGATCGACATGGTGGCAATCTTCCGCGCCTATGTGGATCGGCTGATCGCCGACATCGCCCTCGGGTAGATTCCACCGGCGGCTGAACGCCTCTGCGATCCGATCCGTCGATAGGGGTCACAGCTTTGCTGCTGGCGCAACCGGTCGCGGCAGCCGCAACGTGCACCGGAGCCCCGCCGGCTCGAACTGCAGTTCGGCCGCGCCGCCTCCGGGCGCAAGGCTTGCCGTAATCAACCGCGAACCGAATCCCTTGCGGGTTGGCGCGCTGACCGGGGGACCGCCTTCTTCGCGCCAGACAAGTTCCAGCGTTTCCGGCAGCAATTGCCATTCGATGCGCACCACGCCGTAAGGCACGGAAAGAGCGCCATATTTTGCTGCATTCGTGGCGAGTTCATGGATCACCAGCGCCACCCGCGGGGCCGTGTCGGCATCCAGACTGCAGGCGGGGCCGATCAGTCGCAGCCGCTCGGGATCATAGGCGGAAAGCAGGATGCGCAGCATCGCCTCCAGATCGTTCGGCATGGCATTCTGGCCGGATGACATGCGATGCGCCTCTGAAAGCGCCCGCATGCGCCCCTCGAAGCGCGGCATGAATTCACTGAGATCGTTGCAGGAGCGCGCGGTCATCTGGGCAATCGCCTGCACCAGCTGCATGATGTTGCCCACCCGGTGGCGCATCTCGCGTGCCAGCACCTCCGCCTGTGCCTCGGCCTTCTCAAGGGCGGCCATCAGCACATGCATGGCATGGATGATTCCCACCGTCAGCGCGCCGAACAGCGTAAAGACGGTGGAGGAGAGAAGCGCGCTCGGCAGTCCGACCTGACGGATGGTCAGCCACACGATGATGGCAAACGCCACGCCGTAGACCATCAGCATCATGCCGCCGGCGCGCCCGCCCCAGGCCGTGGCCACCACGATGAACGGAAAAAATGTAATGAAGGGCGCACCGAGCAGAACGGATCTGAGCAGGAACCACAGCCCGATCGCAATTGCCGCGCAGCCAAGTGCGATCAGCTGGCCGACAAGCAATGTCGGCCGCCTGCGCGGTATCAGCAACATCCACCAGGAGTCCCCCACCTGGATCTTGATCTGGCCCATCCTCATCTCCGAACGCCGTCAGAATATTCGAACGTTTCGAAATTCCTAGACGTCGCATGGCAACAGATCCTAGCCATTTTGCGTGCCCCGAGGCTGACGCAAGGCAGGATTGCTTGCCGGGGCTTCTACTCGCTTTCTGTGCGAAAAAAGGCGCCGGCCGCAACGATCAGCCAGCCGAGGATCATCAGCAGACCGCCGCTTGGGGCGGCCATCGGAAAGAGGCCGGCAGAGCCAAGATGCCGAACGACCAGATCAGCGGCGAAGAGAACCGTACCAAGGCTGAGCACCAGCGCGGCAAGCGTTGCCGTGCGAACCATGCGATGCCCGAGATAAAGAGCCAGCAGCACCGGCGCATGGGCAAGGCACATGGTGGAGGCATTGCCGAGAAGGTGGGCGTCGCCTCCATGGCTGGCGGCCGCTGCCAGCACCACGCCGCTTGCGCCGAGAAAGCCGGAGAGCATCAGGATCAGCGGGCGAAGACTGTCGAGGGCGCGCATGCTCATTCCTCCCGGTTCTGCATGTGCTGGGCCAGCCGCTCGACGGGCGCCCAGATGATCTCGCGCAGCTTGGGATTGGCGATCGTTTCCTCCATGGCGCGCGAAAAGCAGAGCAGCCACTCGTCGCGCTCCGCCGCGCCGATGGGCGCGCCAAAATGGCGGGCGCGCAGGCGCGGATGCCCGTATTTCTCCACATAGACAGGGGGGCCGCCGAGATAGCCGGTGAGATAATCGTAAAGCTTGGACTCGCTGCCGCTGAGATCCTGCGGATGGATGGCGCGGCAGCGCGCCGCCTCGGGCAGCGTGTCCATGAGCTCGTAGAACCGGCGGGTGAGGGCCCGCACGGTCTCGTCTCCGCCGATCGCTTCATACAGCGTAATGGTTTCGCCGCTCATGTCCCGTCCCGTTCTGCTTCGCAGGAGGTCTAGACGGGCCGGCGCCTTGCCGCAAGCGGTCAAGGCGCCGCAGGGCGGCGGGTATGGTTATTCCGAGCCCGGATCGATCTCGCTGGCATCGGTTGCCGGCAGGGCGCCGGTGCCGGGGGTCTTGTCCGGATCGACCTTCGAGCGGGCGTCAGGACCGGCGGGAATGGTGCCCTGACGGCGCGTCGCGGGTGCCGTTTCCTCGCCCACGGCACGTTCCGGCTTGCTGTTCACGGTCATCGTTGTCTCCTTCGGTTGTCCCGAGGGAAACGGAGGGCGGGCGCGATGGTTCCGCGGCAGGCTCAGGTCGTGCTCGCCACTGCGGCCTTGTCGATGACATCCTCCGGAATGTCGTCGAAGGAGGCGTAGTTGAGGTTGTAGAGCCGGGCATAGAGCCGGTCGTTGCGCATCAGCTCGGCATGATTGCCGCTTTCGATCAGCTCGCCGTTCTGCAGCACGATGATGCGGTCCGCCTCGCGGATGGTCGCCAGCCGGTGGGCGATGACGAGGCCGGTGCGGCCCTGCAGCAGCTTGACCAGCGCCTTCTGGATCAGCATTTCCGTATAGCTGTCGATATTGGCGGTCGCCTCGTCGAGCACCAGGATCTTCGCATCCGCCACCAGCGCGCGGGCAAAGCTGATCAACTGGCGCTGGCCGAGCGACAGATTGCCGCCGCGCTGGCCGAGCAGGCTGTCATAGCCGTCGGGCATGCGCATGATGAAATCATGCGCGCCAACCGCCTTGGCCGCCTCGATCACCTGCTCGCGGGTGGCCTCGGTCTTGTGATAGCGGATGTTCTCGAACACGGTGCCGGTGAACAGGAAGGGTTCCTGCAGCACCATGGCGATCTGCCGGCCGAGCGATTCCTGCGTCAGGTCGCGCACGTCATGACCGCCGACCAGCACCGCGCCCTGCTGCACCTCGTAGAAACGGTGGATCAGCGACATGCAGCTGGACTTGCCCGAGCCCGTCGGTCCGACCAGCGCCACCGTTTCTCCCGGATTGACGCGGAAGCTGACATTCTTCAGCACGGGATGCTTCGGATTATAGCCGAACACCACGTTGCGGAATTCCACCGAGCCGTCCATGTCGGGCGAGAGCACCTTGGCATCGGGCTTGTCCTCGATATCGACGCGCACGTCGAGCACATCAGTCAGGCGCTGGCCGGAGGCCATGGCCCGCTGCATCACCGAATACTGCAGGGTGAGCGAGCGGATCGGGTCGAAGAAGCGCTGGATGTAGAAGAGGAAGGCCACCATCACGCCGACATCGAGCGCCTGGTTCAGCACGCGCGCGCCGCCGACCACGATGACGAGCGCCATGGCAATCCCGGTCAGCGTGTCGACGATCGGCACCATCACCTGGGCGAGGCGTGCGGCGTGCAGGTGGTTGTTGAGGTTGGTGCGGGCCTTGTCGTCGAACAGGGTGAAGTTGACCGCCTGGCGATCCATGCCCTGCACGGCGCGCACGCCATGAATGGCTTCCGCCAGCGCGCCGCTCGCCACCGAATTCGATTCGTGTGCTGCCATGAAGGACTTGCGCGCCACCGGCAGCCAGAACAGGCGCACGATGAACAGGATCGGCAGGGCGGACAGGGTCAGCAGGCCGAGGTAGAAATCGAGGTACAGCATCACCACCACGATGCCGATCAGTAGTGTGATGTCGCCGACCGAGAGAACCGAGGTTTCCAGGAATTCCTGCATGGAATTGACGTCGCCCTGCAGGCGCGACATCAGGCGGCCCACCTCGGTCTTGTCCATGAAGGACAGCGAGACGCGCTGCAGATGGTGGAACATGGCGCGGCGGATATCGAACAGCACGTCTTCCGCCACATTGCCGACCAGCGTTTCCTGCGCATAGCTCGCGGCGAAATTGACGAGGATCGCCACCCCGAAGGCGATGATCGCCGACACGAGCGCCGCCCGGTCGCCGCCCGGCTGCATGCCGTTGTCGATCGCGTGGCGGATGATCAGCGGAATGGCGAGCTGCATGGCGGTAAACACCAGTACGGCCACCACGGCGAGCGCCACCTTCTTCTTGTAGGGGCGCACGAAATCCCAGATGCGGGCAATGATGTTGCGGTCGAACACCTTGCCGAAGATTTCCTCCTCGATGCGGTGCGAGCCCACCACCGCGCGGGGCGGGCGGCGGCCATCCTCGCGCACGTCGGCGCGTTCCGTTTCCATTTCCTCGGCCATGTCGTCCTCCCTCAGCCGGCCAGCGCATCGTCGCCGGGGCGGATCTGCAGGTCATGCAGTGCCTTGTAGCGGCCACCCAGCGCCAGCAGCTGCTGATGCGTTCCCTCTTCCACGATCCGGCCGTTCTCCACGAAGAGAATGCGGTCGGCATGCATCAGCGAGCCGAGCCGGTGCGCAACGATCAGCGTCACGCGGTCGCTGGCATAACGGCGCATGGCGCCGCGGATGCGCTGTTCGGTGGCCGCGTCGATGGCGGCCGTCGAATCGTCGAACACCATGACGGCGGGCTTCAGCATCACCGCGCGGGCAATGGTGAGCCGCTGGCGCTGGCCGCCGGAGAGCGACACGCCGCGTTCGCCGACCACGGTGCCGTAGCTGGAGGGCAGGCCGAGCACATAATTGTGCAGCTGCGCGCTTTCGCTGGCCCGTGCGATCTGGTTTTCCCGCGCCCAAGGGTCACCATAGGCGATGTTGTTCTCGATGGTGGTGGTGAACAGGAAGCTGTCCTGCGGCACGACGACGATGGAACGGCGCAGCGATTGCAGCGTGACATCGCGGATATCCTGCCCGTCGATGGTGATGCGACCCTGGGTGACGTCGTAGAAGCGCGGAATCAGATGGGCGATGGTCGACTTGCCGCTGCCCGGCGGGCCGACGATGCCGATCGTCTCGCCGCGCCGCGCCTCGAAGCTGATGCCGTCCAGCACGCGGTTGTCCGGTGCGGAGGGATAGGCAAAGCCGACATTGTCGAAGCGCAGCGTGCCCTCGCGAACGATGAGCGCCGGGGCCTTCGGCTTGTCCTTGATGGCAACGTCGAGATCGAGCAGGCCGAACAGGCGCGCGCCGCAGGTGGAGGCGCGGGCAAAGGCATTGACCATCAGGCCGAGCTGGCGCACCGGCATCTGCAGGATGGTCATGAAGGTGAGAAAGGAGGCGAGCGTGCCGACCGTCATCTCGCCGGCCATCACCTTGGTGCCGCCGACCCACAGCACGAGTCCCATGGCGGCGAAGAAGGAGAGCGTCATCGCGCTGGTATTGGCGACCCGGATGCCGACCCGCTGGTGGGCGAGCGTCAGTGCGCTCAGCGACGCCGTCTCGAACTTTTCCATTTCATGCGCCTGGGCGGCAAAGGCGCGCACCACGCGAATGCCGCCGAGATTTTCCTCCATCACCCGCGTCAGCACCTGCAGGCGTTCCTGCAGGTCGAGCCAGGTGGCGCGCAGGCGAAGCTGCGCCACGGAGGAGCGCCAGCCGACGAAGGGCACGAAGCTCAGCGCCAGAAGGCCGAGCAGCACATCGGTGGAGATCAGCAGATAGGCGCCGATACCGATCAGTACCGAGAGAAAGATCATGCGGACGAGCGCGGTGGAGAAGTACATCCGCACGCCCTCCAGATCGAGAAGGCCGATGGTGATGAGGTCGCCGGAATGCATGCCGTCATGGAAGCTGAACGAAAGGCGCTGGATCTTCTCGTAGCAGGCAAGCCGCAGTTCGTAGCCGATGTGGTGGCCGACCGCTTCGCTGTAATAGTTCTGCACCATGGTGAACAGGCCGCGCAGCACGCTGGCGCCCAGAAGCAGGAGCGCGGTTGCCAGCAGCGCGTCCTGCGCCGCGACGCCCAGCGATCCGCCCGCCCCGATGCCCTGTGCCTCGTCGATCGCCTGGCCGAGCAGGCGCGGGATCATCAGCTGGAAGGCGGAGGCGATGAAGGTGGCGCCGATGGCCGCGCCCGACTGCCAGGGATGCCGGAAGGCCATCACGGTGATGCGGGTGAGGATCGACAGGCCCTTGCCCCAGCCGGCGGCTTTGACATGGGCAAGGGAAGCAGCCGCCGGTGCGGCGCCGCTCGAAGCTTGGGGTGTCACGGTCGTCATTCCAATGCAGCACGCCCTGGCAATGGACCAGAAGGCGGTCTTTTCCGGTGAAAATTTAGGCGGAAACTCTCCGAAGGGAAGCGCATTGGAACCCGATTCTGATGGAATCGGAAGTGATATCTTTTCACAAATATCAAAAAAGGGGCGAGAAAGGTGAACGCTGTTGCGTTGACCGCCTAAAACATGGTCACGCCCGCGAGCTTCTGCGGGGAAAGGGGCCGCACCGCATCCGTCATGCGACGCGGCCCAAGGGTCCGGGCGCCCGGGATCAGGCGGCCAGAGGCTCCGGGGACTTTGCCCCGGTCATGAAGGCAACCGCGTCGGACATCGAATAGTCCTTCGGATTGATGACCGTCAGGCGCCGGCCGAGACGGTGGATGTGGATGCGGTCGGCCACTTCGAACACATGCGGCATGTTGTGCGAGATGAGCACGATCGGGATGCCGCGCGAGCGCACGTCGAGGATCAGTTCCAGCACGCGGCGGCTTTCCTTGACGCCGAGTGCGGCCGTCGGCTCATCGAGGATGATCACCTTGGAGCCGAAGGCGGCAGCGCGCGCCACAGCAACACCCTGGCGCTGGCCGCCCGACAGGGTCTCCACCGCCTGGTTGATGTTCTGGATGGTCATCAGGCCGAGTTCGGACAGTTTTTCGCGAGCGAATTTTTCCATCGCGGCCCGGTCGAGCGAGCGGAACACCTTGCCGAGCACGCCCGGCTTGCGGATCTCGCGGCCGAGGAACATGTTGTCTGCGATGGAGAGCGCGGGCGACAGAGCGAGGTTCTGGTAGACGGTCTCGATGCCGGCCTTGCGGGCCTCGATCGGGGAGCGGAAGCTGACCGTCTTGCCTTCCAGCGTGATCTCGCCTTCATCCGGCGTCACGGCGCCCGAGATGGCCTTGATCAGCGAGGATTTGCCCGCGCCATTGTCGCCGATCACGGCAAGAATCTCGCCAGGATAGAGGTCGAAGTCGGCACGATCGAGGGCTGTCACCTTGCCATAGCGCTTGATGAGACCGCGGGCGGAGAGGATGGGTTCCTGTGCCATTAGCCTGCTACCTTTCTGATCCACTGGTCGATTGCAACGGCGGCGATGATGAGAAGGCCGATCAGCATGTAGGTCCACTGCGGATCGGTGCCGATGAGGCGCAGGCCGAGCTGGAAGACGCCGACAATAAGCGCACCGAACAGCATGCCGAGGATGGAACCGCGCCCGCCGAACAGAGACAGGCCGCCGATGACCACCGCTGTGATCGATTCGATGTTGGCGAACTGGCCGGCGGTCGGCGAAACCGAGCCGATACGACCGATGAGGGCCCAGCCGCCCAGCGCGCAGATGACGCCGGAGAGCGTATAGACGGAAATCAGCATGCCCTTGACGTTGACGCCGGCAAGTTCTGCCGCATCAGGGTCGTCGCCGACGGCATAGAGATGACGGCCCCAGGCGGTGCGGTTCAGGACATACCACAGCGCGAGCACGAGCAGCACCATGGCGATCACGCCATAGGTGAAGACGGCGCCGCCGATGCGGATGTTCTCGCCGAAAAGCTGCAGCAGCGGTGCCTTGGCCTGAAGGTCCTGCGAGCGGATCGTCTCGTTGGCGGAATAGAGGAAGTTGGAGGCCAGAACGATCTGCCACATGCCGAGCGTCACGATGAAGGGCGGCAGCTTCACGCGGGCAACCAGGATACCGTTGATATAGCCGCACAGCGCGCCCACCACGAAGCCGCAGACAATGGCGAGCGGTGCCGGAATCCCGTAATTGACGGCGAACTGGCCCATGATCACCGAGGAGAGAACCATGATCGCGCCGACCGAAAGGTCGATGCCGGCGGTCAGGATGATCAGCGACTGCGCGGCACCGATGATGCCGGTGATCGCAACCTGCTGAAGGATCAGGGTCAGCGAAAAGGCTGAGAAAAACTTGGTGCCGAGGATCGTGCCGAAGATCGCCACGGACAAGAGCAGCACGATCAGCGGCACAGCCGCCGGACTCGAATGCAGGAAGTGCTGGAATTTCTGCAGCGGCGTCTTGTCGTGCGTGTCGAACTGGGCGATCTGCGTCGAACTCTTCGAAAGCACCGTTTCGTATTCGAGATGGGGTTTGGATGCGGCTTGGGGCTCGCTCATTGATTTTCCTCCCTTTTTCCTCACTCGAGGATGCGAGGGCCGACCGGAACTTTCCGTCCCGTCATGGCCGGCGATGAAATTGACAATTCCAATCGGGATGCGGCCAGACCGGCTCTGTCGCGGGTGGCTTGGCAGAAGGGCGGCAGATGCCGCCCTTCGCGTTTGGATGGTTCAGGCGTGAGACATCAGCCCCAGCACTTGGCAGTGCCTTCCTTGGTGTCGATCGAGGGCACGCCCTTGGCCGGCTTGTCGGTGACCAGCGAGACGCCCGTGTCGAAGAAGTTCTTGCCTTCGGTCGGCTTCGGCTTGGTGCCGGTATCGGCGAACTTCTTGATGGCTTCGACGCCGAGTGCTGCCATCAGCAGCGGATACTGCTGGGAGGTGGCGCCGATGATGCCTTCCTTGACGTTCTTGACGCCCGGGCAGCCGCCGTCGACGGACACGATCAGCACGTCCTTCTGCTTGCCGACGGCCTTGAGGGCTTCGTAGGCGCCGGCAGCGGCCGGTTCGTTGATGGTGTGAACCACGTTGATGTTCGGGTTCTTCTGCAGAAGGTTTTCCATGGCCGTGCGGCCACCTTCTTCATTGCCGTTGGTGATATCATGGCCAACGATGCGCGGATCGGTTTCGTCGCCGATCTTGGTCGGATCCTTCGGGTCGATGCCGAAGCCGATCATGAAGCCTTGGTCGCGCATGACGTCGACGGACGGCTGGGCCGGCGTCAGGTCGAGGAAGGCAACCTTGGCGTCCTTGGCCTTGTCGCCGAGGGTGGCGGCAGCCCACTGGCCGATCAGCTTGCCGGCGAGCAGGTTGTCGGTGGCAAAGGTCGCGTCGGCCGCGTCGATCGGATCGAGAGGCGTGTCGAGCGCGATGACCAGAATGCCGGCCTTGCGGGCTTCGGCAACAGCCGGAACGATGCCCTTGGTGTCGGAAGCGGTCAGCAGGATACCCTTGGCGCCATCGGCGATGCAGGTTTCGATCGCGGCAACCTGGCTTTCCGAATCACCGTCCGTCTTGCCGGCATAGGCCTTCAGCGTCACGCCGAGTTCCTTGGCCTTTGCGGTCGCGCCTTCCTTCATCTTGACGAAGAAGGGGTTGGTGTCGGTCTTGGTGATCAGGCAGGCCGAGACGCCGGCGGCCGATGCCGGTGCGGCGAATACGACGCCCAGTGCGAGCGTGGCGAAGGCGGCGGACAGAACAGTTTTCTTCATAGGGCTCCTCCCAGGGTGAAAGCACTTCGTCAGGCAACGGACCGGATCGGGTGACCAGACGCCTCCTCCAAGTCGCCCGTGCCTTTACGGAAGGCATTAAGATCAAAAAATGGCAGCCTGTCAATAATTAATTCCGGTTGAATTATTAATCGACGCTGCTAGTTTCTTGTGCGGGGAGAGCGGGTGCCTTAGGGAGGGGTAGCCATGACTATCCAGGGAAATCAGCCCAACGGGCAGCAGACGCCCGCAGTGATTCTTGCCGGCGGATCGAACCAGGTGCTTGTGCGCGCGCACAACGAGCGGCTGGTGCTGTCGCTTGTCCGCTTGCGCGGTTCTCTCTCCAAGGCTGATATCACACGGGCCAGCGGCCTTTCGGCCCAGACCGTGTCGGTCATCATGCGGTCGCTGGAAAAGGATGGACTGCTTCTGCGCGGCGAACCGGTGCGCGGCAGGGTCGGCCAGCCCTCGGTGCCGATGCGGCTCAATCCGGATGCGGTTTTCTCGTTCGGCGTCAAGATCGGCCGCCGCAGCGCCGATGTTGTCCTCATGGATTTCGTCGGTCGCATTCGCCGCCAGGTGCGCCAGACCTATGCCTATCCACGGCCGGAACAGATCCTCGACATCATCACTTCCGGTATCGACCGCCTGGAGGGCCAGATGAGCGACGAGCAGAGGTCGCGCATCGCCGGCGTGGGCATCGCCGCGCCGTTCGAACTGTGGAACTGGGCCGAGGAAGTCGGCGCGCCGCCCGGCGCCATGGATGCCTGGCGCAGCTTCGACCTGCACGCCGAAATTTCGGCGCGGCTGTCGCATGCGGTCCATCTGCAGAATGATGCGACCAGCGCCTGCGGCGCCGAACTCGTGTTCGGCGTTGGCCCGTCCTATCCGGACTTCGTCTATTTCTTCATCGGCTCTTTCATCGGCGGCGGCATCGTTCTCAATTCCGCCGTCTATTCCGGTCGCACGGGAACGGCCGGCGCGCTCGGGCCTCTGCCTGTGCGCGGTCCGAATGGCGAGAACCGCCAGTTGCTCGACATTGCCTCGATCTTCGTCCTGGAAAAGCTGCTGCATGAGCGTGGCATCGACCCGCAGCCGCTCTGGTACTCGGCCGACGAATGGATCGATTTCGGCGAGCCGCTGGAGATCTGGATCCATGACACCGGTGCGGCGCTGGCGCAGGCCATTGTTGCCGCCGCCTCCGTCATCGATTTCGGCGCGGCCGTGATCGACGGCGGCTTTCCGCCCTGGGTCCGGAGACGCATCGTGGCGGCGACCGTGGACGCGGTCGCCAAGCTTGACCTGCAGGGCGTCATCATTCCCGATATCATTGAGGGCGCCGTCGGCGCCCAGGCCCGGGCGATCGGCGGGGCAAGCCTGCCCATCTTCGCCCGCTACCTCACCGATCAGAGTATCTTGTTCAAGGAGCTTGCCGCATGCTGAAGGGCATCAACCCCATTCTCAGTCCCGATCTTCTGGCCACGTTGCGGGCCATGGGGCACGGCGATGAAATTGCCATCGTCGACGGCAATTATCCGGGTCTCGAACATGCCCGCCGTCTGGTGCGCCTCGATGGCCACGGGCTTGTTCCGGTTCTCGATGCCGTGCTGTCGCTGATGCCGATCGATGATTTCGTCGAGGCGGCGATCTTCCGCTCCACTGTCGGCAAGGATCGCGACGCGCTCGACCCGGTGCATCAGGAGATCATCGCCTGTTGCGGGCGTCATGAGCCGAAGCAACCGGTGGTCCCGCTGCTCGGCCCCGATTTTTATCCGCGCGTGAAGGCGGCGCATACGGTGGTACAGACCAGCGAACCACGCCTCTATGCCAATGTGATCCTGCGCAAGGGCGTCATCTATCCATGAGGGAGGGGGAGGCGCTGCTGCACTGGCGGACCTGCAGCAGTGCCCCCCGATGCTGAATCGGCCGAAGCCCGGCCGGGTCGATCGTGCGGGCGCCCCCGGCAGACCTGAAATTGCCAGTGCGCTGGAAGTCTGATAGGGGAGTTTAATACTCAACTTTTTCAGTCTCCGCCCATGACCTTCCAACCCCGGATGTCCAACACCATCGAGGGCTTCTCCCTCGGCAAGGGCGTGGCCCGTCGCGTCTGGAACGGGCTGGTCGCGGATGTCTGGGATGTGGAATGCGCGCCCTATGCCGGCGGTCACTATGTCGCCTCCGATCCGCGTCTCTTCATCCTGCTCGACCTGCAGGGCAATGGTCGGCCGATGGTTCGCAGCGGTAAGGGCCGCAAGGGCGAACTGCAGAACCCGCAAAGCTCGCCAATCTCTTACGTGCCGGCCGGCATGGATCTGTGGGTGGATTTCACCGGCATTCGCACGCTTCGCCATCTCGATATTCATTTTGACGCCGAGATCGTCTGCCGCCGACTGACCGACGATCTCGACCCGCGCCGGCTGGACGATCCGAGGCTGCTTTTCTTTGACGAGCGGGCCATGAGCCTTGCGCGGCTGATCGCCGCCGAATGCCTCAATCCGCAGCCGCTGCATGATCTCTATGGCGACAGCCTGACGCTCTCGCTGATCATTGCGGTGCTGAACCTCGACAAGGTGGAGCGGCGCAAGCGCAGCGCATTGGCTCCCTGGCAGCTGCGTCGCGCCACCGATTATCTGGAAGCCCATTGCCTGCGCACGGTGCGGCTGGATGAACTGGCCGATCTGACCGGCCTCTCCGCCTCGCAGTTCTCCCATTCCTTCAAGGCGTCCACCGGGGTCGCCCCGCATCAGTGGCAGATGCGCGAGAGACTTTCCCGCGCAAAGGGGCTGCTTGCCGCAAACGATCTTCCCCTCAATGCGGTGGCGGTGGAAACCGGCTTTGCCGATCAGGCGCATTTCACGCGTGTGTTTCGCCAGTATCTCGGCACCACGCCGGCGAAGTGGCGAAAAGCACACAGTTGACGGGCTGCAGGGGCTCTGCCGGACGTGTCGGCGATGTTTGCCCAAGAATGTTCAATTTTTCGTCCTGCAGGCAAGCCTCGGCCTATAATTTGAGTTAGGCGCTCATCTTATCAGGTGGGGTTATCTGACCCCGGAACGAGACGTGGGGCGCGCGCGACGATGATGACAATGAGGAACGGGCACGGTTACGCCATGTTGCTGGCCGGGATTGCGGCAGGCAGCCTTCTCACCGCGATACCGGCGCTGGCCGAGCCGGCGATCGAACTGGACCCGGTGCTGGTGCAGGGCCAGTCGGCGGAGGGGGCTGGTGCCAACGGCCCGGTTCAGGGTTACGTGGCAAAAAAATCCGCGACCGGTGCGAAGACCGCCGGCGATATTTCCGCCATTCCCCAGTCGGTCTCCGTCGTCGGACGCGACGAGTTGAACGATCGCGGCATCACCAACAAGGTGGACGAGGCGCTGGCCTATACGGCTGGCGTGCTGTCGGCACCCTTCGGTGCGGATGCCGATACGGACTGGGTCTATATCCGCGGCTTCGATGCCACGCAGACCGGCGTGTTCTATGATGGCCTCAATCTCTATGCCTATGGTTTCGGCGGCTTCCAGACCGACCCCTACATGCTGGAGCGCATCGAGGTGCTGAAGGGACCGGCCTCGGTTCTCTATGGCGGCGCCAATGCAGGCGGCATGGTCAACCTCGTGCGCAAGCGGCCGACCAATGAGCCGCTCTACGAGACCGAAATCGGCATCAATTCCAATGGCAATGCCTTCTTCGGCTTCGATCTCTCCGACAAACTCGGCTCCAGCGAAACCATGTCCTATCGTCTGACCGGCAAGATTGCCGGCGGCGACAATGATTCGGATTTCTCGCATGACCTGCGCGGATTCGTGATGCCCCAACTGACGATTTCTCCGGACGAGGCGACGAAATTGACAGTCTGGGGCTCGTTTGCGGCGCTCGACGAGCTGCATGTGGGCGGCGGATTCTTCCCCTATTACGGCACGGTCGATACCTCGCGGACCAACGGCTTCCGTATTCCCCGCGACGCCTACTACGGCGAGCCGGATGTCGATACCGGCGTCTATAATCAGGAAATGGTCGGCTATGAGGTCGAACATACCTTCGACAATGGCTGGAAGATCTCGCAGAACGCCCGTTACGGCCATCTCTACAAGCACGAGAACGCCCCCTATCTCTATGGCTGGTATGATATCGACAGCCTGCAACTGAACCGCATCGGCTTTGAGCAGACCTCCAAGGTGAATACCTTCCTGATCGACAACCGTCTGGAGGGTACGGTCGAGACCGGGGCGCTGGAACACAGCCTGCTGTTCGGCCTCGACTACAAATACTACCAGCTGTCCAACGACCAGGCCGCGACCACAATCAATCCGATCAGTGCCACCGATCCGGTCTATGGCCTGTCGCAGCCGGCCAATGCCTCCTACAGCAACCAGCTGATCACCCAGAAGCAGGTCGGCATCTATGCGCAGGATCAGATCCGCTTCGGCGGCGGATGGCTGGTGACGCTGAACGGTCGCTACGACCACGTGGAAACCACCACCGACAACGGCCCGACCTACTGGGCGCCGACGCAGGATTTCACCTACAGTTACAGCAAGAGCGCCGCCAGTGGTCGCGCTGGTCTCGCCTATGAATTCGCCAATGGCCTGACGCCGTATGTCAGTGTGGCCAGCTTCTTCAATCCGGTGATCGCTGTCAGCAGCACGCCGGACAACAAGCCGGAAGAGGGCGAGCAGTACGAAGTCGGCGTCAAATACGAGCCCGGCTTCATGGATGCCCTGTTCACCGCCTCGCTGTTCGATCTCACCAAGCGCAATGTGGTGGTGACGGACCCGGGCACCTTCCTCTCCAGCCAGATCGGCGAGGTGCAGTCGCGCGGCGTCGAGCTGGAAGGCAAGGTCAATCTCAATGACAACTGGAAGCTGCTCGGCTCCTTCACCTATACCGATCTCGAGGTTAAGAAGGATATCATGGCCGCCTATGTCGGCAAGAGCCCCTATCTGGTGCCGGCGGTGCAGGCCTCGCTGTGGCTCGATTATGCGGTGCCGGTGCCGGCGCTCGAGGGCTTGAGCATCGGCGGTGGCGTCCGCTACCGCGGCGAAAGCTGGGCGGACCGGGAAAACACGCTGAAGGTGCCGGATGCCACCGTCTTCGACGCCGCGATCCGCTACAGGAAGAACGGCTGGGAAGGTTCGCTCAACGTCACCAACCTGTTCGACAAGGTCTATGTCAGCGGCTGCGCCGGTGCTGCCACCTGCGGCTATGGCGATGCGCGCACGGTGACCGTCAAGCTCAGCAAGAGCTGGTAGGCCGCAACGGTCTTTCCCGACATGCCCGAAATAGAACAAGGCCGGCGGAGCGATCCGCCGGCCTTGCTGTTGATGCGGCTGGGTAATGCTAACGGAACAGGCTCGGCAGCCAGAGCGAGAGCGCCGGAATGTAGGTGACGAGCATCAGCACGGCGATACTGGCGCCGAAGAAAGGCCAGATCGTGCGCATGGCCTCGCGAATGCTGATGCCCCCCACCGCGCAGCCGACAAACAGCACCGTGCCGACCGGCGGCGTGTTGAGGCCGATGCCGGCGTTCAGGATCATCACCACGCCGAAATGCACGGGATCGACGCCGAAAGCCTTGACCACCGGCAGCAGAACCGGCGTCGAGATGATCACCATCGGCGCCATGTCCATGAAGGTGCCGAGCAACAGCAGGATGATGTTGATCACCAGCAGGATGATGATCGGATTGTCGGAAATCGCCCCGATCGCGCCGATCATCAGCTGCTGCACCTGCAGGAAGGCCATCAGCCAGGCAAAGGACGCAGCCGTGCCGATGACCAGCAAAACCATGGCGGTGGTGCGCACCGCGCCCATCACGGCTTCCACGAAGCCCGCCCAGTCCAGCTCCCGATAGACCAGCATGGCGACGAGGAAGGCATAGAGCACCGCGATGCAGGAGCTTTCGGTCGCCGTGAAGATGCCGGACCGGACGCCGCCAAAGATGATGCCGATCAGGAGGATGCCGGGAAGCGCCGTGACGAGATAGACCAGAAGGTTGGCAAGACCGGGGAAGGGTTCGGACGGATAGCCGCGCCGGCGGGCGACGACATAGGCTGTGACCATCAGCGCCAGCGCCAGAAGGATGCCCGGCACGACGCCGGCGGTGAACAGGTCCGCGACCGAGACATTGCCGCCGGCTGCGATCGAATAGAGGATCATGTTGTGCGAGGGCGGGATCATCAGGGCGATGATCGCCGCATTGACCGTCACGTTGACCGCATAGCTGCGGTCATAGCCGCGGGCCGCCATCTGCGGGATCATCAGCCCGCCGACCGCCGAGGCATCGGCGACGGCCGAACCGGAAATGCCGCCGAACAGTGTCGAGGCGACGATATTGACCTGGCCGAGCCCGCCGCGCAGGTGGCCGACGAGCCCTGCTGCAAAGCGGACCAACCGCCCGGCGATGCCGCCGCGCACCATCAGGTCGCCGGCGAAGATGAAGAACGGGATCGCCATCATGGCAAACACGTTCATGCCGGAATTCAGCTGCTGGAACACCACGATGGGCGGCAGGCCGAGATAGAGCACGGTGGCGAGCGAGGCGATGCCCAGGCAGAACGCGATCGGCATGCCGATCGCCATCAGCAGGGTGAAGGAGCCGAACAGGATCGTATAGGCCATCAGACGACCTCCAGCATGTCCGCTTCGGACGGTGTGTGTTCGGTTTCAAGGATGATGTCGGCCAGCCGTTCAAGGCCGAACAGCGCGATCATGATGCCGCCGACGATCAGCGGGAAGAAGTCGACGCCGCCGGGCCAGCCGAGCACCGGAATGGTGGCCGTCCAGGTGCCGCGGGCGAGCAGGATGCCGTAATAGGCCATGAAGCCGCCGAAGGCACTCACCAGCGCCATGCTGGTGATGTCCATCGCCCGCTGGATCGGCTTGGGCATGGCATAACGGACGATGTCGAGCCCGAGATGGCCGCTTTCGCGCACGCCGACGGCAGCCCCCAGCAGGATGAACCAGGACATCAGCACGAGCGACAACGGTTCCGACCAGCTTGGCGTATCGTTAAGGATGTAGCGGGCAAAGACCTGCCAGCCGACGATAAGGGTCATGGTGACGATGCCGATGCCGGCAAGATAAAGCGAGAGGCGGCTGAGGAGGGCGAGCAACGGCCGCACAGCCTTCAGGATGTTCTTCATGTCCGCGGTTCCTTTTGCGCTGGCGGGGCGCATGCAAAAAGGCCGACCCTTGCGGGTCGGCCTTATGGATGGCGCTTACTTCACGGCCTGGATGCGGGCGACCAGGTCCTTCATCTTGGCATCGGTCACGAACTTGTCGTAGACCGGCTTCATGGCGTCGGCGAACTCCTGCTTGTTGACGGAGATCACCTTGACGCCGCCAGCCCGCACCTTGTCTTCCGAGGTCTTTTCGCGGGCCTGCCAGAGCTGGCGCATCTTGACCACAGACTCCTTGGCCGCCTTGCGGAGGATGGCCTGATCCTCCGGCTTCAGCTTGTCCCAGCTGATCTTGGACATGACGAGCACTTCCGGCGTCAGCGAATGCTCGGTCATCGAGAAGTTCTTGGCGACTTCGAAGTGGCGGGAGGATTCGTAGGATGGCCAGTTGTTTTCGGCGCCATCGACGACGCCGGTTTCCAGCGAGGAGTAGACTTCGCCGAACGGCATCGGTGTCGGGTTGGCGCCAAACGCCTGCATCATGGCGATCCAGAGGTCCGACTGCTGGACGCGGATCTTCATGCCCTTGAGATCGGCAAGCTTCTCGATCGGCTTCTTGGTGGTGTAGAAGGAGCGTGCGCCGGAATCATAGAAGGCAAGCCCGACCAGGCCATGCGCCTCGAAGGCCTTCAGGATCTCGTCGCCGATCGGGCCGTCTACCACCTGGTGCATGTGATCGGTGGAACGGAACAGGAAGGGAAGGCCGAGGACGACCGTTTCCTTGACGAGGTTGTTGAACGGGGCGGTGTTGACGCGGTTCAAATCGATGACACCGAAGCGGGTCTGCTCGATCGTGTCTTTTTCGCTGCCCAGCACGGAATTGTTCATGACCTGGATCTTGATCCGGCCACTGGTCTGCTGGGATACGAGGTCTCCCATGTACTTGACCGCTTCGACGGTCGGGTAGCCATCCGGGTGGATATCGGCGGACCGCAGCGTCACCTGCTGCGCGCCGGCTGTCATGGCCGTCGTCATTGCCAGGCCGAGGGCCAGGCCGAGAATGCGCTTGAACTTCATGTCTTCCTCCACTTTGCTTGCGCCAGGGCCCCCTGCCCGGGCGCGGGTCTCTATGCTTTCTCCTCCGTCCATGCCGGCAGCCCGAACAGGGCTTCCGGATTGTCAACCAGGGCAAGGCGGCGCGCTCTCTCGTCCGGCAGCCAGCCCAGGACCGTATCCGTCAATGCCGCGTCGTCAGGATAATCCGCCTGCTCGCGGGCAAGGTTGTGTGGCCAATTGGTGCCCCAGACGATGCGCTCCGGCGCATGGGCGGCAATCGTCCGGGCAATGGCGGCGACATCCTCGTAATCGGGGCCACCGCTCTTTGAACTTTCATAGACGCCGGCGAACTTGAACCAGCAGTTTCCGCCGTCGATCAGGCGGCGCAGCGCGGCAATCTGCGGGCTGTCCGGCGTGACGCCGCAGAAGAACTTGCCGTGGTGATCCAGCACCCAGCGCGATTTCAGCCGGGAGAGCCGCGGCTCGTGTTCCTCGATATGGCTGCCGTCGAACTGGATGGCGAGCATCAGGCCACGCGCCGCGGCAATGGCATCGATAAGTTCCAGAGCCGAGAGGTTCACGGCACCCCCGGGCAGGTCCATGATCCTGAGGCCGACGACGCCCGCTTCGGTGAGCCAGTCCAATTCGCTATCGGTCACGTCGGGGTCGACGGCGGCGACGCCGCGCGCCAAGCCGCCCATCTCCCGCAGGCAGGCAACGATGTTGGAATTGTCCCGCTGCTGGGCATTGCCCTGGGTGATGATCACCCGGTCTATGCCGAGCCAGTCCATCAGCTGGCGGTACTGGCGCGGGGTCGGCAGGTCGCCGGCCGGCAGGCCGGGGCCGCCGGGCAGGGCGGGAAACCCCGGCAGATACATGTGCATCTGCGTGTCCACGCTGCCCTTTGGCAGTGCGATCCTCGGCTTGTCCCCGGAAAGCCGACGCACCAGCATCAGGCGTCTCCCATCCGGAATTCGGCCAGCGCCTCGCGGTTGATCTCGATGCCGAGGCCGGGGCCGTTCGGGATCGCCACCACGCCGTTGACGTGCTCGATCGGCGTCTTGACGATCGCCTGCCGGAAGGGATTGTGCGTCCGGTCGAATTCGAGGATCGGCTCGATCGGGTTGACGCGCACCGGGCTCGGAATCATCGCGGCCATGAACTGCAGCGCGGCGGCGATATGGACGGCCGTGCCCCAGACATGCGGTACGACGCGCACGCCATGCAGGGCGGCAAGATCGGCGACCCGCTTGGCTTCGGTGAAACCGCCGACGCCGGCCAGATCCGGCTGCAGGATATCGACGCAGCGGCTCTCGATCGGCTCGCGCATGCCCCAGCGGGAATGCCAGGTTTCGCCACCGGCGACCGGGATCGGCTGGCGGGCGCGCACCTCGCGATAGGCAGCAAGCTGTTCCGGTACCACCGGCTCCTCGAACCAGTCGAGATCAAGTTCTGCGGCCGCCTGGCCGAAGCGGACGGCCTCCACCACGTCGTAACCGTGATTGGCATCGACCATGATGCGCATCTCCGGTCCCACCGCCTCGCGGGCGGCGCGCACGACGCGCAGGTCTTCCGCCACACCGAAGCCGATCTTGATCTTGGTGGCGTGGAAACCTTCCTTCCAGTAGCGGGCAACGTCGATGGCATTGTCTTCCACGCGATCGACGCCGTCGCGCTTGAAGCTGCCGGTCGCATAGGCCTTCACGCTGTCGCGGAAGCGGCCACCGAGCAGGATGGAGACGGGCACGCCGAAATGCTTGCCCTTGATGTCCCATAGCGCAATGTCGATGCCCGAAAGCGCCGTCACCGCCAGTCCGCGCTGGCCCTGGTCGCGCAGCGCGTTATAGAGCCTGGCCCAGATCTTCTCGTTTTCGAGCGGGTTCTCGCCGATCAGCCAGTTGGCATAGGCGGCGACGACGGCGGCATTGGGCCTGGCTGGGCCGAGGCATTCGCCCCAGCCGACCGTGCCATCGTCACACTCGATTTCCACCAGAACATGGGCGCGGCGATCGAAGCGCATGGACGCGCTTTCGAAGGCAACGTCGAGCCGGTGTTCCAGAAGATGGGTGCGGACTGCGGTGATCTTCATCGTCAGCCGGTCCTCAGCCGCGCTTCCAGGGGCCGATGAGGTCGAGCAGCATGCCCTCCTCTGCCGGCGTCAGGTCGTCGAGCGGCGGGCGAACCTTGCCGGCATCGAAGCCTTGCAGGCGCACACCCGCCTTGATGGCAGCCACCGCATAACCCTTGCGCCGGTTGCGGATGGCCATGAAGGGATAGAAGAAATCCCGGAGGATCTTCTCGCAATGGGCACGCTCGCCGGCGCGCAGCGCCTTGTAGAATTCCACCGCAAGGCCCGGAACGAAGTTGAACACGGCCGAGGAATAGGTGGTGAAGCCGGCGCCGAGATAGGCTTCGGCAAACAGCTCCGCCGTCGGCATGCCGCCGAGATACATCAGGCGGTCGCCCATGGTGGCGGTGATCTGGCGCACGGTGCCGATGTCGCCGGTGCCGTCCTTGAAGCCGATCAGGTTCGGGCACTCGTCACACAGGCGCTTCAGCGTGTCGACCGAGAGAACGGAATTGTCGCGGTTATAGACCATCACGCCGATGCCGACCGACTGGCAGATTTTCTTGACGTGCTGGTAGAGGCCTTCCTGCGGTGCATCGATCAGGTAATGCGGCAGAAGCAGGATGCCGTCGGCACCGGCCTTTTCGACGGACTTTGCCAGTTCGACGCCCACATGGCTGCCGAAACCGCAGCCGGAGACGATGGCGGTCTTGCCGGCCGCTTCCTTGGCGGCCTTGACGATGCCCGGGATTTCGTCGGGCGACAGCGAGAAGAACTCGCCGGTGCCGCCGGCCGCAAACAGAACGGGCGCTTCGAAACCCGACAGCCATTCGACATGGCGACGATAGCTTTCCGGCTGGAACTGGCCTTCACCATCGAAATGGGTCACGGGAAAGGACAGAAGGCCAGCGCCGAGCGCCGCCTTGATCTCTTCTGGCGTCATAGTCTCACTTCCTTTTCAGAGGCTTCCTCCGTTGCTTGTGGTATATATTCGCCATACAAGTGTCAACAACTTATCTTACAAATTGTCGCTGCTCGCGCAGCAGGGCGCGGTAGCGCGACTGGCTGCCGCGCAGATGCCGGCGCATCGCCTCGCGTGCGGCCTCTTCATTGCCGGCCGAGATCGCCACGATGATGGCGTTGTGCTCTTCCATGATGAGGTTGATGTAGGTTGCCTGGTCCGCCTCGCTGTCCTCGTTGCGCAGGGCGGCGCGGGGAATGACGCTTTTGCCGATCATCGACAGGAAATCGCGGAATCGGGAATTGTTGGTGGCCTCGGCAATGGCGAGATGCAGCGCAAAATCCGCCTCGCTGGTCGGCTGTCCCGCTTCCAGGCAGGCACGCACCGCATAGTGACAGTCGAAGATCACCTCTTCCTGGGCGGGTGAGCGGCGCACGGCGGCAAGCCCCGCCGCCTCCACCTCGACGGCGGTGCGCAGTTCGAGGAATTCGATCACCGAGGAAACGCGGGCGTGGTCGATATTGTCGACGGAGAAAGGGGCCGGCGCCATCGGGGATGGAGGCTCGAGCACGAAGACGCCGGCGCCCTGGCGTGCCTCCACCAGCCTGTCGGCCCTCAGCGCTGCGATTGCCTCGCGCACCACGGTGCGGCTCACGCCGTGCGTTTCGCCCAGTTGCGCCTCGCTCGGCAGCTTGCTGCCGGGCGGAAACTGCCCGGCGCCGATGGCCTGGCGCAGGGTGTCGCTCAACCGTGCGGCCAGCGTGATCGCGGCACCCCCCGTTCTCTCCTTGGTGGCAATCGCCATGTCTGTCCCCTTCCTGGTCCGGTCCGATGAGGACGGTCTCGTCTCTCTGTCATGCCTAGGTGTACCGTGTTGACGCCCGCCTGCCAACATGTATGATAAATTTACCGTGGCGGGCAGACGAGTCCCGCTTCTCGCCTGCCCGCATGGAGGATCCCTTGAAAAGACTGCTGATTACCGGTGCCGCCGGCGCGCTGGGGCGTGCCATGCGCACGCGCCTTGCGTCGCATGCCGACATTCTTCGCCTCTCCGACATCAGCGACCTCGGCGAGGCGCAGCCCAACGAGGAACTGGTGCGCTGCGATCTCGGCGATGCCGAGGCAGTCCATCGCCTGGTCGAAGGCTGCGATGGCATCGTGCATCTGGGCGGCATCTCGGTCGAGGACAAGTTTTCCAAGATCATGAACGCCAACCTGCTTGGCCTCTACAATCTCTACGAGGCAGCGCGCGCCCATGGCCAGCCGCGCATCGTGTTTGCCAGTTCCAACCACACGGTCGGCTTCTACCGGCAGGACCAGCATATCGACGTGACGGTCCCGATGCGTCCCGACGGGCTCTACGGGGTCTCCAAATGCTTCGGCGAGGCGCTGGCCCGCATGTATTTCGAAAAGTTCGGACAGGAAACGGCGCTGGTGCGCATCGGCAGCTGCATGGAAAAGCCGACCAACCACCGCATGCTGTCCAGCTGGATGTCCTATCGCGATTTCACGCAGTTGATCGCCTGCGTCTTTCGCGCGCCGATGCTGGGCTGCCCGGTGATCTGGGGCATTTCGGACAATGATTCAAAGTGGTGGGACAATTCGCACGCCGCCTATCTCGGCTGGAAGCCGCAGGACAATGCAGAAGTTTTTCGCGCCGAACTCGATGCGAGCCTCGGCAGGCCGGACCCGAAGGCGGCGCTGCACGTCTATCAGGGCGGCAATTTCGTCAACGATCCGATTTTTCCGGAGAGCTGACCCGTCCGTCTTGGAGGGAAGGAGATCGCCTGATCCGTCTCCCCATTATCCATTGACCTCCGGCTTTGCCGGAGGCGTGCCTTCAGGGGGGCGGTTCAGTCGTCGGAATAACGCTGCTCCTGCCACGGGTCGCCCCGCATATGGTACCCGTTCTTCTCCCAGAAGCCCGGGCGGTCCTGCCGGGTGAATTCGATGCGCGTCAGCCACTTGGCGCTTTTCCAGAAATAGAGATGCGGCACCACCAGACGCATAGGCCCGCCGTGTTCGCGGCTGATCGGCTGGCCTTCCCAGTGGGTGGCAAGGATCGCATCCTCGGCAGCGAAATCGGACAGCAGTAGGTTGGTGGTATAGCCGTCGAAGCTCGTCAGCATCACCGCATCGGCCTCGGCTGTCGGGTGCACGAGATCGAGCAGGTCGCGCACCATCACCCCCTGCCAGCCATTGTCGTAGCGCGACCAGGTGGTCACGCAGTGGATATCGGAGATCACCGTCGTCTGCGGCAGGGCGAGAAAACTCTTCCAGTCCAAGGTGATCGCCTGTTCCACCGCGCCGCGGACATCGAGACGCCATTGCATCTCGGAAATCTGCGGCTGCTGGCCGAGATCGAGCACCGGCCAGTTCTTGACCAGATGCTGCCCTGGCGGCAGGCGATCCGTGTCCGGTCTGCTGATGCGGCCGGTCAGAAACCGCCCCTCGGCTGCCCATTTCCGCTTGGTGGTGGTCAGCTTGCTGTCTTCAGGCTCTGTCGGTGTGTCCGTCATGGAAAACATCCCGTCCGCGACCGGCGTCGGAGTTTTGCCCGAAGGCCGCGCGCCGCAGATCCATTAGATGGGGGTGTGTTGGCTTTCGTCAAGTTGCCGATGGGGCAGTCGGTCCAGTTCCTGTGCTACCGGCTCGTAAGACCGAGCGATCTCGATGATCTTCCTGGCCGCCTCGCCGGTCGAAATCAACATCCATGGGCGTGGGTCACTTTGCCACCGACGCGGCAGATCCGCGCCCGGTGTTTCATCACCCCACCGCCAAAGCGGATAATCGTCCTGGCTCTCTACGATCTCGCCGACGCCCAAGTCGTGCCTTAGCAAAACCTGTCTGACGGACTCCAGGCTCGGTTGCCTCCGATCCATCCTCCACTGTAGGCCATAGCTGAAGTCATTGTAGTTCGATTTGTCGAAGAAGGTATAGAATCGGAGAGAGAGGTCCGGATACGCGATGCAAAGGCGCGACCACCGAGAGCCCTTGACGATGGTCTCTTCAAGGGACCAGCCCTCTGGCAACCCATCACTGATGTCGGCCTGTAGCTTCTGGATCAGGCGCTCTCGCAGCGCATCCATGGCGTTGCTCACGAGGAACGCCGTCTCAATGGTGTCCGCCTCGGCAGCCATGTAGGAAGCAACATCTTCAGTTTCGGTCACGTCCCTGACTCCTTGAAAGACTTTACGGACATAGCGGGGAATTTCGTCGATGAAGGCGCGGACCCGGGGCGAGTGGTTGATGTCGCGGCATCTTTCGAAGAAGGGAATAAGGTCGATCCAGCTGCTTTCGATCAGGCGCCCGCTTTTGATGTTATACATGCGGCTTTCGCTCAGGATGCTGACATTCGGTGCCTCTTTTCGAGCGCCTGGCAAGTAGATGACGTGTCCATGCTCGCCGACATGATCGAGATAACGCTTTAGTTGCAATGGTTGGTCCGGCGCGAAAGGTTTGTTCTCAATGACGATCTTTCGACGGTCTCCCAGTTTGACAGAGATATCCAGCCGTCCTTGGGCGACGACTTCCTCTATCTGCACCATCGCCGTATCGAGCTGTTGATGCTGAATGTTCATTTGCCGCAGAAATTCCCGTAGAAAGCGCGCTCCCTGGCTGTGGGATCCCCTCGGGTCGAGCATCCATGCCAAGATTCTGGAAAGAGCCAGCTCATTGGGAGCAAACAATTCGAAAGCAGAAAAGTTCATGCTCAATTCAACGTCGTATTTCGATCGTGCCTCCTTGAATACCTCGTGGACGGATATAATTTTTTCCATGAATATGTCGATGCGCTGAAACACTTTTTGACGGTCCAATTGGTCGATAGCGAGGATGTATTGAAGGAATCACATCAAAGGATGTTTGGTATGTCTCCGATTTCCGTCAAGTGGTCGGATTGCCGACGTTAAACGGGGTGTAAAGAACATGGATGGTGAGTTTACGGAACGCGATCGGATCCTTGGGGTCCAGGCTGACGGGGATCGGTGCCGTAGGGTGCTGGCGCTTGCGTGTTTCCGACCGGGTGCGACCCGATAAGCAAGAACGGGATGTCCATTCGATGGATGTATCCTCTCAAACATAACGCTGGCCATTCCGTTCGAAGTCGATATATTCCAGCCGATACGTCGATTTCCGGGGAGAGCCATGTTCCTTCGTCGCCATTGCCTGATGCTGTTTGCCGCCCTGTCGGCCTCGATCCTGTCCTCCACCCTGGCGCCTGCCCAGGCCAAGGCGGAGGGCAGGATCACCGTTTTTGCCGCCGCCAGCATGAAGACGGCGCTGGATGCCGCCAATGCCGCCTTCACGAAGGAGAAGGGCGTCGAGGTCACGGTCTCCTATGCGGCGAGTTCGGCGCTCGCCAAGCAGATCGAATCCGGCGCGCCGGCCGATCTCTTCATCTCTGCCGATCAGGACTGGATGAACGAGGTGGCCGGCAAGAAGCTGATCAGGCCGGAAACCCGCACCGATTTGCTCGGCAACCGCATCGTGCTGGTCGCCGCCAAGGCTGCCGCGCATCCGGTGGAGATCAAGCCCGGCTTCGATCTCAAGGGCCTGCTGGGCGACGGGCGGCTGGCCATGGGCGCCGTCGAGAGCGTGCCGGCCGGCAAATATGGCAAGGCGGCGCTGCAAAAGCTCGGCGTGTGGGACAGCGTTTCGTCGCGCGTGGCCGGCGCTGAAAACGTGCGCGCGGCGCTTGCCCTCGTTTCGCGCGGTGAGGCGCCCTACGGCATCGTTTATGCCACCGATGCGGCGGCCGAGCCGGGTGTCGCGGTTGTCGGCACCTTTCCGGAAGACACGCATCCGCCGATCATCTATCCGGTGGCGCTCCTCACCGATTCGAAGAATGCTGCGGCGGCCGATTATCTCGCCTTCCTGAAATCGCCGGCGGCGGCGTCCTTTTTCCAGTCGCAAGGCTTTACGGTTCTGAAGTAGGCTGGACGACAGGTGGCGCGGCGTCCGCGCCGCGCCCGTCTGCATGGTGTGTCTCGTGTCGAGTTTCTGGTCCCTGAGTGCGGAGGAATGGACGGCGATTGCGCTTAGCCTGCGGGTGTCGATTGTCGCCACGCTGCTGAGCCTGCCCGTCGGCATCCTCGTCGGCTATCTTCTGGCGCGCGGGCGCTTCTGGGGCAAGTCGCTGCTCAACGGTCTCGTGCACCTGCCGCTGATCCTGCCGCCGGTCGTCACCGGCTATATCCTGCTGATCCTGTTCGGTCGGCGCGGCCTGGTCGGCGCGTTTCTCGATCAGGCGTTCGGTCTTGTTCTCTCCTTCCGCTGGACGGGTGCGGCGCTTGCCGCCGCCGTCATGGGTTTTCCGCTGATGGTGCGCTCGATCCGGCTCTCCATCGAAGCGGTGGATGTGAAACTGGAGGAGGCAGCCGGTACGCTTGGTGCCTCGCCCGTCTTCGTTTTCCTCACCGTCACCCTGCCGCTGATGCTGCCGGGCGTGATTGCCGGCCTGATCCTTGCCTTCGCCAAGGCGATGGGTGAGTTTGGTGCGACCATCACCTTCGTCTCCAATATTCCGGGCGAGACGCAGACCCTTTCTGCCGCGATCTACACGTTCACCCAGGTGCCGGGCGGCGATGCGGGCGCGCTGCGGCTGACGCTGATTGCGGTAGCGCTGTCCATGACGGCCCTGCTGGCCTCGGAACTGCTCGCCCGTCTGGTGGCGAAAAGGGTCGCGGCATGACGCTTTCGGTTGCCATCCGTCACCGCCAGGGCGAATTTTTGCTTGATGTCTCCTTCGCATCGGAGCGTGGCGTGACGGCTTTGTTCGGCCGCTCGGGGTCCGGCAAAACATCGGTGCTGCGCATCGTCGGCGGCCTCGTGCGACCGGACGAGGGGCGTGTCACGCTTGATGGCGACATACTGGTCGATACGCTGCGCGGTCCCGGTCGCCGGATCGATGTTCCCGCCCATCGCCGCCGCTTCGGCTATGTGTTTCAGGAGCCACGGCTTTTTCCGCATCTGACCGTCCGCCAGAACCTGGCCTACGGTCGCTGGTTTTCCGGCCGCGCCACGTCGCGCGCCGACGCTGCCCGGATTGTCGAGATGCTGGGGATCGGCCATCTGCTCGACCGCCGGCCTGCCACGCTGTCGGGCGGGGAAAAGCAGCGCGTCTCGATCGGCCGGGCCCTGCTCTCCAGCCCGCGCATGCTGTTGATGGACGAGCCGCTCTCGGCGCTTGACGAGGCCCGCAAGGCAGAAATCCTGCCCTATCTGGAGCGGCTGCGCGATGAACTGGACCTGCCCATTCTCTATGTCAGCCATGCCGTGGCGGAGGTGGCCCGGCTTGCCGATCGCGTCGTGGTGATGGCCGATGGCAAGGTGGACGGGATCGGCAGCCCGAGCGAGATGCTGGGCGGTCTTGCCGAGGCGAGCGGGCGCGAGGCGGGCAGCGTGCTGACCGGAACCGTCTCCGACCTCGATCGTGACGCCGGCCTTGCGGTGATTTCACTCTCGTCGTCCCGGCTGATGATTCCGCAGGCGGGGCTGGTGGAAGGCCAGAGCGTGCGGCTTCACATTCCGGCGCGCGATGTGCTGGTGGCAACCGTGCGGCCGGAGGGCATCAGCGCGCTGAACATTCTGGAGGGACGGGTGGCGGCGCTCGAGCCGCGCGGCGCCGGCACGGTGGATGTGGCGATCCGTTGCGGCCTCGACATCATCCACGCCCGCATCACGGAATTTTCCATGCACCGGCTGGCGCTTGTTGAGGGCATGCGCGTCCATGCGATCGTCAAGACGGTGGCGCTTGATCGCGGTTGAAAAGGCCTGCCGAGCCCTGTGATCGCGATCGCGGAAATGTGATTTTGCGATACCTCTGGCTGCCTGCCGTGCGGCGATTTTCCATTTGACGTGCGCAGCGAGCGGGTCTACCTCAAGAAGGCGCGACGTTCCGTGCGCACTTTCCCGAAACCGACCCCCGAGGGGATCATGCCATCCAACGACCATAGTCGATTGACCGTGCCGTTTGCGGCCGCCGCGCTGAGCTGATCTTCTCTTCGGCTCCCTCGCGACGGGCCGCAGACGGCCGGTCGTTCGCAGGAGGTGAGCCATGAACGCAACCATCCGCTTTTTTGCCGATCAGCTGCGCCGCACCACGGCCCGCAGGGATCCGAACGAAATCTTCGCCGAACGCCTGACCTTCGGCGACCGGCTGGCTGACCGCATTGCTGTGGTCGGTGGCTCCTGGAGCTTCATCATCGGTTTCACCGTCTTCCTGGTCGCCTGGGCGATCCTGAATACGGTGGTGCTGGCCGCCAATGCCTTCGACCCCTTTCCGTTCATCTTCCTGAACCTGATGCTGTCGATGCTGGCTGCCCTGCAGGCTCCGATCATCATGATGAGCCAGAACAGGCAGGCTGCAAAGGATCGGCTGGCAGCACGGCTGGACTATGAAACGAACCTGCGCTCTGAAGCGGAAATTGCCAACCTGCATGCCAAGGTGGATGCACTGACCAGCGACATTGCCATGTTGCTGCGGCTGCAGCTCTCCGGCAGTGACCTGCGCAGCGAAAGCGCCGAAGCGCTCAACTGAGAGCGGACGGGTGCCGGATTATTCCGGCATTTCCGATGGGACCCGGGCTCCGGCTGCCTGCGTTCTGGGTCGCTGGTCTTCCAGCCAGGCCAGGTCCTCGCCCATCGCCTCCAGGGCCTTCGCCTCCATGGCCCGGAACCGCTGGATGAGTACCTCGCCGAAGGCGGTCAACTGCGCGCCGCCGCCCTGCTTGCCGCCCCGTTGTCGTTCCACTGCCGGCTCATCGAACATGCCGTTCAAGGCGTCCACCAGCAGCCAGGCGCGGCGATAGGACATGTCCATCGCCCGGCCCGCCGCAGAAATGGAGCCGGTGTCGCGGATGTGCTCCAGCAGTTCGATCTTGCCCCGCCCAAGCCTGTCCGCTGGCGGAAAATCCAGTCGCAGAACGAGCCGGATGGCCTGTCGATCGGTGTGCGGCATGACGCGCCCTCCGGGTTGTCTGGTGCTTTTCTGCCCATATCAAGAGCCGCCGGGTGAATCCATCGGAATCCGTCGAAGTATCACGGATGCATTGACAAGCAGGTTCTTACCCAACAAGTTGCCGCCATCCGATTGCCAGCTTCCGGGGGACATCATGTCGAGACGCGTATGGCTTGGACTTTCCCTTTTTCTTGCCGCCCTCACCCCTGCCGAAAGCCTGATGGCCCAGCAGACGGAACGCCGCATCGAAAAGACCGCGGATGCCGATTATCCCGGCTTCGACCTTCGCACCGTGAAGAATCTGGCTCTCGACCAATGCGAGAAGGCCTGCGTCGACGACAAATCCTGCCGCGCCTTCACCTATAACGTGAAGGCGAAGTGGTGTTTCCTGAAATCCGATTATAGCCAGCAGAACAGCTTTGCCGGTGCCGTGGCGGGGCGCATCGTCACGGCCTCCGCCGAGCCGGATCTTGGCGCGCCGCCGCGCCTCTCCTTCCTGTCGGCGCAGGCGAAGAACCAGGCGGATGAACTCTATAACCGGCTCGAAATGCCAGCGGAACTGGCGGGCCAGGGGCTGGAAAGCCTGAAGGCGCTGGCCCAGCTCGATCTCGTCAACGGTGACGTGCCGGGCGCGATTGCGGCGCTGACCGGCGCGCTCTCCATCCAGCCCGAGGATGCGACCCTCTGGATCGAGATGGCCCGCACCGCCGGCACCGTGCGCGACAATGCCGAACTGGCCGGAACGGCGCTGCCCGCCGCCATCAATGCCTATGCCTTTTCCCGCACCGCGCCGGTGCGCGCGGAGGCGCTGGCGCGGCTTGGCGAGGCGTTCGAGGCCCAGGAGAATCACCGCCTTGCCATCGAGGCACTGAAGGAAAGTCTCGATCTCGTCGCCTCGCGCAGCGTGCAGGCTCGCTACAACGACCTGAAGGAGCGCTGGGGTTTCCGCGTCGTTGATCATTCCGTGGATGCGGATGCGGCAAGCCCGCGCGCCTGCGTGCAGGTGTCCGAACCCCTGCAGAAGTTCGGAACGGATTATGCGAGTTTCGTGACGCTGAACGGCGTGGCGCCGAAGGCGGTCGAGGCGAAGGACCAGCAGATCTGCGTGGAAGGCCTGTTGCACGGACAGCGCTACAAGCTGTCGCTGCGGCGCGGTCTGCCCTCCGCCAATGCCGAAAGCCTGCCGGCGACGGTTGATCTCGACATCTACGTGAAGGACCGCGCCCCCTCGGTGCGCTTCACCGGCGACAGTTTTGTGCTGCCGTCCACCGCGCGGCGCGGCATTCCGCTGGTCTCGGTCAACACCACCAGCGCCATGCTGAAGCTCTACCGGATCGGCGATCGCAACATTGCGCCGCTGCTCGCCAATTCGCAGTTCCTGACCCAGATGAGCGGCTACGGCGCCGATCGTATCCGCGAGGAAAACGGCGAACTCGTCTGGCAGGGCACGATCGACATCGCCCAGGACGTCAACAAGGACGTGGTGACGAGCTTTCCGGTCGACGAGGCCCTGCCGAAGCGCAAGCCGGGCGTCTATGTGCTGACGGCAGCCGCCGGCACCGGCACGGTGGATGAGTGGTCGAACCAGGCGACCCAGTGGTTTGTCGTTTCCGATCTTGGCCTTTCCACCTTTGCCGGCACCGACGGGCTGAATGTCTTCGTCCGGTCTCTGGCGACCGCGGAGCCCGCCGCTGGCGTTCAATTGCAGCTGCTGGCCAAGAACAACGAGGTGCTGGGCACGGCGACGACTGATGCGGACGGCCGCGCCGTCTTCAGCGCCGGCCTGATCCGCGGCACCGCCGCCATGGTGCCGGCCGTGCTGATGGCCTCGCGCGGGGCGGATGATTTCGTCTTCCTTGACATGACCCGGGCGGGCTTCGACCTGTCCGATCGCGGTGTCACGGGTCGCCCCGCTCCCGGCGCGATCGATGTCTATGCCTGGACCGAACGCGGCATCTACCGCCCCGGTGAAACCGTGCATGCGGCGCTCCTGGCGCGCGACACGGAGGCGGCGGCGATCGAAAACCTGCCGCTCACGCTCGTTTTCCTGAGACCTGACGGCGTCGAGGACCGGCGCATGACGGGCAATGGCACGCTCGGCGGCTATGCCGTGGACCTGCCGCTGCTTGCGACATCCATGCGCGGCACCTGGACCCTGCAGGCCTTCACCGACCCCAAGGGCTCGCCGATTGCCGAAAAGCGCTTCCTGGTCGATGACTTCGTGCCGGATCGTGTCGAGTTCGACCTGAAGACCGAGGCGCGCGAGATCGTGCTTGGCGAAGAGGTGCCGGTCACTGTCGATGGCCGTTATCTCTATGGTGCGCCGGCGGCCGGCCTTGGCCTGGAAGGCGAGATCGTCCTGAAGCACACCCGGGTGCGGGAGACCTATCCCGGCTATCTGTTCGGTCTGGCGGATGAGGAGGCGACCGAGGCGGAGCGGCTGCCGCTCGACGATCTCTCCACGCTCGACGAAGCCGGAAAGACAAGCTTCGATGCAGGCCTGACGGAACTGGCCGCGACCACGCAGCTGACGGATGCCGAGATCGTCGTGCGCCTCAAGGAAGGTGGCGGCCGGGCGGTGGAGCGCAAGCTGACGCTGCCGGTGCGCGCCGATGGCGACCGCATCGGCATCAAGCCGGAATTTTCGGGCGACCTCGCCGAAGGGGCCGTCGCCAATTTCAACGTGATTCTGGTGGGGGCGGATGGCGCACGCAAGGCCGCCCGCGACCTTCACTGGTCGCTGGTGCGCATCGAGCGCGATTACCAGTGGTATCGCGAGGGCAGCGCCTGGCGTTACGAGGCGGTCAGCCGCACGCGGCGGGTGGCCGATGGCAAGGTGTCGGTCGAGGCCGCCAATGGCGGTCGCGTCTCGGTGCCGGTCGAGTGGGGACGCTACCGCCTGGAGGTGGAAACGGCGGCGGCCGATGGCCCGGCCAGCAGCGCCGAGTTCGATGCCGGCTGGTTCGTCACTGCAAGCTCCACCGAAACCCCGGATGCGCTGGAGGTCGCGCTGGACCGGCCGAGCTACAAGGTCGGCGAGACGGCGAAGCTGAAGATTTCCTCCCGTTATGCTGGGAAGCTGATGGTGACGAGCGGCGCGGAAAACCTGATATCCGTGCAGAATGTGTCGATCGGCGAGACCGGCGGCGAGGTCGATATCCCCGTGACCGAGGCCTTCGGGGCGGGCGCCTATGTCACGGCAACGCTCTATCGTCCCGGCAATGCCCAGGAAAGCCGCATGCCGATGCGGGCGATCGGCATTACCTGGCTGAAGGTCGATCCGCAGACGCGCGATCTGGCTGTGACGCTGTCCGCGCCCGACCAGACCTTGCCGCGCCAGCCGCTCGATGTGTCGGTTGACGTGAAGGGTGCCGGTGTCGGCGAGGAGGCCTATGTCACTGTTGCGGCCGTCGATGTCGGCATTCTCAACCTTACCCGCTACGAGCCGCCGGCACCGGATGACTGGTATTTCGGCCAGCGTCGCCTGGGGCTCGAAATTCGCGACATCTATGGCAGGCTGATCGATGGCTCGCTCGGCGCCACCGGGCGTCTGCGCACCGGCGGCGATGGCGGCAGCATTGCGCTGCAGGCAAGCCCGCCCAAGGAAAAGCTCGTCGCCTTCTTCTCCGGCATCGTCCGGCTCGATACGGACGGAAAGGCGAAGGTTTCCTTCGATATTCCCCAGTTCAACGGCACGGCGCGCGTGATGGCGGTGGCCTGGAGCCGCAGCGGCGTCGGCCATGCCACCCGCGATGTGGTGATCCGCGATCCGGTCGTGCTGACCGCCAGCCTGCCGCGCTTCCTGGCGCCTGGCGATCAGGCACGCCTGCGTCTCGATATCGCCAATACCGATGCGCCCGCTGGCGATTATCAGCTGGCGGTGACGACCAACGGTCTTGTTGAAACCGATACCGCGCGTGCGACCCGCACCGTCCGTCTGGAGGCCGGCGGCAAGCAGACCCTGAACCTGCCCCTGAAGGCGGTGCGGACCGGTGATGCGACGGTGACGCTGACGCTTTCCGGCACTGGCGTGTCCCCGATGGAGCAGGTGCTGAACCTGCCGGTGCGGCCGGCCGTGCTGCCGGTCACGCAGCGACGGGTGATCCCGCTGGCGCCGGGCCAGAGCCTGACGGTCGACGGCAATCTGCTGGCGGACTCCGTGCTGTCTGGCGCATCGGTCGCGCTCAGCGTCACCCGGGCGGCGGAGTTCGACGTGCCGGGGCTCCTGATGTCGCTCGACCGCTACCCCTATGGCTGTGCCGAACAGACGACCAGCCGGGCGCTGCCGCTGCTCTATCTCTCCGAGCTGTCCCGCCAGAACGGCCTGGCGGACGATGCCGCGGTAAAGAAGCGGATCGGGGAGGCAATCCGCCGCGTGCTCTCCTACCAGTCCTCCTCAGGCAGCTTCGGCCTGTGGAGCCCTGGCTATGGCGACAAGTGGCTCGATGCCTATGTCACCGATTTCCTGACGCGGGCGCGCGAGCAGGGCTATGACGTGCCGGAACAGGCGCTGGTGCAGGCGCTGAGCAATCTCCAGAATTCGCTGGCTTACGATGTCAACGTCAAGGACCAGGGCAGCGAGATCGCCTATGCGCTCTATGTGCTCGCCCGCAATCGCAAGGCCTCGATCAGCGACCTGCGCTATTATGCAGATACGATGCTGTCGGATTTTCCAACCCCGCTGTCGCGGGCGCATCTCGGGGCGGCTCTTGCCCTTTATGGCGATGCCCAGCGCTCGAAGACCGCCTTCAATGCCGCGCTGCAGATGACGCAGCAATCGGTGGCGAAACCTGTCAGCCTGTCGCGCTCCGATTACGGCTCGCTGCTGCGCGATGGCGCGGCGGTGCTGGCGCTGGCGGCCGAAAGCCGGCCAATGCCGGCTATCGTGCCGCAGCTTTCCGCGCTGGTTGCCGGCCAGTGGCGCGCCAAGGCCTATACCAGCACGCAGGAACAGGCGTGGATGCTGCTCGCCGCCCGGGCCCTGCAGCAGGGTGACGAGGCGCTGAAGGTGGATGTCAACGGTGCGTCTCAGACCGGCCGTTATGCCGAACGCATGGCCGGCGACGATCTGGTCAAGGCGCCGGTAACGCTGACCAATCGTTCGGCCGATCCGGTCTCGGCGGTCGTCACCACGGTTGCCGCGCCCGCCCAGCCCCTGCCGGCCGGCGGCGAGGGTTTTTCCATCGCCCGTGCCTATTACACGATGGAGGGCGAGGAGGTCAGCGTCAGCGATGTGCAGCAGAACCAGCGCTATGTCGTGGTTCTCACCGTCAAGGAGGGCAATGACTGGCCGTCCCGCATCCTGATCCAGGATCTGCTGCCGGCCGGGTTCGAGATCGACAACCCGAACCTCGTCAACAGCGCGGATCTCTCGAATTTCGACTGGCTGGGTGAGGTACAGGCGGCGCATACCGAGTTCCGCAACGATCGTTTCGTCGCGGCCTTCGACCGCAGCGCCGGCGATGATCGGGAAATCACGCTCGCCTATGTCGTTCGGGCCGTGACCCCCGGTACCTACGATCATCCGGCTGCGACCGTGGAAGACATGTACCGCCCGCAGCTTTCGGCCCGCACTGCGACTGGCCGCATGCAGGTGACGGAGGCGAAGTAAGGCGTGATGCGACGGTGGCGTCTGGCAGCGGCGGGTGCGGCCGGGCTCGTGCTTCTGGCGACGGCCGGCCTTGTTGCGCTCGATGCTGCCGACCGTGCCTTTCCGCCGCCGCTTGAGGCCGCCTCCGAGATCTCCCCGGAGGTGTTCGATGCGGAGGGGCGCCTGTTGCGCGCCTTTGCCACTCGCGATGGCCTCTGGCGGCTGAAGACCACGGCCGCCGATGTCGATCCGCAGTTCCTGCGCATGCTGGTCGCCTATGAGGACCGGCGTTTCTATGCGCATGGCGGTGTCGATCCTTACGCCGTCCTGCGCGCCGCTGGCCAATTGCTGACCAGTGGCCGGATCGTCTCGGGCGCCTCCACGCTCTCCATGCAGGTGGCGCGGCTGATCGAACCCCGCGACAGCCGCTCGCTGCTGGCAAAGCTGAAGCAGATGGCGCGCGCCGTGCAGATAGAGCGGCGGCTCGGCAAGGGGGAGATCCTCGATCTCTATCTGACGCTGGCGCCCTATGGCGGCAATCTGGAAGGGGTGAGGGCGGCAAGCCTTGCCTATTTCGGCAAGGAGCCGAAGCGGCTTTCCGTGGCGGAGGCGGCCCTTCTCGTCGCCCTGCCGCAATCGCCGGAGGCGCGCCGGCCGGATCGTTTTCCGGAGGTGGCACGGGCGGCACGCCAGCGGGTGCTGGGGCGCGAGACGGTGGCGACGGCGGTGGGCGAGGGGGAGGCGGAGCGCGCCGCCCTTGTCGGCGTGCCACGCGAGCGGAGACAGTTACCGGCGCTCGCTGCCCATCTGGCGGAAGCGGCCGTCAGGCTGAAACCCGACGAGCGCCGCCATGTCACGACGCTGCTGAAGCCGATCCAGCAGGGACTGGAAGCGGTGGCGGCCGCCGCGGTTTCCGGCCTGCCGCCGAAGACATCGCTTGCCATGGTAATGGCCGATGCGACGACGGGCGCGATCGTGGCCGAGGTCGGCGCCGCCGATTATTTCGATGTCGCCCGCTCCGGCTGGATCGACATGACCCGGGTGCCGCGTTCGCCCGGCTCGACGCTGAAACCCTTCATCTACGGGCTCGCCTTCGAGGACGGGCTGGTGGCGCAGGAAACCATTATCGAGGATCGTCCGGCGGATTTTTCCGGCTACCGCCCGCGCAATTTCGACATGCGCTACCAGGGCGATGTCAGCGTGCGCGAGGCCTTGCAGCTGTCGTTGAACGTACCGGCGGTGCGGCTGCTGGAAGGCGTCGGGCCGGCCAAGCTGATGGTGCGCTTCCGCCGGGCCGAGGTGCGGCCGATGCTGCCGGCCGGCGAGGCGCCGGGCCTTGCCATCGGCCTTGGCGGCGTGGGGCTGACGCTGAAGGATCTGGTGCAGCTCTATGCAGGGCTCGCGAACCAGGGGTTTCCGGTTCTGCTTGGCGACGGGATCCGCGACCAGCCGCGGCGGCTGGCGGCCGAACCGCTGCTCGACCCGGTCGCGGTCTGGAACGTGACCGATGTTCTCTCCGACGTGCTGCCGCCGCAGGGGGCGCGCAAGCTCGGCCTCGCCTACAAGACCGGCACCAGCTACGGCTACCGCGACGCCTGGTCGGTGGGCTATGACGGGCGCTATGTGCTGGGCGTCTGGGTTGGACGGCCGGACAATGGCGCCGTACCCGGTATCACCGGCTATGGCACGGCGGCCCCGCTGCTGTTCGAGGCCTTTGCCCGGTCGGGTGTGGCGATCAGCCCGCATCCAGCGCCGCCGTCCGGCGCGCAGCGGCTGGCGCTTGCCGATCTGCCGATCGGTCAGCGGCGGTATGCGGTAACGGCAAGCGGCCTCGTCCGCTCCTCCACCCGCGAGGCTGCCCCGCAGATCGTCTATCCGCCGGAAGGTGCGCGCGTCGATCTCGGCGCCCGTGCCGGCCAGGAGATTGCGCCGCTGGTGCTGAAGCTGCAGGGCGGGCGTGCACCGTTCCGCTGGCTCGCCAATGGCAAGCCGCTTTCGGATCTCTCCCGCAAGCGCATTTCGGAATGGCAGCCGGATGGCGCCGGCTATTCGACGCTGACGGTGATCGACGCCGTGGGGCGTGCCGCAACCGTGCGCGTCTTCATCGAATGATCAGCAGGTGACGCGCGCAATGGCGTGGAAGAAGGTGCCTGTCACCCGGCCGCGTCGTCCGCCCGACAGACCGATCGGCGTGCCGGTGCCATCGGCGATCTCGGCAAAGGCCGCGTCGCGGCCGGGATCGGTCACGCGGGCATAATGAAACTCGTGGCCGCGAATAAGCGCGCCCGCATTCCCCATCGGCCCGTCCGCCAGCAGCCGGGCCTGCCGGTAGCCGAGGTTCATCTTGCGTCTGGCAAAGCTCGTGGAATGCGAGAGAAGCCCTGTCATCGCGTGGGAAACGCCGTCTGAATCCTCAAGACCCTCGCCGAGCACCATGTAGCCGCCGCATTCGCCATGCACCGGCCGCGTTTCGGCAAAGCGCTGAAGCCCGGCCTTGAAATTCTGCGCTCCCGCCAGTGCACCGGCATGCAGCTCCGGATAGCCGCCGGGCAGCCAGCAGGCATCGCAGTCTGCCGGCGGCGCTTCGTCGGCAAGCGGCGAGAACGGGACGAGTTCGGCACCGGCAGCCCGCCAGTGGCGGCCGAGATGCGGATAAAGAAAGGTGAAGGCGGCATCGGAGGCGATGGCGATCCGCTGTCCGGGCGGCGGCAGATGGGCGATGGTCGCGCCCGCGGCGGGTGCGATCGGAACCGCGAGCGAGAGGATCGCATCGAGGTCAAGCGCCTCTTCCATCACATCCGCCAGCCGGTCGATATGGCTCTGGATGGCCGGGTGCTCGCTTGCCTGCACGAGGCCGAGATGCCGTTCGGGCATCGACAGCGTCTCGTTGCGCATCACCGCGCCGACGACGGAAAGCCCGGCCTGTTCGATCGCCGTTTTCGAGAGGCGGACGTGCCGGTCGCTGCCGGCCCGGTTCAGCACGATCCCGGCGATCCGCACCGCTGCGTCGTAATGCCGGAAGCCGACGGCAACGGCAGCCGCCGTTTGGCTCTGGCCGGACACGTCGAGCACCAGCAGCACCGGAATGTGGAGGAGACGGGCAAGATCGGCGGCCGAACCGGTGCGGCCCTCGCCACCGGCAATGCCGTCGAACAGGCCCATGGCGCTTTCGATCAGCAGCAGGTCGGTGTCCTCGGCCGCTTCCGCCAGGAGGTGCTGCACCAGATCCGGCTCCATCGCCCAGCTGTCGAGGTTGAGGCCCTGCCGGCCGGTGGCGGCCTGGTGAAAGCCCGGATCGATATAGTCCGGCCCGGACTTGATGCCCCGCACACGAAGGCCGCGGCGCGACAGCGCCCGCAACAGACCGATGGTGACGCTGGTCTTGCCGGCGCCGGAACGGGGCGCGCCGATGATGAGGGCCCGCGTCATGACGCTGTCTCCAGGCCATTCAGGCGGGGTCGCATGGTGACGATGTCGCCGATCACGATCAGCGCCGGGGCGGCAAAGCCTTGCTGCTCCGCCTCTGCGGCGAGAGTGGCAAGCGTTGCCGTCAGCAGCCGTTCTTCCGCTGTCGTCGCGGCCATGATGATGGCCGCCGGCGTGTCGGGTGTTCGCCCGCCCTCGATCAGCAGACGGCTGATGGTGGCGAGGTTCTTCAGCCCCATGTAGACGACGATCGGTTCACCGGTTCTGGCGAGCGCCGTCCAGTCGAGGTCGCCTTCCTCGCCGGCCGCGTGGCCGGTGGCGAGCGTGATGGCCCGGCTGATGCCGCGCATGGTGGCGGGAATGCGCACCGATGCGAGCGCCGCCAGCGAGGCCGTCATGCCCGGCAGGATCCGAAACGGAATCTTGGCCGATGCCAGCGCCTCGGCCTCTTCGCCACCGCGGCCGAAGATGAAGGGATCGCCGCCCTTCAGCCGCAGCACGCGCCGGCCTGCGCGCGCCAGCCGGATCAGCGACAGGGTGATGTCCTCCTGCGCCGTGGAGGGCTTGCCGCCGCGCTTGCCGGCATAGAGAACCTCCGCCTGCGGTGCGAAGCCAAGCACCTCCTCGGAAACCAGCGCATCATGCACGACGACATCGGCCTTGCCGAGCGCATCCAGCACATCGAGCGTGAGATAGCGGGCATCGCCGGGACCGGCGCCCGCAAGCCACACATGGCCCGGCTCGAAGGCGGGCAGGCGGGCGGCAAGACGCTGAAGGGCGGGGTTCGTCATACGAAAACCTTTTGTCGGTGACGTGCGACCACGCCACCGCTATAGAAACGCTCATGGATGCGGAACGCAAAGACGAGACCGGCAAGACCCTGCGGCGCGGCTGGACCACGGGCACCTGTGCCGCGGCCGCCGCCAAGGCTGCCTGTCTGGCGCTGACGGGCCATGGCTTTCCGGATCTGGTGGAGGTGACGCTGCCCGGCGGCCAGCGCCCCGGCTTTTCGCTCGCGCTGGAAGAGCGCGGCGAGGGCTTTGCCCGCGCCGGTATCATCAAGGATGCGGGCGATGACCCGGATGTCACCCATGGCGCGCTGGTCGTCAGCACGCTGAGGGCCGGTCCGGCCGGCGCCGGCATCCGCTTCTTTGCCGGCGAGGGCGTCGGCATGGTCACGCGTCCGGGTCTCCCCATTCCGCCCGGCGAGCCGGCCATCAACCCGGTGCCGCGCCAGATGATCGCCGCTGCGATCCGCGAGGTGGCCGGCGAGGCCGCCGATATCGACGTCGAAATTTCCATTCCTGGCGGCGCGGCGCTTGCCGAAAAGACCCTCAATCCGCGCCTTGGCATTGTCGGCGGCCTGTCGGTGCTCGGCACCACCGGCATCGTCATTCCGTTTTCCTGCTCGGCCTGGATCCATTCCATCTGGCGCGGCATCGATGTGGCGCGGGCAGAGGGACTGACGCATGTGGCCGGTTCCACCGGCATGACCACGGAAAAGGCCGTTCAGGCGCATCACACTCTGCCGGAGACGGCGCTGCTCGACATGGGCGATTTCGTCGGCGGCATGCTGAAATATCTGCGCAAGCATCCGGTGGCGAAGGTCACGGTCGCCGGTGGTGTTGCCAAGATCACCAAGCTCGCCCAGGGCATGCTCGACGTGCATTCCAAGCGCGGGCTTGCCGATCTCGACGCGCTGGCGGCCGTTGCGGAGGAGGCGGGTGCCAGTGCTCCACTTGCATCCGCCATCCGCACCGCCAACACGGTGGCTCAGGCCTTCGCGCTTGCCGAAAGCGAGGGGCTTGATCTCGGCAACCGCATGGCTGCGCGCGCCTGGCAGACGGCTGCCGCCGCCCTTGGCAGCGAGGCGATCGCGCTCGAGATCCTGATCTTCGACCGGGCCGGAAAGCTCGTCGGCGAAGCGCCCTTCACCCCCTCCGATCATGCCTCGTCCTTGCCCCTGGGCGAGCGGAAGCGGCGTACGTAATCGGCGCTGTAGAGCGCGCTTTCGCGAAAATCCGCCGCCTTGAGGCCAGGGCCGACGAAGATCAGCGCCGTGCGTTCGATCGGCTGGGCCGCAACCTGTGCGGCTATGTCGGTGAGCGTGCCGCGCAGGATCGTCTCATCCGGCCAGCTGGCCTTCACGACGATGGCAACCGGGCAATCGGCGCCGTAATGCGGGGTCAGTTCCGCAACGATCGTCTCCAGCGCGTGGATGGCGAGGTGGATGGCCAGCGTCGCGCCGGTCGCCGCGAAATTGGCGAGCGTTTCCCGCTCCGGCATTTTCGAGGCGCGGCCGGAGACGCGGGTAAGGATCAGACTTTGCGCAACTTCGGGAATGGTGAGTTCGCGCTTCAAGGCCGCTGCCGCCGCAGCAAAGGAGGGAACGCCGGGCGTCAATGTGTAGTCGATGCCCAGCCGGTCGAGCCGGCGCATCTGCTCGGCCACCGCGCTCCACACGGAGAGATCGCCCGAATGCAGGCGGGCAATGTCCTCGCCCGCCGTGTGGGCACGCAGATATTCCGCTTCGATCTCGTCCAGCGACAGCGATGCCGTATCGACGATCCGGGCGCCGGGCGGGCAGTAATCCAGCAGTTCGCGCGGCACGATGGAACCGGCATAGAGGCAGACCGGCGAGCGGGCGATGAGATCGCGGCCGCGCACGGTGATGAGATCGGCCGCGCCCGGGCCGGCGCCGATGAAATGAACCGTCATGCGGCGTCCTCGATGGTTTCCCCGACAATGGCGATGGCGCAGGTGACACCCTGCGACACATGGCGCGGCCCGACGAGGCGCGCGGATGGGCCGCCGGCGGCCAGCGCTGCCGCCTCGCAGAAGCTGGAAATCCCGGCATGGCCGACGCTGTGCGGCGAGATCGTCAGCGTGCGATCCGACACCGCGTCCATCTCTGCCTCGGAGAGCACGGAAAGCTGCACGCCCAGCCGCTCGGCGGCTTCCAGCAGGCCCGCCTCGTTGGCCTTCAGCGTTCCGGTGGCAAGACGCGCGGGGCGTTCGCCAGCGCGGCCGAAGGCTGCAAGTGCCTCGTCCAGCACGGCCATCACCGTCTCTGCACTGGTGCCGCGGCGGCATCCGATTCCGGCAATCATCATGGTCTGCTTCCTATTGATGTCGATAGATCCACTGGGTCACCGGCATGGCCGGCCGCCAGCCCGTCATGCGGCCGACCGGTTCGGCCCGATCGACCGAGAAGCGTGTCAGGCTACCGCCGAGCCTTGCGTGACAGGCCAGAAGAACCTGCTCCATCTCCAGCGTCACTGCATTGGCGACCAGCCGGCCGCCGGGGCGAAGCGCCGAAAGTGCCGCTTCCATCACGCCCGTGCCGCTGCCGCCGCCGCCGATGAAGATGGCGTCCGGGCGCGGCAGATCTTTGAGCGCCTCCGGTGCCTTCCCTTCCACCAGCGTCAGGCCGGGCACGCCGCAGCGAGCTGCGTTGCGGCGGATGCGGGCGGCGCGTTCTGCATGATGCTCGACGGCAATCGCCTGTAGGGAGGGATGCGCCAGCATCCATTCGATGCCGATCGAGCCAGAGCCGGCGCCGATGTCCCACAACAGTTCGCCGCGACAGGGCGAGAGGGCCGAGAGCGTTGCGGCGCGGATCTCCCGCTTGGTGATCTGCCCGTCATGGTCGAAAAGTTCGTCCGGCAGCCCGAAGCCGAGCGGCAGTACGCGCGCCGCGGGCTCGGCGGTGATCTCGAGCGCGACGAGGTTGAGCGGATCGATCCCGGTCAGCGCAAAGTCGCGGGCCAGCGTGCCGCTCAGGCGCTCCCCGTCGCCGCCGAGCGCTTCCAGCACCGTCAACCGGCTTGCGCCGAACCCTTCGTCGCAAAGCAGGCGGGCAAGTGCGCCGGGACCTGCCGCATCGGAGGTGAGGGCCAGTACCTTTCGTCCGGGATGCAGCAGCGGCCGGACCAGATCGAGCGGCCGGCCATGCAGCGACACGGTCTCGATGTCCTGCAGCGCCCAGCCCAGCCGCGCGGCGGCAAGCGAGAAGGCAGAGGGTGACGGATAGGCGTAAAACTCCGCGGCCGGCACATGCCGCGCCAGTGTGACGCCGACGCCGAAGAAAAACGGATCACCGGATGCCAGCACGCAGACCTTCTGGCCCCGGAGCGCAAGCACTGCCTGCATCGCCGTGTCGAAGGGCTGCGGCCAGGCGCGTGCCTCGCCGGTGATTGCCGCGGCCGCAAGCTCCAGATGTCGCCGGCCGCCAAACACCACGGCAGCCCCGGCAATCGCGGCGCGGGCCCTCTCTCCGAGGCCTTCCAGTCCATCCTCGCCGATGCCGACGATGGACAACCAGGGGCGAGCCGCTAGAAGGGAGGAAGAGGATTCAGGAGCCAAGATGGTGCACTCCCTTCTCATTCTGGGCGGAACGACGGAAGCGCGGCAGATCGCCGAGGCTTTGAAGGGTCTCGGCCGTTTCCGGCTGGAGCTGTCGCTGGCGGGCCGCACCCGCACACCGGTCACGCAACCCGTGCCGGTTCGCCAGGGCGGCTTCGGCGGCGCCGAGGGGCTGGCGGCCTATCTGCGGGAGCGGGGTATCGACCTGCTGATCGACGCGACGCATCCCTACGCGGCACGCATCTCCGCCAATGCTGCCCGCGCGGCCGATCTCGCCGGTGTGCCGCTGCTGGCGCTGAGGCGTCCGGGCTGGGCGCACGTCGCCGGCGACCGGTGGATTGAGGTCGACGACGTTCCGGCGGCCGTCGAGGCACTGGGAATGGCGCCACGCCGCGCCTTTCTGGCGCTCGGGCGTCAGGAGCTTCTGCCGTTCGAGGCTGCCCCCCGGCATGTCTATCTCGTGCGCAGCGTCGATCCGGTCGATCCGCCGCTTGCCCTGCCGCAGGTGACCTATCTGACCGCCCGAGGCCCCTTTGCGGAGGAGGACGAGCGGACGCTTCTCTCGGAAAACCGCATCGAGGTGATTGTCTCCAAGAATTCCGGCGGCACGGCCAGTTACGGCAAGATCGCAGCCGCCCGCGCGCTCGGCATTCCGGTGGTCATGATCCGCCGTCCGGTGCTGCCGGCGGTCCGATCCTTTGAAACGGTCGAGGCGCTCGTTGCTCATGCGTGTCAGCGCTTTCCCGCAGAGGCCGCGTCCCAGGAACGGGGCGAATAGACGAGCGGGCGGTTGCCGTCGCGCGCAATCAGCCGCGTTTCCGCCGAGCCGACGATGATGCAGGTCGCCATGTCGGCCATGTCGGCGCGCGCCTCCGACAACGGCACGATCCGGATCGCCTCGTCGGGACGGCCGGCGGCGCGGCCGAAGATCACCGGAACCGTGCCCGGCAGATGGGCGCGCAGGATTTCGAAGGCCTTGGGCAACTGGTGCGGGCGGGCCTTGCTGACCGGATTGTAGAAGGCCATCACGAAGCCGGCCCCGGCCGCCGCGATCAGCCGCGTTTCGATCACCGACCAGGGCTTCAGATTGTCGGACAGCGAGATGGCGCAGAAGTCGTGCCCCAGCGGCGCGCCGGCCTTTGCCGCAACGGCCAGCATGGCGGTGACGCCCGGAACCACGGCAAACTCAATGCCGCGCCAGGCATCCGGCCCCTGTTCGATGGCCTCGCAGACGGCGGCCGCCATGGCAAAAACGCCGGGGTCTCCGCCCGAGACGACGCAGACCGAACCACCCGCGGCAGCCAGGGTCAGCGCAGCGGCAGCGCGGGACATTTCCTCGCGATTGTCCGAGGCGTGGCGGCGCTGGTCGGGGCGCAGGTCGAGCCGGTCCACATAGGGGCCGTAGCCGAAGAAATCCGTCGCCTCCGCCACGGCCGCCAGCGCTTCCGGCGTCACCTGCTGCGGGCTTCCGGGACCAAGGCCGACGACGGTGAGTTTGCCCGTCATGAGAGGCTTCCCTGTGGCCGGCCCTTCCAGCCGGGGACCAGCACCAGCGAGAAATAGGGGGCGGGCGAGCCGTCATGATCGCCAAGCGGCATGACCGCGCCGGTCGGCATGGTGCCCCGTTCCACATAGATCGCGCCGTCCAGCTTGCCGACGGCTTCCAGCGCCCTGCGGATCTTGGGCAGGTTACGGCCCACCTTCATGATGACCGCGCCGTCGGTGCCGGCCAGCCGCGTGACCAGCACCTCTTCGGCCAGCGTGCCGGGAAGGACGCTCAGAATGTCGTCGCCCTGCACCAGAGGCAGGCCGGCCAGAGACCAGCAGCCCGACATGGCGGTGACGCCGGGGATGACTTCTGCCGGAAAATGCGGTGCAAGCCGCAGATGCAAGTGCATGTAGGAGCCGTAGAACAGCGGGTCGCCTTCGCTCAGCACCGCGACATTGCGTCCGGCCTGAAGATGCAGCGCGATCCGCGCGGCCGATTCGTCGAAGAAGCCATCGATGGCGCGTTTGTAGCTGTCGCTCTCCTTGTCCTCCTCCACCGTGACGGGATAGACGAGTGGCAGTTCGAGGATATCGGCCCGAACATGGGCCTCCACGATGGTGCGGCCGTTGCCACGCGCGCCGCGCTTGGCAAAGAAGGCCAGCACATCGGCGCCATTCAGCGCCTTGACGGCCTTCAGTGTCAGAAGATCGGGATCGCCGGGGCCGGTGCCGACGCCAAACACCTTGCCGGGGGGCTTGCCTGCCATGGTTTCGCTCACAGTCCTGCCCTCGCCAGCGCGTTGACGGCGGCCGCCGTCATGGCCGAGCCGCCCATGCGGCCCCGCACGATGGCATAGGGAATGCCGTGGCGGCTTTCCGCCAGCGCCTCCTTGCTTTCCGCCGCGCCGACGAAACCGACCGGCATGCCGATGATCGCAGCCGGTTTCGGCGCGCCGCGGTCCAGCATTTCCAGCAGGTAGAACAGGGCGGTCGGGGCATTGCCGATCGCGACGACGGATCCTTCCAGCCGGTCGAGCCAGAGTTCGAGAGCGGCGGCGGAGCGGGTATTGACCACCTGTTTCGCGAGGTCCGCCGTCTTCGGATCGCGTAGCGTGCAGATCACCTCGTTGCTGGCCGGCAACCGGGCGCGGGTCACGCCATGCGCCACCATCTGCGCGTCGCAGAAGATCGGCTTGCCGGCGGTCAGGGCCGCGCGGGCAGCCGCGACGAAACCCTCGGAAAATTCGAAATGGGCAGCAGCGTCCACCAGGCCGCAGGCATGGATCATGCGCACGGCGATCTCCGCCTCCTCCTCGCTGAAGCGGGAGAGATCCGCCTCGGCCCGGATGATGGCGAAGGATTTGGCGTAGATCGCATCGCCGTCGCGGATATAGTCGTAGGTCGTCATCATGATCCTTCAGGCGAGCGCCGCCTCGATCCGCCGGGGGCCGAGGCGCAGAAGACAGTCACGACTGGTTTCCCCGGGCCGGCGCTCCAGGCGCATCAGCTCGGACAGCGCAGAAAGCGCCGCAGCTTCCGTTCGGGGAGCAAGCCGTTTCAGCGGGGTATCGGTGGTTTTGCCCTCGAAGACAAGATGCGTCGCACCCTCGGTGCCCGCAAAGGCGAGCGTCGAGGGTGTCGGATGGGCGCAGCCCTTCTGGCAGCCGGAGAGATGCAGCCGCACCGAGCCGTCGAACAGCAGGGGGGCCTGTTCAGCGGCAAGCCGCCCGAGGCTGTGCGTTTCCAGCCGGGCTGAGCGGCAGGCGGGCGCGCCGGGGCAGGCGGCGATCTCCGAAAGCGGCTCGCCGGCGCGCACCAGAAGATCCGCCGCGCGGGCTTCCAGTTCCAGCTCCTCGCAGGCTTCGCCCGAACCGATGGCGATCAGCGCGTGATCCGGCGCGGGCTTCAGGCACAGGATTCCGGCACGCGCAGCCTGTGCCGTCAGTGCCGCCAGATCCTCGGCCCGCATCTGGCCGAAGGGCAGGGCAACCCGCAGGGCATGCAGGCCTGCCGTCAGGGCAAAGATGCCGAAAGGCGGCGCGGGGCTTTCCGCAACGGTGGACTCGCCGGGGCTGAGCAGGGCAAGCAGGGAGGCAGGAAGGTTTGCCGGCTCAAGATCGCGACCGCGGGCGCGGGGACCTTGCGTCGACAGATGGACCAGCAGGCCTCCGACCAGTTCGGCGGCATCCCCATCCGCGACAAGCCCCAGTGTCGTGCCGGTTTTGGCCGTGCCGCCAAGCAGAACCCGCCACCGCAAGCCATCGGCTGTCGGGGCGGCGACCAGGCGGATATCGGCCAGCAGATGGTCGAGGCGGATGAGGCCCCCGGTTTCGATGACCACCGAGAGTTTTGGCGCCAGTTCGCCCTGAACGGCGCGAGCGGCTGCGATGATCGTCGCGCCGAGCGGACGCGGATCGACCGCCTCGGCGGGATCGAGCCCGGCGAGCGGCGTCCATTCCACCGCAAGCCCCTCGCGCAGCGGCAGGTCGAGCGCGCGCACATCGGCCTCCAGCGCCGCCGCGGAGGCTTCGGTCAGGCCGCGAATCTGCAGGTTGCCGCGCGCCGAAATGTCGAGAATGCCGTTTCCATGCCGAAGGGCAAGTACCGCGAGCCCCGCAAGCGCGGCCGGGCCGATTGCCGCCTGCAGGGCAACGCGCGACAGATAGCCGTCGCCGGTCAGCATCGGCCGGGCAAGAGCCGGGCAGGCGCCGCGGGCCATGGACGGGAGAGGCTCTGTCATGCGCGTTCCCTCTGCCGCGCAACGAGGCGCAGCGCTTCCAGATCGCGGTCCACGGTGTTGCGGCGCGATTGCCAGAGACCGCGGCGTCGCGCCGACATCAGCCGTTCGGCAATCGCGCCGGCCGCCTCCGGGTTCTGGTCCAGCACGAAATCGCGCACGCGCTCATCTGCGACATAGGCGTCGTAAACGGCATCCATCAGCGTGTGCGGAACGGCCTCCGTGGTTTCGGCAAAGCCGACGAGGCGGTCGACGGTCTCGGCGAATTCGGCAGCACCACGCGGTCCGTGCCGCATCTGCCCGTCGATGAAGCGCGGATTGACGGCGCGCGCCCGCACGACGCGAGTGACCGCTTCCGCCACCGAGCGCGCGCGCGGACGGTTCGGATCGGTGGTATCGAGCGCGATCAGGTCCGCCTTGCCGCCCAGGGCCGCGACGGCGGCTGCAAAGCCGCCGATGAAGGCAACATCGCCGGAACCATCGAGCAGGTCGCGGCCCGGATCATCGCCGGTATGCACCAGAAGATCGGCCTGCCGCACCTGTTCCGCGAAGGCATCCGCGGCATGAAAACCTTCGCCGTCCGCGCCGCCAAAGGCATGGCTGGTCATCGCGAGATAGGCGCGCCCCAGTTCCTCGCGGGCCTGCCAGTCGCCGGACGAGAGTGTCTCCTCGATGCCGGCGCCATAGGTGCCGGGTGCCGAGCCGAAGATGCGCGGCGGAACCTCTCCGGTCCCGCGGGCGGCCTCGGCCAGCGGATTGTCACCGTCTGCCTCGTCGCTGCGCTGTGCAATGGCCCGTGCGGCGGCATCGATAAGGGCGATCAGCGTCGGGAACATGTCGCGGAACAGGCCGGAAATGCGGAAGGTGACATCGACGCGCGGCCGGCCGAGTTGCGCCGGCGGCAGAACCTCGATGCCGGTGATGCGGCCGGTGGCCGGATCCTGCAGCGGGCGCGCGCCCATCAGCGCCAGCCCCTGCGCCACCTCTTCGCCGCCGCTGCGCAGCGTCGCGCTGCCCCAGAGGTCGATCACGAGGCTTTTCGGCCAATCGCCGTGATCCTGCAGATAGCGGCGGATCACCTCTTCGGAAGCCGCGCGGCCGAGCTCGAAGGCGGTCGGTGTCGGCATGGTGCGCGGGTCGGAGGCGTAGAGATTGCGGCCGGTCGGCAGCACGTCGCGGCGTCCGCGTGCCGGTGCACCGGAGGGGCCGGGGCGCAGGTGGCGGCCGTCGAGCGCCGCAAGCAGGGCCGTGCGTTCTGCGTCTGCGCTGTCGCGCCGCAGCGGGTCCGTTTCGTCCGCCTCGGCGCGGCCGAACACGTGCTGGCCGTCCTTGATGGCAAAATCCTTGAGATCGCAGAGGAAGGCATCGATGCGCGACAGGGCCGTATCGGGATCGAGATCGCGGGATATCCCGGCCTCCTGCGCCAGACCCGTCTCCTCGGCCGTCTCCACGATCAGCCGCGCCAGCCGGTCGCGCCGCTTGCGGTCGAGACCATCGGCCTGAGCATATTCATCCACCAGCAGTTCCAGCCTCTGCTGCGCTTCCGAGAGCCCCGCTTCGGCAAGAACCGGCGGCATGTGGCCGATGGTCAGCGCCGCGATGCGCCGCTTGGCGACCGCCGCCTCGCCCGGATTGGAGACGATGAAGGGATAGATCACCGGCCGGCTTCCCGTGACGATCTCGGGAAAGCAGGCGCGAGACAGGGCAACGGTCTTGCCCGGCAGCCATTCCAGCGTGCCATGCGCGCCCACATGGATGATGGCCTGTGCCCCAGTGGCCTCCCGCATCCAGCCGCCGAAGGCAATCAGCGCATGGCGCGGCGGGCGGGCGGGATCATGATAATCCGTGCGCCGGTCTGCCTCCCGGCCGCGATCCGGGGCAAGCGCGACCGTGATCTTGCCGAACCGGACGGCGCGGAACCGAAAGGCCTCGCCGTCAAAACCTTCGTCGGCTAACGGATCGCCCCAGGTGGCGGCGACCGCTTCGCGCGCCTCGGCGGGCAGGGCCTCAAGCACGGAATCGTAAGAGGTCAGCGGAAACCGTGCCTCGGCCCGTAGCACGAGATCCATCAGCGCTTTTGCCGTCTCCGGAATGTCGGCCACGTCATAGCCATCGGCGGCAAGGCTGCGCAGCATTGCGAGCACGCTTTCCGGCACGTCGAGGCCGACGGCATAGCCGGTGCGCCCCGCCGCTCCCGGATAATCCGGCATCAGGATGGTGAGGCGGCGCTCGGCCTTCGGCGTGGAGTAGAGATCGAGATGGCGCAGGATCCGGTCGGCGACGGCTTCGACGCGATCCGGCTCCGGCCGGTTGGCGAAACCGGAAAAGCCGGCCTCGCCGGCATTTTCCTGCTCCGCCTTGAAGGACAGCACGCCCGCCAGAATGCGCCCGTCGAGTTCCGGCAGCACCACATGCATCGCCAGATCCGAGGGGCCGAGACCACGCGGGCTTGCGGCCCAGGCGGCCCGCTTTGTCGTGGCGATTACCGTCTGGAACACCGGCACGCCGAGCCTGTCGAACAGCGTCCGGCCATCCGCGCCCGCATTGCTGGCAAATGCAGTGGCCGTGATCACGGCCGCCGGTTTCAGTCTCGCCAGCGTGTCGTGAAGCGTGTCCAGCGTCGCCGCGTCCTTGAGGCCGGGCACGAAGACGGGCAGCGGAAAGGCACCACGCGCGACAAGCGCTGTGCAGAGCGCATCGATCGGCGCTACATCGTCCGCGAGCAGCATGGAGCGGTAGAACAGAAGCGGCAGGATCGGCCGTCCCTCGGCTCCCGACAGCGCCCAGGCTTCGGACACCACTCCCCGTCCGGGACGATAGAAACCGAGCTTCGGCACGGCGGTGGCCGCCTGGGGCCGTGGCGCCTCGCCCCTTGCCAGGGCCTGCAGCGTTTCCGCCAGCCGGTCCAGATTGTCGGGTCCGCCCTCGCGGAAGAAGGAGAGCAGGCGATTGATTTCCCCTTGCGCCACCGTCGAGGCGGCCGAGAGGCGCTCGTCCGTCTCGCTGCACTCGCCCGGCAGCAGGATCAGCGGCAGGCCGCGCTGCCGCGCCACATGCGACAGTTCTTCCACGCCGTAGCGCCAGCGGTCGTAACCGCCGAGTACGCGCACCAGAAGGACTCTTGCATGCCGCGCCACCTTGTCGATCCACAGGTCGACCGACATCGGATGGCGAAGATCGGAGAGCTGGGCAAGCCGCAGCGAAAGGCCGCTCGCGCCGCGCCGCGCCCAGGCGGACGCGACACCGTTCAGGTCGCTGTCGGTAAAGGACAGCACCACCACATCGCCGGGCGTCTGGTTCAGATCGACCGGTTCGATCAGGTCGTCGAGCGACGCGGATGTGGTGGCGAGAATATGCATCAGGCGGCCAGCATCTTCCCGATCCGGTCGACATCGATGCCCTTTTCGCCGATCACCACGAGGCGCGAGCGGCGGTCCTCCGTCGCGGTCCAGGGACGGTCGAAATAGTGGTTGACGCGCGGCCCGACGGCCTGCACCAGAAGCCGCATCGGCTTGCCCGCCACTTCCACATACCCCTTGATGCGAAGCACCTTTTCCGCCTCCGTCACCGCCGCGATGCGCTGGCTGAGCGCTTCGGGGCTGGCGATCGCCGGCAGGTCCAGCACGAAACTGTCGAAATCGTCGTGCTCGTGGTCCAGTTCGTCGTCGTGATGGGTCTTGCGGTTCTCGATGTCGTCTTCCACGGCAAGGCCGAGGCCGATGAAGATTGCAGGATCGATCTGGCCGTTTTCGGAATGGACGATGCGCACGGCGCGCGGCAGGTGATCCTCCACATGCGCCCGCGCCTTTTCGAGATCGGCGGCCTGGAGAAGATCCGTCTTGGTCAGGATGACGAGATCGGCGCAGGCGATCTGGTCCTCGAAGACTTCCTCCACCGGGTCGTCATGATCGAGTGACTGGTCCTCGGCCCGCTGGGCGGCAAGCGCCTCCAGATCGTCGGCGACGCGGCCTTCGGCGAGCGCCAGCCCGTCCACCACGGCCACCACGCCATCGACGGTGACGCGGCTCCTGACGCTTGGCCACTGGAAGGCCTGCACCAGCGGCTTCGGCAGTGCCAGGCCGGAGGTCTCGATCAGGATATGGTCGACCTTCGGTTCCATCGCGAGGATCTTGTCGATCGCCGGCACGAAGTCATCGGCCACCGTGCAGCAGATGCAGCCATTGGCGAGTTCGATGATGTTGTCTTCCGGGCAATTCTCGACGCCGCAGCTCTTCAGAATCTCGCCATCGATGCCGACATCGCCGAATTCGTTGACGATCACGGCAAGGCGCTTGCCCTTGATGGTTTCCAGCGCATGGCGCAGCAGCGTCGTCTTGCCGGCGCCGAGAAAACCGGTAACGACGGTGCAGGGCACGCGGGAGAGCGAGGGGGTCATCGGGGCAGTCCTTCAGCTTTCAGGGGAGATGGAACGGAGCGGCGGAATGCGGGCAATCATGCCGCGCTTCAGCGTGTCCGGGCGGCCCTTCCAGGGCATCAGCCCGTCGGGGGATGTGGCAAGCAGGCGCGCGCCGGTCAACAGATCCGCCGCGGCCTCCGTCGTCAGGTCGCCGAAGACATAGGACCAGCCGTCCGCGCTCTGGATGCTGGCGCTCAGACCGCGCTTGCAGTTGGCAAGGCAGGCAACAGCGCGGATCTCGATCACGTCTCCGCCTTCGGCCGCCAGTGTCTTGGTGCGTTCGGAGAGGAGGGCGCCGTCGCGCGGCGCGTCGGCCGCTTCCTGGCCGCTGCGGCAGGTATCGCAGACATGCACCGTCACGCGCCGCGTTTCCTGTGCGCCACTCTGCTGCTCATCGTGTCGTGCCGTCAGATCCAAGATCCACCCCGGGTGTTCGTCATAGAGGGGTGCGCCCATGGCGGGGAAATGCCGCATGGTTCGGTAAGGTCCCTGCCGGAGCACCCCGCCCGGCTGGACTTGTCTTCCTCAACGGCAGGTCTCCTGGCTCGCGGGTCCTCGCCCGAACGCCGCCTTCCCGAAGCGTCTGCCTCAGTGGCCTGGTGCGTCGGGCGTCCCGCCCGTTCGGGCGGAAGCCGCTTACAGTTGCGGGGGCAGCCGTGGTTTTGGCGAGGATTGCCGCACCACGTTCCCTCTTAGCTTTCCCCGTTGCCGGGAAAAGACCGTTGCGGATTCACTATGCGCTTGCAGAACCGTGTGTCAATGGCGCATTGCCGCGCGCTTCCATTCGACTATAGTCCGCCGCTCGCGATGAAAATGCAGGACGAAACGCAAGGAGAGGTGTGGCCGATGAAGGAGATCGACGAGCGCGAGGCGGACCGTCATCGGCGTAAGATGGAGAACCGCAAGGCGGTTCAGGATGCCGAAGTGGCCTCAAAGACCCTCGAAAAGGGTCTCCTGATCATCAACACCGGACCGGGCAAGGGCAAGTCCACCGCCGCCTTCGGGCTGGCGCTGCGCATGCTGGGGCACGGACGAAAGGTCGCGGTGGTGCAGTTCATCAAGGGCGCCTGGGATACCGGCGAGCGCGTGGCCCTGGAGGCCTTCGGCGAGCGGGTGATCTGGCACACCATGGGCGAAGGCTTTACCTGGGACACGCAGGACCTGAAGCGCGACGTGGCCGCGGCCGGGCGAGCCTGGGAGAAGGCGAGGGAGATGATGGCGCTGCCGGATGTCGGGCTCGTCATCCTCGACGAACTCAACATCGCCTTGCGCTACGACTATCTCGATCTTAACCGGGTGATCGCCGATCTTGCCGCCCGCCGCGAAGACCTGCACGTGATCGTTACCGGCCGCAATGCCAAACCCGCCCTCATCGAGGCCGCCGACATGGTGACCGAGATGACGCTGGTGAAGCATCACTTCAAGGCGGGCGTGAAGGCTCAGGCGGGAATCGAATTCTGATGGAGACGGGCAGGGTTGCCAAGGCGCTGATGTTCCAGGGCACCGGCTCGGATGTCGGCAAGTCGCTGGTGGTGGCGGGGCTGGCGCGTGCCTTTACCTTGCGCGGTCTGAAGGTGCTGCCCTTCAAGCCACAGAACATGTCGAACAATGCCGCCGTCACCGAAGATGGCGGCGAGATCGGCCGGGCGCAGGCGCTGCAGGCCCGCGCGGCGCGCGCCGCCCTGTCCGTCCACATGAACCCGGTGCTGCTGAAGCCGCAAAGCGAGGTCGGTGCCCAGCTCGTCGTGCAGGGCCGGGTGGAGGGCAATGCGAAGGCTGCCGAATATCAGGAGATCAAGGCCCGCCTGATGCCGCGCGTTCTCGAGAGCTTTGACCGGCTTCGGGCGCAGGCGGATCTGGTGCTGGTGGAAGGTGCCGGCAGCGCCTCCGAGGTCAATCTTCGCCGCAACGACATCGCCAATATGGGCTTTGCCCGTGCCGCCGATGTGCCGGTGGTGCTGATCGGCGATATCGACCGCGGCGGTGTGATCGCCAGTCTCGCCGGCACGAAGCTGGTGCTGGAGCGTGAGGACGCGGCGATGATCCGCGGCTTCATCGTCAACCGCTTTCGCGGCGATCCGGCCCTGTTTGCCGAGGGCATGCGGATGATCGAGGGCTTTACCGGCTGGTCGCCGATCGGTCTGCTGCCGCATTTTGCAGAGGCTGTGCGGCTTCCGGCCGAGGATGCGCTGGCGCTGAATTCCGCCCCGGTCGCCAAGCCCGGCGCAAAAATCCGCATTGCCGTGCCGATCCTGCCGCATGTCTCCAACTTCGACGATCTCGATCCGCTGGATGCCGAGCCGGATGTGGAACTTGTCCGGGTGCGTCCGGGTGGCGTGCTGCCGGCTGATGCCGATCTCGTGCTGCTGCTCGGATCGAAGGCGACGATCGCCGATCTTCAGGCGCTGAAGGCGGCGGGCTTCGATATCGATATCGCCGCGCATGTTCGGCGGGGAAAGCCGGTGCTCGGCCTCTGCGGCGGTTACCAGATGCTGGGCAAAACCGTCGCGGATCCGGACGGGATCGAGGGCCCCGCCGGCGCCATCGAGACGGGCCTTGGCCTTCTCGATGTCGAGACGCGCCTGACCGGCGACAAGCGGCTGGAGGCGGTAACGGGCGAGACGGCCGACGGAAATTCCTTCGCCGGCTATGAAATGCATGTCGGCGAAACCTCCGGTCCGGATTGTGCCCGGGCCTTTGCCCGCGTGGCGGGGCGGCCGGAGGGGGCGACGGCGCCATCCGGCCTTATCAGCGGCACCTATGTGCATGGCCTGTTTGCCGATGACCGCCAGCGTTCCGCCTGGTTGACGCGGCTGGGCGGCGAGGCCTCGCGGCTTGATTACGAAGCGGGCGTCGAGGCGGTGCTGGACCGTCTGGCCGCCCATATGGAGCGGCATCTCGATCTCGATCGCCTGTTCAGACTAGCACGATAAAGCCGACGGCGAGCAGGCCGAACAGGATGATCAGCAGCTGGTCGGCGGTGCGGGAAAGCGTAAGCGCGCGGCGGATGTCGATGGCTGTCGCCTCGCGGCGGCCCCCTTCCCCCATCACGTGATCGTCCACCAGCACGCCGCCATAGACGCGCGGACCGGCAAGACCGAGGCCGAGCGCGCCGGCCATCGCGGCCTCCGGCCAGCCGGCATTGGGGGATTTGTGCTTTCCCGCATCACGGCGCACGGCCTGCCAGGCCGCTCGCGGCGCAGCACCGGGCGTCATGGCGGCCGCCGCGATGAACAGAAGCGCGGTAAGGCGCGAGGCGGGCAGGTTGACGAGATCGTCGAAACGGGCCGCCGCCCAGCCATAGGCGCCGTAGCGCGCATTCCTGTGGCCGATCATGCTGTCGGCGGTGTTGGTCGCCTTGTAGAGCGCTCCGCCTGGCAAGCCGAGCAGGCCGAGCCAGACGGCCGGGGCGGTGATGCCGTCGGAAAAGTTTTCCGCAAGGCTTTCGATGGCGGCGCGGCACACGCCCGCCTCGTCCAGCTGGTCGGGATCGCGCCCGACGATCATCGAAACGGCCTTGCGACCCGCGGTAAGTCCGCCGCTCTCCAGCGCGTCGGCGACCGCCCGCACATGGTCCTCCAGACTTTTCTGGGCGAGCAGGCTGGACGAGAAGAGGGCGACGACGAGGATGCCGAGCGGCAGCCACAGAAGCGCGCTCTCGATCACGGTCGCCGCCGTGCCCGTAACCGTCAGAAGGACGATGAAGGTTGCGACACCCAGAGCCTTGCGACGCGCGAAGGACTGGTCCAGCCGGTTGAAGCGGGTTTCCAGAGCCCCGATCAGCCGGCCGATCCAGATCACCGGATGGCCGATGCGATCGACCAGCCATTGCGGATAACCGAGAAGCCGTTCAATAACGAGAGCCAGGAAGGCGAGAGAGAGGGCCATGGGCGGGACTGACAAGCTGCAGGAGAGGCGGATGACTGTGTCCGGAGGCGCGATCGAGCATGGCGGCAACCTTCGCCGTGCGGAACAGCTGTTTCCGCAGGCGCCGGCGCCGTGGATCGATCTCTCCACCGGCATCAATCCGCACGCCTATCCTTTTTCGCCGCCGGCGGCCACCGCTTTCTCCCGCCTGCCGGAACCCGCCGATCTTGCGCGCCTGAAGGCATGCGCGGCAGATCTCTACGGCGCGCCCTCGCCGGCGCATCTGGCGGCCGCTCCCGGCACGCAGATCCTGTTGCCGCTGCTGATCGAGGCGGTCTTCGGCCGCACTGCGGCGGGCGGCAAGCGGGCCGCGATCCTCTCGCCGACCTATGCCGAGCATGCACATATGGCGCGCCTTGCCGGCTTTGCGGTTCACGAAACGGCGGATCTTTCCGCTCTCCAGGCGGCGGATCTCGCCATCGTCGTCAATCCGAACAATCCGGACGGGCGCATCGTCGCACGTGATGACCTGCTGGCGCTCGGCCGGCATCTTGCGGCAAAGGGCGGGCTGCTGGTCGTGGACGAGGCCTTTCTCGATGTGATCGATCCGCAGGCTTCGGTCGCAGGCGCGGTGGATGAGGGGATCGCCGTGCTGCGCTCCTTCGGCAAGTTCTATGGGCTGGCCGGCGTTCGCCTCGGCTTTGCCGTGGCAGCCCCCCCTGTCGCTGAGCGGCTTTGCGCGCATCTCGGGCCCTGGGCGATCCCCGGCCCGACGCTCTCCATCGGCCTGGAGGCGCTGTCTGACCGCGTCTGGCAGGCGGGGATGCGCGTGCAGCTTTCGCAGGAGGCAGCGCGGCTCGATGCTCTGCTGGCCGGGGCCGGGTTTGCCGTGTGCGGCGGCACGCCGCTGTTTCGCTATCTGCGCCACCCGCGCGCTGGTGCCCTGTTCGAGCATCTGGGGCAGGCGGGCATTCTGGTGCGCCGCTTTGCCGAGCGGCCGGATTGTCTGCGGGTCGGGCTGCCACGGACGCAGGAGTGGAAACGGCTGGAAACCGCCCTCTGCTCAGAAAACTGGCATTGTTGAAGCCTGCAAGAAAGGTTTGCATTCTGTCGCTGCTGGGATAGGGTCCGGGCCATCCATGATTGTCGCATGCAGGTGAAATCCGATGTCCATGAGCAGCAACCTTCCCGAAATCTTCGATGCGGTCGACAGAAAGCGGGAGGTGTTCACCGAATTGGCGGACCGGGTCTGGGCGACCCCGGAAACCTGCTACATGGAAGAGGAATCGGCGGCCGCACATCGGGAAATGCTGGAAGCGCAGGGTTTTCGCATCACCGAAAACGTCGCCGACATTCCGACCGCGCTGATCGGCGAGGCGGGCGAGGGCGGCCCGGTGATCGCCTTTCTCGGCGAATATGATGCGCTGGCGGGGCTCAGCCAGAAGGCGGGCCTTGCCCATCACGAGCCACTGAAGGCCGGGGCCAACGGCCATGGCTGCGGCCACAATCTCCTGGGTTCCGCCTCGCTGCTGGCCGCCACCGCACTGAAGGACTGGCTGGAGGCGACCGGCATGCCCGGCCGCGTGCGCTACTACGGCTGCCCGGCGGAAGAGGGCGGTGCGGCAAAAGCCTTCATGGTGCGCTCCGGCGCCTTCGAGGATGTCGATATCGCCATCTGCTGGCATCCGAGCAATTTTGCCGGCGTGCAGCGGGAAACGTCGCTTGCCAATTGTCGCATCGATTTCACCTTTACAGGCCGCGCCTCGCATGCGGCCGCCAGCCCCGAGCTTGGCCGCAGCGCGCTCGATGCTGTCGAACTGATGAATGTCGGCGTAAACTATCTGCGTGAGCACATGCACCAGGAATGCCGCATCCATTATGCGCTGCTCGATGCCGGCGGCATTTCCCCGAACGTTGTGCAGGCACATGCCAAGGTGCGCTATGTGGTGCGCGCGCCGGAACTTTCCGGCCTGTTCTCCCTGATCGAGCGGGTGAAGAAGGTGGCCGAGGGTGCCGCCCTGATGACCGAGACGAAGATGGAGCACAAGATCCTTTCCGGCGTCTCCAACCTCATCGTCAACACGCCGCTGATGGAGGTGATGCAGGACATCTGGCAGAGCATGGGCGCACCCGATTTCGACGCGAAGGATATCGCCTTTGCCGAGGCGATCCGCGCGACCCTGAGCCCGGAGGACATTGCCGCCAGCTGGGCGCAGGAGCGGCTGGAGGAGCGCGATATTCCGCTCGCCGATTTCATCCTGCCGGCTCATAATGAGGTGCGCCAGATGGGCGGTTCGACGGATGTGGCCGATGTCAGCTGGGTGGTGCCGACGGTGCAGGCCTATGGTCCGACGCTGGCCATCGGCACGCAGCTGCACACCTGGCAGGTGGTTGCGCAGGGCAAGAGCGGCATCGCCCACAAGGGCATGATCGCGACCGCCAAGGCCATGGCTGCTACCGGTCTTGCCGCCCTGCAGAGCGAACAGCTGCGGCAGGCCGCCTGGGTTGATCTCAAGCGCCGGCTGAAGGGCCAGGCCTATCGCAGCCCGATCCCGGAAGGCACGGAGCCGCCGGTCGAGGCCATGGGCGGGCGACGCCGGGCCCGGTAACGGGCTTCCCGGCCTGTCGAGGCTGACAGGCGACGACCAAAGAGATCAGCGGCTGGCGCGCAGGTCGAGCTGGCCGCGGATTGCCTCGTCGCTTTCGGTCTCCTGCACCACGACACCGTACCAGCCAAGCCCGTCATAATCCTCGTAGCCGAGGGTTCGCGCATAGGCGACGATGGCGCCCTGCTCGTTGTAATAGCTGCCCTTCTGGCGGCCGCCTTCCACCTTCAGCGCAAAATGGGTGAACAGCCGCTCCGGCCGGTTGCAGGCAATCACCCTCGCCTTTTCGTCGAGCAGCATCACCGTGGTGCGGCCGGCCTGCTGTTCCGGCAGGTTCGCTTCCTTCTCCACGATGGCATGACCCTGGTTCTGCCAGTCGAAATAGACGCCGAGCGTGCCGAGGAGGCGCCCGTCGCCGCGCCCGCCTTCGCGGATGCCGGTGGCATAGACCAGCACGTGATGGCCCTCGTGCAGCGGACTCTCCTTGACCTCGTCGACGATGTACTCATCGCCTGAGGCACAGCGGGCGGCGGCCTCAAACCACGGATCGCCGGCCAGCGAACGTCCGACGAGACGCCGCTGATGGGCGGGGTTGGAGGAGGCGATGATGCGGCCGGAGAGGTCGGTCATCACCAGATCGTGGTAGACCGTGTAGAAGCGGTTGATGACGCCAAGCCGGGTGGCGGCATAGGCGGCCTTGTCCGGCGAGGGGGCCTGCAGCGCCTCCCAGAGCGCCGGGTCGGTTGCCCACCAGCGCACGTCGGCCGTGCGTTCGAAAAGATTGCGCACGATCAGCTGCACGAGCGTCTGGGCAAGGTCGGTCAGGCGCACGCCTTCCATTTCGGTCACCAGCTGGTCGGCCATGGTGCGGCTGAGCCCGATGCGGCCGAGCACATTGCTTTCGAAACGTCCCGAAATGTCCGTCGCCACCTGCGCCAGCCGCTGTACCTCGTTGGCAACGACGGCAAAGCCCTTGCCCGTCTCGCCGGCGCGTGCGGCCTCGATCAGCGCGTTGATGGCCAGAAGCTTGATCTGCTTGACCACATGCGTGTTGTCGGCGCTGAACCGCTGCAGGTCTATGCTGATCCCGTCCGTCACCACGCGCATGGAGCGCGGCGTGGCAGGGATCTGCGGTTGGGTTGTGGCAAGGCTTCTGGCGCTTGTCATGACATGGTTCCCCGGATGGCGGCTTTGCTTCTGGATTTTTCGATAGTCTGTCGCAATCTTCTCAGGGCAGGGTTAGATTTTTGTAAAAAAATTTTCTCAGGAGTTACATTTCGGGACAGGCCGAAGCAGTGCTTTCGTTTGCTCCGAGATCGTGATATTGCGATCGCAGATCGCGAAATTTCACCCTCAAGATATCGCAGGAAGCCCCATGACGATCCAGCCGAATTCCATCGAAGGCCGCGACAGGGCCTATCATCTGCATTCCTATACCAATGCGAAGGCGCTGGAGCGCGACGGGGCGCTGGCAATCGAGCGCGGCGAAGGCATCTATGTCTATGACGCCAGCGGAAAGCGCTATATCGAGGGTATGGCCGGTCTCTGGAGCGTTGCCGTCGGCTTCGGTGAGCAGCGGCTGGTCGAGGCCGCGCGCCGGCAGCTGGAAACGCTTCCCTATTACCACACCTTCAGCGCCCGCACGCACGGGCCGGCGGTCGATCTGGCGGAAAAGCTGATCCGGATGGCGCCGGTGCCGATGTCCAAGGCCTATTTCACCAATTCCGGTTCCGAGGCCAACGACACCGCGATCAAGATGATCTGGTACCGCTCGAACGCGCTCGGCAAGCCGGAAAAGAAGAAGATCATTTCCCGCATCAAGGGCTATCACGGCGTCACCCTGGCAAGCGCCAGCCTGACGGGCCTGCCGAACAACCATCGCTCCTTCGACCTGCCGCTGCCGGGGATCTTTCACACCAACTGTCCGCATTTCCGCGCCTTTGCGCAGGAAGGCGAGGATGAGGCCGCTTTCGTGGCCCGCTGCGCGGCCGATCTCGAAGCGCTGATTGAACGGGAAGGGGCCGAGACCATCGCCGCTTTCATCGGTGAGCCTGTGATGGGCGCCGGTGGCGTCATCGTGCCGCCGGCCGGTTACTGGCAGGCGATCCAGGCGGTGCTGAAGAAGCATGACATCCTGCTGATCGCCGACGAGGTGATCTGCGGCTTCGGGCGCACCGGCGAAATGTTCGGCACCACCACCATGGGGCTGGAGCCGGACATCATCACCGTCTCCAAGCAGTTGTCGTCTTCTTACCAGCCGATCTCGGCGCTGCTGATCAACGACCGCGTCTACCAGCCGATCGCCGAGGAATCCGGCCGCATCGGCACTTTCGGCCATGGCTATACCGGCTCCGGCCATCCGGTCGCCGCCGCCGTCGCGCTCGAAAACCTCGCGATCATCGAGGAGCGCAACCTGCTCGGCAATGTGCAGGCGCTGGCGCCGCTGTTCCAGTCGCGCTTCAAGGCGCTGGAGAGCCATCCGCTGGCGATCGAGGCGCGTGGCATCGGTCTGATCGGCGCGCTCGAGCTTGCCCCCCGCGAGGGTTTTGCCACCGGCCAGCTCGGTCCGAAGCTTGCGGCCGTGATGCAGGAAAACGGCCTGTTCTCGCGTGCCATCGGCGATTCGCTGGCGCTCTGCCCGCCGCTGATCATCACGGAACAGCAGGTGGGCGCGATGTTCGATATCTTCGAAGCCTCGCTCGACCAGTTCCAGGCGCAGCTGAAGGTCGCCTGATCTTCTTCTTCATCGCGGCGGGTGCCTGATTGCGCCCGCCGCGATGGGCCCTATATTCCAGCCGATGCTGGATCTTATTGCCCACTACTGGCCGCACATTGTCTTTGCACTTTCCGTTCTGATGGGAGTGCCCGCAGCCATTCACGTCACGATGACCAAGGAAGAGGTGCGCTCTGCCGTCGGCTGGGTCGGCGTCATCCTGCTGTCGCCGATCATCGGCGCGCTGCTCTATCTGATCGCCGGCATCAACCGCATGCGCCGCAGCGCGCTCGGCAACCAGCGCCAGCTGCTCGGCGATGCCTTTGTCGATCATATCGAGGTGTTCGACGCGGAAGATGCAGCGGTTGCCGCCCAGTTCGGCCGGCGGTTCCTGGCGATGAAGACGCTGGGCGACAGGGTCAACCGCTATTTCCTCACCACCGGCAACACGATCGAGATTCTGGATGGCGGCGATGCGGCCTATGAGGCCATGCTGCAGGCGATTGCCGGGGCCAGGCGCAGCATCCTGCTCGAAACCTATATCTTCGACCGTGACCGCATCGGCCGCCGCTTTGCCACAGCGCTGGCGGAGGCGGTGAAGCGTGGCGTGGCGGTGCGGGTGCTGATCGATGCCGTCGGCGCCCGCTATTCGGTGCCGAGCGTGCTTGGCCTGCTGGCCGAAGGCGGCGTCACGGTGGATGTCTTCAACGGCAATGTCATCATGGGCCTGCGCCTGCCCTATGCGAACCTGCGCACCCACCGCAAGATCCTGGTGGTGGATGGCCATGTCGCCTTCACCGGCGGCATGAACATCCGGGAGGATTTCGCCCGCGATGATGCCGGTGTCGTCCATGCCATCGATACGCATTTCCGGCTGACGGGCCCGGTGGTCGCCGATCTCTTTTCGGTGGCGGCCGAGGACTGGCGCTTCGTGAGCGGTGAACTGCTGTCCGGCGAGGCCTGGCAGATCGCAACGCCCGCCACCCGCCCCGGCAGCCCCATGCTGGCGCGTGCGGTGGCGTCTGGCCCGGATCGCAGCCTCGAAGCCAACCAGCAGATCCTGATGGGCGCCTTTTCCGTCGCCCGCACCTCGATCCGCATCGTCTCGCCCTATTTCCTGCCGGATCGCGAACTGATCGCGGCGCTGGCGACGGCCGCCCGGCGCGGGGTCTCTGTCGATATCATCGTGCCAGCTTCCAACAATCTGACACTGGTGGATCGCGCCATGACTGCGCAGTTCGATCAGGTGTTGAAGGGCGATTGCCGCATCTGGCGTGCCAATGGTCCGTTCAACCATTCCAAGCTTCTGGTGGTGGATGGACGCTGGGCCTATATCGGGTCCTCCAATCTCGATCCGCGCTCGCTGCGCCTCAATTTCGAGGTCGATGTCGAGGTTTACGATCTCGATTTCGCCCGCCTGCTGGAGGAACGCACCGATCGGATGCTGAAGACCGCCACACCGGTGACGCTGGAGGCGTTGAGGGCCCGGCCTTTCGCGCTGCGCCTGATCGACCGCATTCTCTGGCTCGGCTCACCCTATCTTTGATGCAGGCTCTGGAAGCCCTGCCGCGAGGCGCTATAGTCTGATCATGATGACTGCGATGACATTCTGGCCCACGGCATGACGCAACTGACGAATCCGACTCTTCGGGCCAACATTCTGCACTCGCTACGCAATCGCAGGCAGCGCGGCTCGGGCCTCGGCGACGATGAGGAGGGCCGGGCGGATGCCTCGCTGCTGGTCGCCTCCTACAATGTTCACAAATGCGTCGGTGTCGACGGGCGCTTCGATCCCGGCCGCATTGCCCAGGTGATCCGCGAGATCGGCCCGGATCTTCTCGCCCTGCAGGAGGCCGATACCCGGTTCGGCGAACGGCGCGGCCTGCTGGACCTTACCTGGGTGGAGCGCGAGACGGGCTTGCAGCCGGTGCCGCTGTCAGGCGTCGCCAAGGCGCATGGCTGGCATGGCAATGTGCTGTTCTTCCGGCAGGGCGCGGTGCGCGACGTGCATCAGGTGAAGCTGCCGGGGCTGGAGCCGCGCGGTGCGCTCATCACCGAACTCGACATGCAGGACGGGCGGATGCTGCGGGTCATCGCCGCCCATCTCGGCCTCCTCAACCGCTCGCGCCAGCAGCAGGCGCGCATGATCCTCGACATTCTCTCCGGGCGCGGCGACGCGCCGACGCTGCTGATGGGCGATCTCAACGAATGGCGGCTGGGCGACCGTTCCGCGCTGCATTCGCTCGCGCCGATGTTCCGCGGCATGCCGCCGGCTGTGCCGAGCTTCCCCTCGCGCCTGCCGGTGCTGGCGCTCGACCGCATCATCAGCAACCGGCCGGGCCTGCTTGGCGAGGTCAAGGTGCATGATACCGCCCTTGCCCGCGTCGCCTCCGACCATCTGCCGATCAAGGCGAGGCTGCGGTTTACCGAAAGCGGTTAGGCCTGTCAGGCGGCCTGTGTGCGCCGGTCCGGCAGAAGCCGGTCGCCGATTTCGCGGGCAATCGCCAGCGAGGCTGTCAGCCCCGGGCTTTCGATGCCGTAGAGATTGACCAGTCCCGGCACGCCATGCACCTCCGGCCCGTCGATACGGAAATCCGCTGCCGGATCGTCCGGTCCGCAGATTTTCGGGCGGATGCCGCTATAGCCGGGTGCCAGCGCATCGTCCGGCAGATCCGGCCAGTAGCGGCGGATCGCCTCGGCAAAGCCGGCCACGCGCTCCGGCCGCACCTGGTAGTCGATGGTATCGATCCATTCGACATCCGGCCCGAAGCGGGCCTGTCCACCCAGATCGAGCGTCAGATGCACGCCGAGCCCGTGGGTGTGCGGCGCCGGGTAGATAAGATGGTCAAACGGCGCCCGGCCGGTAAGCAGGAAGTAGTTGCCCCTGGCATAGCGAGTCTCCGGAATCGTCTCTACCGGCAGTCCGTCAATGGTCCGCGCCACCTGCGAGGCGGCGAGGCCGGCGGCATTGACGATCATCGTGGTGGAAAGCTCCAGCGGTTCGGCGCCGCCGGCCTGCACCACAAAACCGTCGTGGATGCGGCGCGACGAGAGGAAGGGGGCATGAAAGGCAATCGCCGTACCGTTCTCCTCCGCAGCGCCCTGTAGCGCCAACATCAGACCGTGGCTGTCGATGATGCCGGTTGAGGGCGACAGAAGGGCGCCGACGCAGGCAAGCGCCGGCTCCAGTGCTTCCGCTTCGACGCGCGTCAGCAGCCGCAGATCCGTGCAGCCATTCGCCTCGCCCTTCTGCTTGAGGTTCGCGAGCGCCTGCAGTTCGCCGGGATCGCTCGCCACGACCAGCTTGCCGGCGCGGCGATGCTCCACGCCATGGCTCAGGCAGAAATCATAGAGCCTTTCGCGACCTTCGACGCAGAGCCGGGCCTTCAGGCTGCCCTTCGGATAGTAGAGCCCGGCATGGATGACCTCGCTGTTGCGCGAGGAGGTGCCGGTGCCGATGGCGCCCGCCTCCTCGAGGACCAGCACGGAGGCGCCAGCCAGCGAAAGTTCGCGCGCAGCCGCCAGCCCGACGACGCCGGCTCCGATGACGACGGCATCGACATCCGCCATGGCTTTCCTCCGCTTTGCCTTCCGTCCAGACTGAACCCGTTCTGCGAAAAGAGCGGGTTCAGGCGGGCTTCAGCCATTCCTCGGCGATCTCGACCCACATCGACACCCCGATCGGCAGCGCATCGTCGTTGAAGTCGAAGCGCGGATGATGCAGCGGCGGATCGTTGTCGGTCTTGCCGGTGCCGAGCAGGAAATAGGTGCCGGGGCGTTCCGCCAGCATGAAGGCAAAATCCTCGCTGCCCATCGAGGGACGGGCGAGATCGATCACATTGCTGTCGCCGACCACGCGGCCGGCCAGCCGGCGCACGAAATCCGTTTCGGCCTTGTGGTTGATCGTCGGCTCGTAACCGCGCTCGTAGGTGATCGTGACGCCCATGCCGTAGCTTGCCGCCTGACCTTCCGCCACCTCGCGGATGCGCCGTTCCAGCGTGTCGCGCACGGCCGGATCGAAGGAGCGCACCGTGATCGCCATCTCGGCCCGCTCGGGGATCACATTGCTCGCCTTGCCGGAATTGAAGGCGCCGACAGTGATCACCGCCTGGTCCATGGCATGCAGGTTGCGCGAAACGATGGTCTGCAGCGCCATGATGATGCTCGCGCCGCAGACGATCGGGTCGCGGGCGTCCTGAGGCTCGGCGCCGTGGCCGCCGCGACCGTTGACGACGATCAGGCATTCATCGGCCGCCGCCATCATCGGGCCTTCCTTGACGGCGATCTTGCCGAAGGGAATGGCCGGGTCGTTGTGCAGGCCGAACACCGCATCGCAGGGGAAACGCTGGAACAGGCCGTCATCCATCATCAGCTTGGCGCCGGCGAAATTTTCCTCGGCTGGCTGGAAGATCAGGTTCAGCGTGCCGTCGAAATTGCGCCGCTCGGCGAGTGCGCGCGCAGCGCCGAGCAGGATCGCGGTGTGTCCGTCATGGCCGCAGGCATGCATCAGGCCGGGCGTCTGGCTGGCGTGATCGAGGCCGGTTTCCTCCAAAATCGGCAGGGCGTCGATATCGGCGCGGATGCCGATCGCGCGATCGCTGCTGCCATTCTTCAGGGTCGCGACGAGGCCCGTCTGGCCAAGCCCGCGGGTGACCTCATAGCCCATGGCGGTCAGTTGCTCGGCAATGAAATCCGAGGTCTTGAATTCGGAGAGCCCGAGTTCCGGGTTCTGGTGGAGGAAGCGCCGGGTGGCGACAAGGTCGGGAAGGTAGTTGGAAAACTGGATCGTCATCGGCAAACCCCGGTCGATGTCTGGCATTGAGCCGCCTCGAGGGCGGCAGCTGAAGCCATAGCAGGCGGGCTGGTGCGGGTTAAGTCACTTTACGTCACGGCCTGCCGCAGGGCCCGGCTTTTGCCGATTTTCCGCGTCGATCCCCCGGTTTGAACATGGCGCTTGAACCGGGCCTGTGATGATGTCATGGAACCAGTGAAGTTGAGGAGACTTACGCTCATTGCCGTTCATGGGGTCTTGCGTCGATGCGCCGGGCTCCGCTGTTCTGCGCGCTGTTCAACCGGCTGATTACGTTCAGGTTTCATTCAGACCTGGCGGGATAGAGGCGAGCGATGATAAAATTGGAGAAGCATGTGAACAGGTTTTCCTCGTCCGTTCGCGCATCCGGCGGCCATTGCGGGCCGCATCCGGTGTCATCCTCCATTCGTCTTCTTGCGCTTAAGGCTTTTTGCCGAACCTGATCGGGCCTTGCCCGTCGCCCTTTCGCCAAGACAGTGCCACTCATTCTTAGAAGCCGCCACGATGTCATTTCACCAGACGCCCTCTCAGACCCCGCGTGAAACGGAAGGCAAGCAGATCGACCACAACGAGGCGATCCGCGCAGTCTATCTGAATGCCGAGGAGTTGCGCAGTTGCGGCGAGGCCCTTGCCCGCGACGGCGCCCAGACGCTTCCCGGCCTGATGCCCTTCGATTTCCGCGAGCGGCACAAGGAAAACGAGAAGGAAATCCTTCGCGTCTACCGCACCACCGCCAAGGATGTGGAGGCCGGCGCCACCATCACGCCCGCGGCGGAATGGCTGCTCGACAACCACTACATCGTGGAAGAAGCGATCCAGGAAGTCCGTCGCGATTTCCCGAAGAAGTTCTATCGCCAGTTGCCGACCATCCGTATCGGTGGCATGGAGATGCCCCGCGTGCTGGCGCTCGCCTGGCTCTATGTTGCCCATACCCACAGCACGCTGAACCGCGACAATTTGACGGCGATGACGGAAGGGTTCCAGGTTCACCAGTCGCTGGAAATCGGCGAACTCTGGGCGCTGCCGTCCTTCCTGCGCTTCGTGCTGATCGAAAACCTGCGGCGCATTTCGATTCGCGTGGAAAAATCCCGCCGCATGCGCCAGCAGGCCAATGACGCAGCCGACGAGATCATCAAGCTGAACGACGAGGCGGCGTCCGCCGAGATCCTGAAGAAGATCGAGGCGCTGACGGAAGACAATACCTTCTCGACGCAGTTCCTCTATCGCCTCCGCAATGCCTCGCAGTCGCCCGCCTTTGCGATCGCCTGGCTGGAAGCGCGCCTTGAGGCGGCCGGCACCGACACCGAAGAAGTGATGATGGCGGAGCAGAACCGCCTCTCCTCCGGCAATCTCACGATGGGCAACATCATCAAGAGCCTGCGCGAGATCGATGATACCGAATGGAGCGTCTGGTTCGAGGAAGTCTGCCTTGTCGACCAGGTGCTGCGCGAGCAGAGCGACTACAACGAACTCGATTTCGGATCGCGCAACTCCTACCGCAACCGCATCGAGAAGATCGCCCGCTATTGCGGCAAGACGGAAATCGAGGTGGCGCGTGCGGCCATCGCGCTTGCTTCGGAGGCGGCATCAGCCCCCGAGCCCGATCCGCACAAGGCCAATGTCGGCGCCTTCCTGACCGGCATGTATCGCGCCGAGCTGGAAAAGCGTGTCGGTTATACGCCGAACATTGCCCAGCGCCTGCTGCGCACCGCCCAGAAGATGAACTGGTTTGCGGTGGCAATCCCGGTTCTGTTCTTCACCTTCCTGGCGCTGGCCATCGTTGGCGGCTTCCTCGCCCATGCCGGCATGAGCACGCCGGTCATCCTGCTGTTCCTGCTGATGTTCTCGCTGCCTGCCTCGGAAGGTGCGACCGGCCTCTTCAACACGCTCGTCACCTATGTGGTGAAGCCCGCGCGCCTGGTCGGCTACGAGTTCAAGGAAGGCATTCCGGCAGACGCCCGCACCCTGGTGGTGGTGCCCTGCCTGATCACCAACCGCGACACCGTCGATGAACTGGTGCGCAATCTGGAAGTCCATTATCTCGCCAACCCGCATGGCGAGATCTATTTCGCGCTGCTGAGCGACTGGCGTGACAGCTCGGTCGAGCAGACGGATGCCGATCTCGAAGTGCTCGAATATGCCCGTCGCGAGGTGGCGCTGCTGAGCGCCCGCTATGCGTTCGACGGCAAGACGCGCTTTTACCTCCTGCATCGCCGCCGCCTCTTCAACCCGTCCGAAGGTGTCTGGATGGGCTGGGAGCGCAAGCGCGGCAAGCTGCACGAATTGAACCTTTTGCTGCGCGGCGACAAGGACACGACCTACATGCCGGGCGCCAACACGGTGCCGGACAACGTGCAGTATGTCATGACGCTGGACGCCGACACGCGCCTGATGCGCGATGCGGTGACGAAGCTGGTCGGCAAGATGCACCACCCGATCAACCGCCCGGTGCACGACCCGAATTCCGGCCGTGTGATCCATGGTTACGGGCTGTTGCAGCCGCGCGTCACGCCGTCGCTCACCACCGGCAAGGATGCCTCGGTGTTCCAGCGCGTGTATTCGATCAGCCGCGGCATTGACCCTTACGTCTTCACCGTTTCCGACGTGTATCAGGACCTGACCGGCGAAGGCTCCTTCACCGGCAAGGGCCTCTACCATGTCGACGCCTTCGAGACGGCGCTGCGCGGCCGCATCGAGGAAAACGCGATCCTCAGCCACGACCTGCTCGAAGGCTCGTTCGCACGCTGCGCGCTCGTGACCGATGTCGAGCTGGTGGAAGACTTCCCCACCCGCTACGAGGTGGAAGTCTCGCGCCAGCATCGCTGGGCGCGTGGCGACTGGCAGCTCTTGCCCTACATCCTCGATCCGATGCGCGGCGTCACCGCGCTCGGCCGCTGGAAGATGGTCGACAACCTGCGTCGTTCGCTGACCCCGATCGCCTGGTTCCTGTCTTCCGTGCTCGGCTGGTACTTCATGGACCCGCTCGGTGCGCTGATCTGGCAGATCCTGCTGATCTTCTCGCTGTTCGTGGCGCCGACCCTGTCGCTGATCACCGGCCTCCTGCCGCGCTCCACCGACATCGTGCCGCGCGCGCATTTCTATTCGGTCTGGTCGGATATCCGCTCGGCCAATGCCCAGGTGGCACTGCGTATTGTCTTCATCGCCGACTCCGCCTTCATGATGATCGATGCGATCGTGCGCTCGCTTTACCGCCTGTTCGTCAGCCGCAAGCTGATGCTGGAATGGCGCACCGCCGCCAGCATCCAGTCGTCTGCGCAGGGCAGCCCGCAGGATTATTACCGCTCCATGTGGCATGCGCCGGTCGCGGCCGTGTTCGGCCTGATGCTCGCCGCGCTGCCGGATGACAATGCCTTCCTCGTCGGCCTGCCCTTCGTGTTGCTCTGGGTGCTCTCGCCGCTGGTTGCCTGGTATGTCAGCCAGTCCGCCGAGACGGAAGACACGCTCTTTGTTCCGGAGGCCGTGTCCGTCGAGCTGCGCAAGATCTCGCGCCGCACCTGGCGTTACTACGAGGCGTTCGTTACCGAGGACCAGAACTTCCTGCCGCCCGACAACTTCCAGGAGAAGCCGGAGCCGATCGTCGCCAAGCGGACCTCCCCGACCAATATCGGTGTCTACCTGCTGTCGACCGTCTCGGCCCGGCATTTCGGCTGGATCAGCTTCCAGGAAACGCTGGACCGGCTGGAGAACACGATCGCGACCGTCGAGAAGATGGACAAGTATCGCGGCCACCTGTTCAACTGGTACCACACCGATACGCTCCAGACGCTCGGCCCCCGCTATGTCTCGACTGTCGACAGCGGCAACCTCGCCGGCCATCTGATCGCCGTATCCTCCGCCTGCCGCGAATGGGCGGAAGCGCCCTCGGCGCATCTGCAGGCGAGCCTCGACGGTATCGGCGATGTCGCCGGCATCCTCTCCGAGACGCTGAAAGACCTGCCGGATGACCGCAAGACGGTTCGCCCGCTGCGTCGTCGTCTGGAAGAGCGCATCGTCGGCTTCGGCAATGCGCTGGCTGCCGTCAAGCGCGAGCACGAATTCGCCTCGATCCGCATCATCAACCTTGCGGTTCTGGCGCGCGACATCCTGAAGCTGTCGACCAATCTCGACCATGAGGTCAGCTCCGCGCAGAGCACGGAAGTGACGCGCTGGTCGGAAATGCTGGTGGCAGCCTGCGAGGCGCATATCGCTGACAGCACATTCGACATGACCAACATCGAGCCGCTGCGCCAGCGCCTGATCCAGCTGCGCGACCGGGCCCGCAATCTGGCCTTTTCGATGGACTTCACCTTCCTTTACCGGAAGGATCGCCGCCTGCTGTCGATCGGCTACCGTGTCGAAAGCAACGACCTCGACGAGGCCTGCTACGACCTTCTGGCCTCTGAATGCCGCCTGACCAGTCTGTTTGCCATCGCCAAGGGTGACCTGCCGACGGAACACTGGTATCGCCTCGGCCGTCAGGTCGTGCCGATCGGTGCGCGTGGCGCGCTGATCTCCTGGTCCGGCTCGATGTTCGAATATCTGATGCCGCCGCTCGTCATGCAGGAGCGTCAGGGCGGTATTCTGAACCAGACGAACAATCTGATCGTCGAGGAGCAGATGAACCATGGTCGCCGTCTGAACATCCCCTGGGGGATTTCGGAGGCCGCCTTCAATGCCCGCGACCACAACTATAACTATCAGTACACGAACTTCGGCGTGCCGACGCTTGGCCTGAAGCGCGGTCTTGGCCAGAATGCCGTCATCGCGCCCTATGCCTCGATCCTCGCCAGCCAGTACAAGCCGCTGGAAGCGCTGGAAAACCTGCAGAAGCTGCGGGCCGTCGGGGCGCTCGGCAAGTACGGCTTCCATGATGCAGTCGATTTCACCCCGACCCGTGTTCCGGAAGGCAAGCGCTGCGCCGTCGTGTTCAACTACTATGCCCACCATCATGGCATGTCGATTGCGGCCATCGCCAACGTCGTCAACAACGGCAAGCTGCGCGAACTCTTCCATGCCGATCCGGTGGTGGAAGCGGCCGAACTGCTGCTGCAGGAAAAGGCGCCGCGCGAAGTGCCGGTGATGGGCTCCAAGTACGAGCCGGAAACCCCCGGCAAGGGCCAGGCCGACCTGCTTCGGCCGGAAATCCGCACCATCCAGGATCCGGCCGGCCGCGACCGCGAAATGGTCTTCCTCTCGAACGGCCATTACTCGACCATGCTGACGGCAACCGGCACCGGCTATTCCCGCTGGAACGGGCTTGCGGTCACCCGCTGGAAGCCCGATCCGGTCGAGGATCGGTGGGGCAACTTCCTCTTCCTGCGCGATACCGCGACCGGCCAGTGGTGGTCGACGACCGCCGAGCCGCGCCGCATCGAGGGCGAGAAGGTCAAGACCGTCTTCAGCGACGAGAAGGCCGAGTTCCACAAGACGGTCGGCACGCTCGTGTCTACGGTCGAATGCATCGTCGCCACCGAGCATGATGCCGAAGGCCGCCGCCTGACGCTGCTCAACACGGGCACCGAGGACCGCTTCATCGAAGTCACCTCCTATCTGGAGCCGGTGATTGCCAACGAGGATGACGACAATGCGCATCCGGTCTTCTCGCGGATGTTCGTCCGCACCGAGATCGGCCGCCGTGGCGACGTGATCCGCGCCTGGCGCAACAAGCGCAACCCGAACGAACCGGCCATGCAGATCGCGCATCTGGCGGCCGACAATGCGGGCGCTTCGCGTCCGACCGAGTTCGAGACCGACCGTCGCCGCTTCCTCGGCCGTGGCCGCACGCTCGCCGAAGCCGCCGCCTTCGATGCGGATGCAACGCTCTCTGGCACCGATGGCTTCACGCTCGATCCGATCCTGTCGCTGCGCCGCGTCGTGCGCGTTCCGGCGGGCAAGAAGGTCAGCGTGATCTTCTGGACCATTGCGGCGCCGAGCCGCGAGGAACTGGACGTGGCGATCGAACGCTATCGCCACCCGGACTCGTTTGCGACCGAACTCACCCAGGCCTGGACCCGCGTGCAGGTGCAGATGCGCCATATCGGCGTCAACTCGCAGCAGGCCGCCGCCTTCCAGCATCTCGGCCGCTACCTTGTCTATCCGGACATGCATCTGCGCGCCGATGCCCAGACGGTGGAATCCGGTCTTGCTTCGCAGCGCCAGCTCTGGGGTCTGTCGATCTCCGGCGACCTGCCGATCTTCACGCTGCGCGTCAATGACGAAATGGACATGGAAGTCGTCAAAGAAGCCCTGTCGGCGCAGGAATATCTGCGCTCGCGCGGCGTGATGATCGATCTGGCCATCGTCAACGAAAAGCCTGCCTCCTATGCGCAGGACATGCAGCACGCGATCGACCAGATCAGTGAAAGCATCCGCCGCCTCGGCCAGACCGAAGGCCGCCAGCAGGTATTTGCGCTGCGCCGCGACCTGATGGACGACACAACCTGGGCTGCCCTGATTGCCGCCTCGCGCGTCGTCCTGCATGCCCGCAACGGCAAGATCGAGGATCAGGTGGCACGCGCCGTCGCCCTCTTCTCCGCGCCGCGCGGCGTCGAGACCGAGATGGACCGTCGCGCGTTGCTGTCGGCAGCGGATTTCGGCCGGCCGGTCGAAGCGGATGCGGGCGACCTGCAGTTCTGGAACGGCTATGGCGGCTTCGCCGACGACGGCAAGGAATATGTCGTCCGGCTGGCCGGTGGCGGCGCCACGCCGCATCCGTGGATCAACGTCATCTCCAACGAGATCTTCGGCTTCCACATTTCGGCGGAAGGCGCAGGCTTCACCTGGAGCCAGAACTCGCGCGATTACCAGCTGACGCCTTGGGCGAACGATCCGGTCGTCAACCGTCCGGGCGAGGCCTTCTACGTGACGGATCTCGAGACGGGCGTGGTCGCCACTCCGTTTGCCGCGCTGTCGCGTCGTCCCTCGGTGCGTTTTGAAACGCGCCATGGCCTCGGCTACTCGACCTTCGTGTCCGAGGATGAGGGTGTGACGCTGACGCTGACCCAGACTGTGGATCGGATTCGTCCGGTCAAGTTCTCCCGCCTGGTCGTGAAGAACACCGGCACGGAAAAGAAGCGCCTGCGCGTCTACGGCTATGCGGAATGGATCCTCGGCAACAACCCGCAGCGCACCCAGCCCTTCATCCTGAGCGCTCGGGACGAGGCGACGGGCACGCTGTTTGCCACCAACCCCTACAGCATCGACTACCGCCGCACGGCCTTCTTCGGCCTGGATGGCGAGGCCTCCGGCTTCACCACCAGCCGCCGCGATTTCATCGGTCGTTTCGGCACGATCGCTGCACCGACCGCGGTAACGGGTCGCTCGGCGCTCAACGGTTCGCTGGAGCCGGATGGCGCGCCCTGCGCGGCTCTTGCCCAGGACATCGAGATCGCCGCCGGCGAGGAGAAGGTGGTCACCTTCTTCATGGGTGACTGCGCCAGCCGCGAGGAGGCCGCAGCGCTTGCCGCCGAGGTGAAGGCCCAGTCCTTCCACGGCGTGCTGAAGGCCACCAACGGCTTCTGGCAGGAATTTACCGGCCGCCTGAAGATCTCGACGCCCGACAAGGCGATGGATCTGATGGTCAACACCTGGCTGCCCTATCAGGCGCTCGGCTGCCGGATCCTGTCGCGCACGGCCTTCTACCAGTCATCCGGTGCCTATGGTTTCCGCGACCAGTTGCAGGATACGCTGGCCTTCCTGATGCACGAGCCGGATCTTGCCCGCCGTCAGATCGTCAATGCCGCCAGCCGCCAGTTCAAGGAAGGCGACGTGCAGCATTGGTGGCTGCCGGGCACCGGCGCGGGTGTCCGCACCTCGATCTCCGACGACGTGGTGTGGCTTGCCTATGCGACGCATCAGTACATCCAGGCGACCGGCGATGCCGCAATCCTCGAGGAAACGACGCCCTTCCTGCAGGGTGCGGTGCTGACCGCCGGCCAGCATGATGCCTTCTTCAAGCCTGACGTGACCGACGAGCAGGCCTCGCTCTACGAGCATGCCGCCCGTGCGCTCGACCTCGCCATCAAGCGCACCGGGTCCAACGGCCTGCCGCTGATCCTCGGCGGCGACTGGAACGACGGCATGAACCGTGTCGGCGTTGGCGGTCGCGGCACCAGCGTCTGGCTGGGCTGGTTCCTGGCGGCAGCACTGCGCCGCTTCCTGCCCTATGCCGAAGAGCGGGCCGATCAGGCACGCGTCGAACGGTGGACCGCGCATCTGGCTTCGCTGAAGCATGCGCTGGAAACGGCCGGCTGGGACGGCACCTATTATCGTCGCGGTTACTTTGACGATGGTGGCCCGCTTGGTGCCAATGGCAATCTGGAATGCGCGATCGACTCGCTCGGCCAGTCGTGGAGCGTGCTCTCCGGCGAAGGTGACCCGGCTCGCCAGCAGCAGGCGATGAATGCGGTCATGGAGAAGCTGGTCGATGAACAGGATGGCCTGATTCGCCTCTTCACGCCGGCCTTTGCCACCACCCCGAAGGACCCCGGCTATATCAAGGCCTATCCTCCGGGCGTGCGCGAAAACGGCGGCCAGTATACGCATGCGGCCATCTGGGTCGTGCTGGCGCTGGCAGCCCTGAAGCGCGGGGACGATGCCTGGAAGGCCTTCAAGCTATTGAACCCGGTCAACCATGCGCTCGATCGCGCGGCTGCAGACCATTACCGCGTCGAACCCTATGTCGTGGCCGCGGACGTCTACGGCGTCGGGGACCTCACTGGCCGCGGTGGATGGACCTGGTATACCGGTTCTGCCGGCTGGCTCTACCGTGCTGCCGTCGAAAGCATTCTTGGCATCCGCCGTGAAGGTGACCGTCTCTTCATCCGTCCGGTCCTGCCGACGGAGTGGAGCGGCTTCTCGGCCGAACTGACGCTGGACGACAAGACCTATGCGATTGCCGTCGAGATGGCGGATGGCGAGGCGCGTGTCACCGTCAACGGTGCGACCGTGGCGGCCGAGGACGGCTTCCGCCTCGGCTGACCGGTGGAGCGATCCATCAAACGGAAAGGCCCCGGATCCATCGATCCGGGGCCTTTTTCGTGGAGGGTTTCCTGCGAGGAAGGCGTTGCCGTCAGGGGGCCGCGGTTTCGAAGAAGCGCCAGATCGCGTCGGTGGCGTTTACCGCATAGGAGATCTTGCCGAGCTGCTTCTGGTAGCGCAGCAGCGCGGTGGAGGAGGGCCAGGTGTGCCCGCCATCGCTGATCACGGTGGAGACGATACGGGCCTTGCCGGCGCAGTTCTCATACCGGACGGTGCGCACCGTCCCGTTTTCAGTAACGGTCGGTTCCCCCTTGCAGCCGTCGAGTTCCGTCCAGCGCTGCAGCGCGGCTTGCGCGCCATACTGCCAGTAGGGCAGGCCGCCGCCGTCGAAGGGGTTGATCTTGTCCTGCCGCCCCGCGAAGGCGATGAGCGACAGCGGGCGAGCCGGCTTGCACGTCTCGCTGTCCGGCGCCCATGTGCCCGCCGTCTCCTTCGGATAGCCGGCGCGAAGCCCGACCACGAAGCCCGCCGCGGCAAAGTCCGTGGTTCCGTTGCAGATATATTGCGAAAGCACGCGTCCGCCGCCGGAATAGCCCGTGCCGAAAATTTTCGTATCGTCGACGCAGAACGTTTCCTCTACCGCCCTGATCGCATCGTGGATGAAGGCCATGTCGTCCGGCCCGCCGGGGGCGGTCACACCGGGCACGTTCCAGGAAAAGGTGTCCGGCTTCTGTCCCGGCATCAGGCCCTGCGGCGCCACCGCGATGAAGCCCTGGGCTTCAGCGACGCGCTCCCATTCGCTGCGGTCCAGCTGCTCGTTGGCGCTGCTGGTGCTGCCGTGGAAATCGAAGACCACCGGAACCTTGCGGCTGCCGTCATAGCCGGACGGGATGAAATAGGCGATCTGCCTGACCTTGTCGCCTGAACGGATCTCCATCATGGCGCGGCCCGGATCCCGCGGCGTGCCGCAGCCGGCGGCCGAGGCCGTTCCGGCAATGCCCAAAAGACTCGTCATGGCGACAAGGCCCGACGCCGCGGTTTTTCTCATGGTGTGATGCATGTGCTCCTCCCAGCGTCGCCTCCGGCCGCTCCTCAAGAGCGGCAGGCCAGCTCCATAAACTAACCGACTATACGGTAGGTATAGTCGGTCATTGATAGAGCCGAGCGTGCGCAGGGTAAAGGGCTGGCTGCGTGTGCCGGTGTCCAGCAGGACCGCCGGGAACGGTCAGGCCTTCTGGCCGACGGGTGCAAGCGTCAGTACGGGGCGGGTGTCATCGGTCAGGATGCCGCTCGTCTTGAGCAGCGAGGCAAAGCGGCCACCGAGTGCGGACAGTTCGTCATAGGTGCCCTTTTCGATGACGCGGCCATGATCGAGGAACAGCACCACGTCCGCGTCGCGGATGGTCGACAGACGATGGGCGATGATGAAGGTCGTGCGGTCCTTGCGCAGACGGTCGATCGCTTCCTTGACCCGGGCCTCCGTCTCCACGTCCAGCGCGCTGGTCGCCTCGTCCAGCACCAGGATCGGGGCGTTCTTCAGGATGGCGCGTGCGATGGCGATGCGCTGTCGCTCGCCTCCGGACAGGCGGTTGCCACGTTCGCCGACTTCGGTTTCGAAGCCGGCCAGACGGCTTTCGATGAATTCGGTCGCGGCTGCCGCCTCGGCGGCGGCGACAACCTCCCGCTCGCTGGCATCCTCACGGCCGAGCCGGATGTTTTCGGTGATCGAGCGGTTCAGAAGGCCGGCATCCTGGAAGACGGTGGCGATGGAATGGCGTAGCGACTTGCGGGTGACGGTCGCGATATCGGTGCCGTCGATCAGGATCTGGCCCTGCTGCGGATCGTAGACGCGCTGAAGGAGGTTGACGAGCGTGGTCTTGCCGGCGCCGGTCGGTCCGACGATCGCCACCGTCTGTCCCGCGCGCGCGGTAAAGGATACATCCCGCACCCCTTGCGTGGTATTGGCGAAATCGAAGGAGACGTTGCGGAACTCCACTTCGCCGCGGACATGGGCAAGCTCGGCAGCGCCGACCGGTTCCTCCCGCTCCTTGACGGAATCTTCCAGACGGAAAAAGTCCTCAAGCTTGGAGCGAGCCTCGAAGATCTGGGTGGCAAACTGGCGCAGCAGGTCGAGACGGCCAATCAGCAGGTTGGCAAAGCCGATGAAGGCAATGACGTCGCCGACCTTGATCTCGCCATTGCGCACCAGCACCACGCCGATGATCAGGATGATCAGCATGGACACGGTGGAGGCGATGCGGTTCAGCGCACTGGCGATCGCCCACCAGTCCAGTACCGGGTACTGGGCGGCGAGCAGTCGCTCTGTGAAGCCCTTCAGGGCCCGCGTTTCGGCCTCGATGCGGTTGTAACTGTGCAGCACGGTCACATTGCTGATGGAATCGCTGACATGCGAGAAGACCGTGTGGTAGTGCCCCTCGACCGAGGCCTGGCCTTCCTTGGTGCGGTTCATCACCGTGCGGCCGATGATCCAGTAGAGCACGCCGAGCACGATCAGCACCGAACTCAGGCGCCAGTCCATGGCGAGCGCCGTCGGCAGCATCAGGCCGAGCGCCACGATGGTGGAGAGATGCGTGCGCATGAACTCCAGCCAAAGGCCAAACAGGGTTTCGCTGGCGCGCAGCAGCGTGTGCAGCGCATTCGAGGTGCCGCGCTGGTGATGCCAGGCGAGCGGCATGGAAATGATGCGCCCGAAGGCTTCGGTCAACAGTGTGGCACGGCGGCCATGCGCCAGGCGGTCCGCCTCGCGCGCCACCAGCACATAGGCGAGCGTGTTGAAGACACCGAAACCGCCCCATAGCAGCAGGATCGGCGTCACGTCGCCGCCGCCCGAAATCGCATCGATGATGCGGCCGAACAGGATCGGTTCCGCAATGGTGATGACTGCCAAGACGATGTTTGCGACGACCACGAGCGACACGCGAATCCGGCTGGATCCGAGATATTTCAGAGCGCGGGCATAGACTTGGAACAGACTCAACGGTGTGACCTCGGTGTGACGTCGATATGTATAATGGCCCCGCACCGGTAGCACGTCGCACCTGTATGCAATGTGAACGGGGTCCCGCCCAGCCTGTGGAGCAATATTGCGCAAAAACGGGATCATGCAAGAACAGGCTTGCAATCTGTGCGAGAATGGCGCCCACTGTGGGCGATGTCGAACTTTTCTCGGTCACGGACACGGCAGATAAAGGTTTGATTATACACGTGAAAATAATAAAGTTCTAACATTAGGGGCCGCGATTTATGCGGCAGGGGGTCTGAGTGAAAATTCACTCAATTCTGCAGCTCTTGATATTAATCAACGAAACGAAGACGCCGGCAGAACTGACGCGGGAACTGGAAGCGCTTCTTTCCATCTATGATTTTGACTTCTACGGTATCTGGCTGAACCAGAAGCCGAATTCCGATCAGGCCAATCTCATGCTCGCCGGTCACTGGCCGGAAGGCTGGCGCAAGACCTATGCGACCAAGAAATACGGGTTGATCGATCCGATGCGGCGCATGCTGATGGTGGCGCAGAGGCCGTTCCGCTGGCGCGATGCGGTCGAGACCTTCCGCGAGGACCCCTATCATAAGCGGACCGCAAGAATGCTGCAGGATGCGGCGCGCTACCGCATTCTCGATGGCTACACATTCCCGATCCACGGCCGGACCGGCTTGCTCGGTCAGGTTGCCATCGGTGGCCGGCCGGTTGATCTTTCTCCGGCTGAACTGTCCCTTTTTGATACCGCAGCGCGACGACTGTTCTGGCGCCTGCTGGAACTGCAGGGCGCCGCAGTCGAACTGGAGCGTAGCGCCGGCCATGATACGGAGCTCACCAAACGGCAGATGGAGGTTCTTTCGTTGCTGGCCGATGGCATGACGTCCAACGAGATCGCCCGCGAGCTGCAGATCTCCAGTCATACCGTCGACTGGTACATCAACGTCATCCAGGAGAAGTTCAACGCCAAGAATCGCCAGCATGTGATTGCCATGGCATTTCGTCTCGGACTGGTCAGCTGACGCGAAGCTGACACAAATTTGGTCTCTCACACCGGCTGGAAATTGAACTTCGCCAAAAAGCCGGTAATGATCTTCTTCGCGGGTGCAGCATGCCCGCGAAAGCGAGTGGGAGATCGTCTTGAAGATATCGAAAATTCTTGTCGCCAACCGGTCCGAAATTGCCATCCGCGTGTTTCGCGCGGCTAATGAGCTCGGCATAAAAACGGTTGCGATCTGGGCAGAGGAAGACAAGCTTTCGCTGCACCGGTTCAAGGCGGACGAGAGTTATCAGGTTGGCCGCGGTCCGCATCTGGCCCGCGATCTCGGTCCCATCGAAAGCTATCTCTCCATTGCCGAAGTGATTCGCGTCGCCAAGCAGTCCGGCGCCGACGCCATTCATCCGGGCTATGGTCTTCTGTCTGAAAGCCCGGAATTCGTCGAGGCCTGCAACGATGCAGGCATCATCTTCATCGGCCCGACGGCCGAGACCATGCGCCAGCTGGGCAACAAGGTGGCGGCGCGCAATCTGGCGATTTCCGTCGGCGTTCCGGTCGTGCCGGCGACGGAGCCGCTGCCTGACGACATGGATGTGGTCCGCAAGATGGCCGCCGAGATCGGCTATCCCGTCATGCTCAAGGCCTCCTGGGGGGGCGGTGGTCGCGGCATGCGCGTCATCCGCTCGGAAGCGGACCTTGCCAAGGAGGTGACCGAGGCCAAGCGAGAGGCGATGGCCGCCTTCGGCAAGGACGAGGTGTATCTGGAAAAGCTCGTCGAGCGCGCCCGCCACGTGGAAAGCCAGATTCTTGGCGATACGCACGGCCATGTCGTGCATCTCTTCGAGCGTGACTGCTCCATCCAGCGCCGCAACCAGAAGGTCGTCGAGCGCGCACCGGCGCCGTATCTTTCGGAGGCGCAGCGACAGGAGCTGGCCGGTTACTCGCTGAAGATCGCGGCCGCCACGAACTATATCGGCGCTGGCACAGTCGAATATCTGATGGATGCCGATACCGGGAAATTCTACTTCATCGAGGTCAATCCGCGCATCCAGGTCGAGCATACGGTCACCGAAGTCGTCACCGGCATCGATATCGTCAAGGCGCAGATCCACATTCTCGAAGGCGAGGCGATCGGCACGCCGGAATCGGGCGTGCCGGCCCAGGAGAACATCCGTCTCAACGGCCATGCGCTGCAGTGCCGTATCACGACGGAGGATCCGGAGCAGAACTTCATTCCGGATTACGGGCGTATCACCGCCTACCGCTCCGCAGCCGGCTTCGGCATCCGTCTTGATGGCGGCACGGCCTATACCGGCGCGATCATCACCCGCTACTACGATCCGCTGCTGGTCAAGGTCACGGCCTCGGGCGGAACCCCGCAGGAAGCGATCAGCCGCATGGACCGGGCGCTGCGCGAATTCCGCATCCGCGGCGTCGCAACAAACCTCACCTTCCTCGAAGCGATCATCGGCCATCCGAGCTTTCGCGACAATTCCTATACCACCCGCTTCATCGACACGACGCCGGAACTGTTCCAGCAGGTGAAGCGCCAGGACCGCGCCACCAAGCTGCTCACCTACCTCGCCGACGTGACCGTCAACGGCCATCCGGAAACCAAGGGCCGGCCCAAGCCGTCGGAGAAGGCGCCGAAGCCCGTCGTGCCCTATATCGAGGGGGAGGTTCAGCCCGGCACCCGGCAGAAGCTCGAGGAACTGGGCCCGAAGGGCTTTGCCGCCTGGATGCGTGCCCAGCCGCAGGTGCTGCTGACCGATACGACGATGCGCGACGGCCATCAGTCGCTGCTCGCCACCCGCATGCGAACCCATGACATTGCCCGTATCGCGCCGGTCTATGCCCGCGCACTGCCGAACCTCTTCTCGCTGGAATGCTGGGGCGGGGCGACCTTCGACGTCTCCATGCGCTTCCTGACGGAAGATCCGTGGGAACGCCTGGCGCTGATCCGCGAAGGGGCGCCGAACTTCCTGCTGCAGATGCTGCTGCGCGGCGCGAACGGCGTCGGCTACACCAACTATCCGGACAATGTGGTGAAATACTTCGTCCGGCAGGCCGCCAAGGGCGGCATCGATCTGTTCCGCGTGTTTGACTGCCTGAACTGGGTCGAAAACATGCGCGTTTCGATGGACGCCATTCAGGACGAGAACAAGCTCTGCGAGGCGACGATCTGCTATACCGGCGATCTGCTGAACAGCGCGCGGCCCAAGTACGATCTCAAATATTACACAGCGCTGGCCGCCGAGCTGGAACAGGCCGGCGCCCATATCATCGCGGTGAAGGACATGGCGGGCCTCCTGAAGCCGGCCGCCGCCCGCGTGCTGTTCAAGGCGCTGCGCGAGGCGACCGACCTGCCGATCCATTTCCACACACATGACACCTCGGGCATCGCCGCCGCGACCGTTCTCGCCGCCGTCGAAGCGGGCGTCGATGCGGTGGATGCGGCCATGGACGCCTTCTCCGGCAATACCTCGCAGCCCTGCCTCGGTTCGATCGTCGAGGCGCTGTCCGGCACCGAGCGTGATCCCGGCCTTGATCCCGCCTGGATCCGCCGCATTTCCTTCTACTGGGAAGCGGTGCGCCACCAGTATGCAGCCTTCGAGAGCGACCTCAAGGGGCCGGCCTCGGAAGTCTATCTGCATGAAATGCCGGGCGGCCAGTTCACCAACCTCAAGGAACAGGCCCGTTCGCTGGGGCTCGAGACGCGCTGGCACGAGGTCGCCCAGACCTATGCCGACGTCAACCAGATGTTCGGCGATATCGTGAAGGTGACGCCTTCTTCCAAGGTCGTCGGCGACATGGCGCTGATGATGGTGGCGCAGGATCTCACCGTTGCCGATGTCGAGAACCCCGACAGGGATATCGCCTTCCCGGATTCCGTCGTCTCCATGCTGAAGGGCGATCTCGGCCAGCCTCCGGGCGGTTGGCCGGAAGCGCTGCAGAAGAAGGCGCTGAAGGGTGACACGCCCTATACCGCTCGTCCCGGTTCGCTGCTGAAGGAGGCCGATCTGGCGGCCGAGCGCAAGGCGATCGAGGATAAGCTCGGCCGTCCCGTCGATGACTTCGAATTCGCCTCGTATCTCATGTATCCGAAGGTCTTCACCGATTTTGCGCTGGCCGCCGATACCTATGGCCCGGTCTCGGTTCTGCCGACGCCCGCCTATTTCTACGGCATGGCGGATGGCGAGGAACTGTTCGCCGACATCGAGAAGGGCAAGACGCTGGTCATCGTCAACCAGGCGGCCAGTGCGCCTGATGCACAGGGTCTCGTCACCGTCTTCTTCGAACTGAACGGTCAGCCGCGCCGCATCAAGGTGCCGGATCGCAGCCGGGCTGCCACCAGCATCGCCCGCCGCAAGGCCGAAGCCGGTAATGCCGCCCATCTCGGTGCGCCCATGCCGGGCGTCATTTCCCGGGTCTTCGTCGCTCCCGGCCAGAAGGTGAAGGCTGGCGACGTGCTGCTCTCCATCGAGGCGATGAAGATGGAAACGGCGCTGCATGCCGAAAAGGATGGCGATGTGGCGGAAGTGCTGGTGAAGGCCGGCGACCAGATCGACGCCAAGGATCTGCTGATCACCTACACCGCCTGATCCGCTTCAGGACGTATCGCAGGATGCAATCGCATCCTGCGACAGACTTGCGCCCACCAGCCTTCTCCCTGCTCGACGGGGAGAGGGACTGTAGACCGTTGCCGCGCTGCACATCATGTGCCGCCGCCCCATAGCGCCTCGGATGTCCTCTGCCGGGTTTCGCCGTTGCGGCCCGCCCATTGCACTCCTTTTTTCGTCACGGGCCGTTCTGCTCACGAAACGTGAAGGGCTGCCGGCTTTTGTGGCTTGAATGCCCGTTTGTGCACGTTTATCCGTATTGCTGCGTGAAGTTGCGGAGAACGTGATGACGGATCTGATGGTGCAGGAAAGGCAGGTGGAAATCCTGCGCCGTCTGAGGCAGGACGGACGGGTGGTTGCCGCTACGCTGGCCAGCCTGTTCGGCGTGTCGGAAGACACCATCCGGCGCGATCTGCGCGACATGGCAACGGCCGGTCTCTGCGAGCGGGTCTATGGGGGTGCGCTTGCCATTGGTCCCGGCCGCACGACGCTGAAACACCGTATCGGGGTTGCCGCGGAGCGCAAGAAGGCGTTGGCCGTGGCGGCGGTGTCGCTGATTCCGGCGCAATGCCTCGTCTATTTCGACGCGGGCAGCACCAATCTTGCCATTGCCGAAGCCTTGCCGGAGGATCTGGCGGTCGCTGCCGCCACCAATTCGCCGGCCATTGCGCTTGCCCTGCAGGAAAAGTCGCTCGTGGAGGTGATCCTGATCGGCGGCAGTCTCGACCGGGTGGCCGGCGGTTCTGTCGGCGCCCGCGCCATTGAAGCTATGGCGCAGATCCGCCCGGATCTCTGCTTCATCGGCACCTGCGGGATCGATCCGGATGGTGCATTGTCTGCCTTCGGTCTGGAGGATGCTGCCTTCAAGCAGTTCGTGGCCGCCCGCAGCCGCAAGGTCGCTGTCGCCGCCACGCGCGAAAAATTCGAGGTCTCGGCCCCCTATGCGGTGGCTGCGGCCGACCAATATCACTGCCTGCTGACCGAACCGGATGTCGATCCGGTGCGGCTGCGGCCTGTTCGGGATGCCGGCTGCGAAATCATCTTGGCCGGGATGTGAGGGGCTTGGACACCCCGGGGAGAGAGAGCATTGCAATGACCGATAATCCAGCCGTGACCGGCACGCTTGCCCGCGCGCCCATCATCACCCGCGCGCGCGCAGCCGTGGCGCTGATGTTCCTGATGAACGGTTTCCTGATCGGCGCCTGGGCGCCCAAGATTCCCGAATTCGCCAGCCGCCTCTCGCTCAGCGAAGCGGCCCTTGGCCTGATGATCCTCGTCTTCGGCGTGGGCTCCATCGTGATGATGCCGATCGCTGGCATCCAGATCGCCCGGCTTGGTTCTGCCTGGGTGACGCGTATTACGGCAATTCTGGTGCTGCCGACGCTCATACTCCTCAGCCTTGTCGGCAGCATCTGGGCCGGTGCCATCGCCATCTTTCTGTTCGGTGGCCTGATTGGTGCCATGGATGTCTCGATGAACGCCAATGCGGTCGCCACCGAAAAGCAGATGCGCCGCTCCATCATGTCTTCCTGCCATGCCTTCTGGAGCCTCGGTGGCCTGCTGGGGTCGGCGACCGGCGGCGTGCTGATGGCCTGGCTTGGTGTCGTCGGACACAGTCTGCTCGTGACCTTCCTCGCCGCCGCCATGGTGGCCCTTGCCTGGCCGATGATGCTGCTGGACCAGCCGCATCCCGAAGAGGTCAAGGACAAGGTGCGTCTGCCGATGACCCCTCTGCCCTGGCTGATCGGTCTCGTGGCGCTATTCAGCATGATTCCGGAAGGAGCGATCCTCGATTGGGGCGCGCTCTATTTCCGCAACGAGCTGGGCGCCTCCGTGCAGCTCTCCGGCCTTGCCTTCGGCGCCTTCTCGCTCACCATGGCGACCATGCGCTTTGCCGGCGATCTGGTGCGAGACCGGTTCGGTGCGGTCAACACGCTGCGCTTCTGCACGGTGGCCTCGATCCTCGGCCTGCTGACGGCCGGCTTCGCCACCGGCCCGGCCATGGCCATTCTCGGCTTTGCGATTGCCGGTATCGGCATTTCCAACATGGTGCCGATCGCCTTTTCGGCGGCCGGCAACCTGCCGGGCATGGCGCAGGGCATCGGTCTCTCGGTCGTCACCACGATGGGCTATTCAGGCATCCTGGTGGCGCCGTCCGCCATCGGCTTCATTGCCGAGCATACGGGACTTGCCATGATCTTCATTGGCCTCCCGGCGTTGCATCTGGTGGTGCTGGCGCTGTCCGGTCTTGCCCGTCATGCCGATCGGGCCGCAGGTGGTGGTCATTAGGGAGCAACAGCTGCGAATGTGATCCGATGCGGGTGTTGACAAGCCCCCGCGCTTGATCCACCTGAAAGGCACTTTTGCTCCAAGTGTGAGATCGAAGATGGCTGCCGATTACGAACCCAAACCGCGTCGTGCCTCCGTTGCCGTCGATGTGGGCGGCGTTATCGTCGGCGGCGGTGCGCCGGTCGTCGTCCAGTCGATGACCAATACCGATACGGCCGATGTCGATGCGACCGTCGCCCAGGTGGCGGCGCTTTACCGGGCCGGCTCGGAAATCGTCCGCATCACGGTCGACCGCGACGAAAGTGCGGCCGCCGTGCCAAAAATCCGCGAACGGCTGCTCCGGCTTGGCATGGATGTGCCGCTGATCGGCGACTTCCACTATATCGGTCACAAGCTGCTGGCCGATCATCCGGCCTGTGCGGAAGCTCTGGCGAAATACCGCATCAATCCCGGCAATGTCGGCTTCAAGGACAAGAAGGACAAGCAGTTTGCCGAGATCATCGAAATGGCGATCCGCTACGACAAGCCGGTACGCATCGGCGTCAACTGGGGCTCGCTCGACCAGGATCTTCTGACGCGCCTGATGGACGAGAACCAGCAGGCCGGCTCGCCGCTCTCGGCACGCCAGGTCATGCATGAGGCGATCTGTCAGTCGGCGCTCCTGTCGGCTGAACTCGCCGAAGAGATCGGCCTGCCGCGCAATCGCATCATTCTCTCGGCCAAGGTCAGCCAGGTGCAGGATCTGATCGCGGTCTATTCTATGCTGTCCGAGCGTTCGAACCACGCTCTCCATCTCGGCCTCACGGAGGCTGGCATGGGCTCCAAGGGCATCGTCGCCTCCTCGGCGGCCATGGGCTATGTGCTGCAGCAGGGGATCGGCGATACGATCCGCGTCTCGCTGACGCCGGAGCCGAATGGCGACCGCACCCGCGAGGTGCAGGTGGCGCAGGAACTGCTGCAGGTCATGGGCTTTCGCCAGTTCGTGCCGGTCGTCGCGGCCTGCCCCGGCTGCGGCCGCACCACCTCCACCGTCTTCCAGGAACTTGCCCAGCGCATCCAGGAGGACATCCGCAAGAACATGCCGGTCTGGCGCGAGAAATATCCGGGTGTGGAAGCGCTGAACGTGGCCGTCATGGGCTGCATCGTCAACGGACCGGGCGAAAGCAAGCATGCCGATATCGGCATTTCGCTGCCGGGCACCGGCGAGACGCCCGCCGCGCCCGTCTTTATCGACGGCAGGAAGGCACTCACCCTGCGCGGGCCGAACATTGCCGCGGATTTCGAGGCGCTGGTGATCGATTACATCGAAAAGCGGTTCGGCCAGAAGACGGCTGCGGAATAAGGGCAACATGCGCGTTTCGACAGTGGCTGGACGTCCTCGTTATTGCCGTAATTCGTGGTGATGGAAGTCAGACCGATATGACGGGGACGAAGATTCGATGCTGAAGAAAATTGTGCTTGTCGCGATGTGCGCGACCTATCTTTCCGCCTGCACCACGACCGACCCCTATACGGGTCAGCAGAAGACCTCCAACCTTGCGGGCGGTGCCGCCATCGGTGCCGGTCTCGGCGCGCTGGCGGGTCTTGCCGTCGGCGGTTCGGCGCATGGCCGCCGTGATGCCGCGCTGATCGGCGCCGGCATCGGCGCGCTCGCCGGCGGCGCCATCGGCAATTACATGGACCAGCAGGAATCCGAGCTGCGCGCCCAGCTGCAGGGTACCGGCGTATCCGTTACCCGCGTCGGCGACCGCATCGTTCTCAACATGCCCTCCAACATCACCTTCCCGACGGATCAGGATCAGGTGCTGCCTGGCTTCTATGCAACGCTGAACTCGGTTGCCATCGTGCTGAACAAGTTCAACCGCACCTATATCGACGTGAACGGCCACACCGATTCGACCGGTAGCGTGGCGCATAACCAGGGCCTCTCCGAGCGTCGCGCGGCTTCCGTCGCCAACTATCTCGGTTCGCGCGGCGTCGACCAGCGCCGCATGTCGACGATGGGCTTTGGCGCCTCGCAGCCGGTGGCCTCCAACGCCACGCCGGACGGCCGCGCCCAGAACCGCCGCGTCGAAGTGCAGATTGCGCCGATCACCAACAACGGTTGATCGATCGCTTCCATTGGCCAACAAAAGGCGTCGCGCAAGCGGCGCCTTTTTGCATGGATCAAAACGCGCTGGAAATCATCTTGACGCCGGCGGTGCCGAAGACGAGCGCCATCAGCGCATCGAGCGGGCGGCGGGCACTCTGGTATAGTTTTCCAGCCCGCGCCGTCGAGAACAGCAGCGCATGGCCGAGAAACACGATCAGCCCGGTGAAAAGGCAGCCGGCCACCACCAGCGCCACGGAACCGGCCGAGGCGCCAGGCGGCAGGCCGACGGAAATTGTCGCCAGCCAGCCGAAAATGGATTTCGGGTTCGTGAGGTGGATGCCGTAGCCGGTCAGGAAGAGTTTCGACAGCCGCGTATCCTTGCCGTTCTGTCGCAGTTCCGTCGTCGACGTTTGCCGCAGCGCGCCACGGCAGGCCTTGACGCCGAGATAGAGCAGATAGAGGCCGCCGAGCACCTTCAGGACCTGCAATACCTCGCCATATCGGGTCAGGATGGCGGAGAGGCCGAGGGCCGCTGCCATGGCCCAGGTGAAGGATCCGGCGAAGATGCCGAGCGCGATCACGATAGCCGGCTTTCGCCCCTGATTGATGGCGGTGCCGATGATGGCGATGTTCGCGGGGCCGGGGCTTGTCACCGCGACCAGATAGATGAGATAGGCGGCGGTGATCTGCGGCAGGTGTGCGAGAAGGTCAGACATGGCTTAATTCCGGTTCGGCGTGCGCAAGCCTAGCGGAAAGCCTCATGACGTCACGCGACAAGATGTGATCGGACGCATCAGCAACCGTGATCCGGCGCCCCGTCAGCGCGTGCGGTTGGCCACGAAGCGGGCCGTTTCGATCAGAATGGCAGCCTTGTCGCCATAGGGCGCCAGCAGCAGAATTGCTTCGCCGACCAGTTGGTCGAGCCGCTGTTCGGCCCAGTCGAGCCCGTGGCGGCCGACCAGCGTGGCCTTGCCGCGACCGGCATCCTTCCCCGTCGCCTTGCCCATGGTGGCCGCATCGGCGGTGATGTCGAGCACGTCGTCGGCAAGCTGGAAGGCAAGGCCGATGATTTCGCCGAAGCGCCTGAGGCGCTGGCGATCGGCGGTATCCGCGCCGGCAATGATCGCGCCCGCCTCGCAGGCAAAGCGCAGCAGCGCGCCCGTTTTCATCGCCTGCAGCATCACGATGCCGGCCTCGTCCGGCGCCTGTGTCTCGGCGGCGAGATCGAGAGCCTGGCCGCCGGCCATGCCGCCGAGGCCGGCCGCGCGCGACAAGGCCAGCACCAGTTGCACCTTGCGATCGTCAGAGAGCACCGTTTCCGGCGCGGTGATGATGTCGAAGGCATAGGTCAGCAGGCTGTCGCCGGCGAGGATGGCAGTCGCTTCCGTGAAGGCCTTGTGCACGGTCGGCTGGCCACGGCGCAGGTCGTCGTCGTCCATGGCCGGCAGGTCGTCATGCACCAGCGAATAGCTGTGCAGGCATTCGAGCGCTGCCCCGACGCGTGCTGCGGCAGCCATCGGACCATCGAAGAGGGCCGTTGACTGGGAAACCAGGAAAGGGCGCAACCGCTTGCCGCCGTTCAGCGTTCCATGCCGCATGGCGGCCAGGAGTTCGGCAGGCCGCGTGATCTCGTCCGTCAGTGAGGGCTCTGCGAGCAGTGCGGACAGCAGCGCCTCCGTCTCGTGGGCGGCCTGGCGCAGAAGGGTTTCGAAGGCGGTGGCGTCGATGGTCGTCATGCCGGGTTCATTGGCACGCATCCGTCTGGCTGGCAACGACGTTTTGCGCAAAACACGGCTGCTTTCGCCTGTGTCGGCTGGCCTTTGCCGGCATCAGCCGCTATGTAGCGGACGCAGAGGCAAAAACGAGCGGGACCCTTGGATCTCACACCCGAACGGCAGTCCGAACTGGAGGAGCCCTTGTCGAGGCCGACGTCGAGATCGGGGTCACGCTTCCCCTATGGCCGGGCGCTTCCCCGATGGGCAAGACGAACCCTGGCTGCCGTGGTCGGCCTGCTGCTGCTGCCCTATGCGCTGGTGCTTCTTTATGCGGTCCCCTTCACCCATCCCGTCTCCACCCTGATGCTGGCCGATCTTGCGCTCTTCAGGGGCTATGATCGCCGCTGGGTTGGCTTCGATGATATCGCGCCCATCCTCGTGCAGTCGGTGATGATGTCGGAGGATGGCCGTTTCTGCGCCCATGACGGCGTCGACTGGCCGCAGATGCGCGGCGTCATGCAGAACGCACTGGACGGGGAGGCCACCCGCGGCGCCAGCACCATTCCCATGCAGACGGCCAAGAACCTGTTTCTGTGGAACGGTCGGTCCTTTGTGCGCAAGGCGCTGGAACTGCCGCTTGCGCTCTGGGCGGATCTCGTCTGGTCCAAGCGGCGGATGATGGAAACCTATCTCAACGTGGCGGAATGGGGCCCCGGGATCTATGGCATCGAGGCGGCAGCCCGGCATCACTTCGGCGTCTCGGCCGCCCAGCTCAGCCGCCGGCAGGCCGCGCTGCTGGCGGTCGCGCTGCCCAATCCGATCACACGGGTCGCCAGTCGACCCGGCCGCGGGATGCAGCGCCTTGCGAGTATCGTCGAACGACGGGCCAGAGCGTCTGGCGAATACATCAGATGCCTTTATGAGTGACAGCAGCATTTGTCGCTGGTCGCAGACCCTGGCCCGCCGCTAGGATTGGCAGGAACATTGCTTCAGGGAAGGCCGCCATGGACAGACTGGTTCTCCATATCGCCAACAAGAATTACTCGTCCTGGTCGTTCCGGCCATGGATTGCCATGAAGGCCGCCGGCATCGATTTCGACGAGGTACTGATCCCTTTTGATGACGATGCCAGCAACCCGCTGTTTCGCGAGATTTCGCCGACCGGCAAGGTGCCGGCGCTGCATCACGGCACCGTGCGGGTTTGGGAATCGCTGGCCATCATCGAATATGTCGCCGAACTCTTCCCCGAGGCCGTTCTGTGGCCGCAGGTGCGGGCAGATCGTGCCGTGGCGCGCGCGATCTCCATGGAAATGCTCTCGGGCTTTCGCGCGCTGCGCAATGCCTGCCCCATGAACATGCGTCGCCCGAAGGGTGCCATCGCAGTGTCCGATGCGGTGAGGGCGGATGTCGCCCGCATCGCCGAGATCTGGAGCGCCTGCACGGCGGCGTCCGGCGGCCCCTTCCTGTTCGGCACCTTTACCGCCGCCGACGCGATGTTCGCGCCCGTCGTCAATCGCCTTGATGTTTATGATTTCGCGGTTGACACGCCCGTTGCGACCTATATGCAGGCACTACAGGCGCATCCCGCCTGGATCGAATGGCGGGAGGCGGCGTTGAGGGAGACGTGGATCGTTCCGGCAGACGAGGCCTGATTCGCGCGGCCCTTAAAAATTCCGTGCGGGGACTGGTCAAATCCCTGTGGGGCATGTATAAGCGCCCCCAATTTCCGAGATCGAGGCAGGTCCTGTACGGTCGAACCCGGCCGCGGATTTCGCTTTGCACGCCTATTTGGAGTAACGAGAATGGCAGTACCGAAGAGAAAAGTGAGCCCGTCCAAGCGCGGTATGCGCCGCTCGGCTGACGCCCTGAAGACCCCGACCTATGTCGAGGACAAGAACTCCGGCGAACTGCGCCGTCCGCATCACATCGACCTGAAGACGGGCATGTATCGCGGTCGCCAGGTTCTGACGCCGAAGGAAAGCGCATAATCCCATCCGGGAGATTGCATGAGGAAGGCCGGCATTGACCGGCCTTTTTTGTTGCCTGCGATTTGCCGTCCCGGCCACCTTGGGGGTCTCGACATCGCATGCAAGAGGGCCGCACCTGGCGGCCCCGCATATCTTCTCCGGCGCTTGCATCAGGATGTCCGGAACGACATTCCGCAAGGGCGGCAAGCCTCGTGCGGGCGATCAGGATCCCAGGCTGTCCAGTCGGGTCTGCAGCGCGCGCAGTTGCTCCTTCAGTTCATCGAGATCCTTGGCATCCGGTGCCTTCTTGGCCTCGCTGGCAGGTTGCGCCGGCGCGCTGAAGGGCGAAAACATCTGCATGGCCTGGCGGAACATGTCCGTGTTCCGGCGCACCTGTTCCTCCATCATCTGGATCGGAACCTGCAGGTTCTTGGTCAGCGGCGTATCACCAAAGGCGCGCGTCATGTGCTCGCGCATCTGTGTCTGCTGGTCGGCAAAGGTCTTCATCGAATGTTCGAGGAAGGTTGGCACCACCATCTGCATCTGGTCGCCGTAATAGGAGATCAGCTGGCGCAGGAAGGAGATCGGCAGAAGCGTGTTGCCGGTCTTGGACTCCTGCTCGAAGATGATTTGCGTCAGGACGGAATGGGTGATGTCCTCGCCGCTCTTGGCGTCCTGCACCACGAAATCCTCGCCCTTCTTCACCATCGTCGCCAGGTCTTCCAGTGTCACATAGGTGCTGGTGCCCGTATTGTAGAGGCGGCGGTTGGCATATTTCTTTATGACCACTTCGCCATCCGTTTTCGCCATGATTGCCTCCTGATCCCGTCAATATGGTTAGGTGATGTTTCACTCCCTCTGCAACCTTATGCGCAAACAAGCCGCACTGACAAATGAATTGTGCAATGCGGCAGCCCTCCAGGCCCGATCTGATACAATCGTCAGACTTCTGACAAAGCTCAATAAATTGCTACCATTGCCCGTTTGACTTGGACCTGAACCTTTGTCAGTCTCTGGGACAACAACCAGGAACAATGAGGAGATGCCCATGACACAGCCCTCGATCGTGATCGCTTCTGCCGCCCGAACTGCCGTCGGTTCGTTCAACGGCGCCTTCGGCAGCGTCGCCGCCCATGAACTGGGTGCGGCCGCCATCAAGGGGGTTCTGGAGCGCGCCGGCGTGGAGGCTTCCGAGGTGGACGAGGTGATCCTCGGCCAGGTGCTGCCGGCCGGCGAGGGGCAGAACCCGGCCCGTCAGGCGGCGATGAAGGCCGGCCTGCCGCAGGAGGCGACCGCCTGGGGCCTCAACCAGCTCTGCGGTTCCGGCCTGCGCGCGGTTGCGCTCGGCATGCAGCAGATCGCGCTCGGCGATGCGAAGATCATCGTGGCCGGCGGCCAGGAATCCATGTCCATGGCGCCCCACAGCGCCCATCTTCGCAATGGCACCAAGATGGGTGACATGAAGATGATCGATACCATGATCAAGGATGGCCTGACCGATGCCTTCTACGGCTATCACATGGGCATTACCGCCGAAAACATTGCCCGCCAGTGGCAGTTGTCGCGCGACGAGCAGGACCAGTTCGCCGTCGCCTCGCAGAACAAGGCGGAAGCCGCCCAGAAAGCCGGGCGTTTCGCCGACGAGATCATCCCCTTCGTCCTGAAGGGGCGCAAGGGTGATGTCACGATCGACAAGGACGAATACATCCGCGAGGGAGCCACGCTCGACGGTATGGCGAAGCTGCGCCCCGCCTTCGACAAGGAAGGCACCGTGACGGCCGGCAATGCCTCCGGCATCAATGATGGCGCCGCTGCCGCGCTGCTGATGACCGAGGCGGAAGCGGTGCGCCGCGGCATCACGCCGCTCGTGCGCATCGTCTCCTGGGCAACGGCGGGCGTCGATCCGCAGATCATGGGCACGGGTCCGATCCCGGCCTCCCGCAAGGCGCTGGAAAAGGCAGGCTGGTCGGTTGGCGATCTGGATCTGGTCGAGGCCAACGAAGCATTCGCTGCCCAGGCCTGCGCCGTGAACAAGGACATGGGCTGGGATCCCGCGATCGTCAACGTCAACGGCGGGGCGATCGCCATCGGCCATCCGATCGGTGCCTCCGGCGCGCGCGTTCTCAACACGCTGGTGTTCGAGATGAAGCGGCGCGGCGCCAAGAAGGGCCTTGCTACGCTCTGCATCGGCGGTGGCATGGGCGTTGCCATGTGCTTCGAAGCCATGTGAGTGCGCTTTGGCACGGTGACGCGGAGTCGTCAGGCGGTTTCGCGTGCCCGTGCCTATCCAGCAGAGCTTGAAGCGCGCTGCCGAAGATCCATCGACTGCATCGCGCTTTAGTCTATCCGACCACGCCAGAAGGGCCGGGCGTCTTATCCGTGAAGGGGAGTGCAGCATGACGAGAGTGGCATTGGTATCCGGTGGCACGCGCGGAATTGGCGCGGCAATTTCGGTGGGTCTGAAGGCGGCAGGCTATAAGGTCGCCGCCAATTACGCGGGCAATGACGAGCGCGCCCGCGCCTTTCAGGGGGAGACGGGCATTGCCGTCTTCAAATGGGATGTGTCCTCCTACGAGGCCTGCGTCGAAGGCATTGCGAAGGTCGAGGCCGAGGTCGGACCTGTCGACGTTCTCGTCAACAATGCCGGCATCACGCGTGATGCGATGTTTCACAAGATGACGCCGCAGCAGTGGAACGAGGTGATCAGCACCAACCTGACCGGCCTTTTCAACATGACGCATCCGGTCTGGAGTGGCATGCGGGATCGCGGCTTTGGCCGTATCATCAGCATTTCCTCCATCAACGGTCAGAAGGGGCAGATGGGGCAGGCCAATTACTCCGCCGCCAAGGCCGGCGACATCGGCTTCACCAAGGCGCTTGCGCAGGAGGGGGCAGCCAAGAACATCACTGTCAATGCGATCTGCCCGGGCTATATCGCCACCGAAATGGTCATGGCCGTGCCGGAAAAGGTGATGAACGAGCGCATCCTGCCGCAGATTCCGGTGGGTCGCCTCGGCCAGCCGGAGGAGATTGCCCGTTGCGTCGTGTTCCTCGCCTCCGATGAGGCCGGTTTCATCACCGGTTCGACCATTACCGCCAATGGCGGCCAGTATTTCGTCTGACAGTCCGATCAAATCTGTTGGTCGCACGAGGACGCCGGGGCAATGCTCCGGCGTTTGCATGTCCGCAAGCCCGGCAGGTGTGCAGTCGTGCTCAAAAAGAAGAGCCGGTGCGGCGGCACCGGCTCCTCGCGTTTCCAAGGGAGGGGTTAGCGGCAGCGTGCCTCATAGGTGCGGCCGTAACGATCGCGATAGACGCAGTAACCCTTGTGCTTCTGCGATTCGCCGATTGCTGCACCGACCAGGCCGCCAGCCACGGCACCAACGGCTGCGCCACCCCAGCTATTGGTGATCGCGCCACCCAGAACGGCACCCGTGCCGGCGCCGATGGCTGTGCCCTTTTCGGTGGTGGAGCACGAAGCGAGCATGCCAACGACGGCGGCCACTGCCAGAATCTTCTTCATGTCGGTTTCCTTCCCTCTGTCTGTGCGAATATTCGCAAGTTAAATTCTGCCCATCAGCAGCAGGATGATCAAGATGACGAGGACCAGCCCGAGGCCGCCCGACGGCCCATACCCCCAGCCACGGCTGTAGCCCCAGTTCGGAAGGGCGCCGACGAGCAGGAGGATGAGAATGATAAGGAGAACTGTTCCGAGCATGTGATGGTCTCCGCTGCATGAATTCCTTGATGGTGCGGCAAGAACGTGGCGCGGCCTTTTTGGTTCCAACGGGTTCCAGCCGCAAAATCATCGGCAAATCCTGACCGTTTCTCCCGATGAAACTCATGGATCCTGGCGGATGGTATCGTCGAGGCCTGGTCATGCATTTCACAAAATATATTTCGAAATCCAATGTATCCTGGTCAGTTCGTCAGGCGGGCTGATATATGAAGATGATGTACGGCGCCAGTTTTCGGCCGGCTGTGCAACGCGGACACTGTGGTTCGACTCGGGCTCCTTCGCTGTGATTCTTTGACGAGCCTGCCCTGACCGTATCCGTATTGCTGTCGGCTGGAACAAAAGCTGAATTTACAGATGTGAGTGATTCGTCTCTGATTCGTTCTCACACTGTTCCGGGCTCGCCGGACGACGGACCGGGTCCGCCGCCTGAGTCTTGGACATGTCCGCTGTCAAAAAAAGGCGTTCCAGCCCTGCTTGTCGCTTGCCTTCCGGCGTTTGTGTCGCCATGTGTGGCGCAAGCTAGGTGCTTCTTGTACCGGCAGCGCCATGCAAAGTGCGGATAGTGCCTTGAATTCCAAGCCCATGATCTTGAGCGGTCGCGGCGTCACCGCGGTCCTCGGCCCGACCAACACCGGCAAGACGCATTTCGCCATCGAGCGGATGGTCGCACACGGGTCCGGCGTGATCGGCCTGCCGCTTCGCCTTCTGGCGCGCGAGGTCTACACGCGGGTGGTCGAACGGGTGGGGCCGCAGCATGTGGCGCTGGTGACGGGCGAGGAAAAGATCTCGCCGCCCGGCGCGCGCTTTTCCGTCTGTACCGTGGAAGCCATGCCGCGCGAGACCAGGGCCGCTTTCGTCGCGATCGATGAAGTGCAACTGGCTGGCGATCTGGAGCGTGGGCATATCTTTACCGACCGCATCCTGCATCTGCGGGGGCGCGAGGAAACTCTGCTGCTCGGCGCCGGCACCATGCGACCGATCCTGGAAAAGCTCCTGCCCGGCATCACCGTGGTGGAGCGGCCGCGTCTTTCGACGCTCTTTTATGCCGGCCAGAAGAAGATCACCCGACTGCCGCAGCGCTCGGCCATCGTCGCCTTTTCCGCAGATGAGGTCTATGCCATTGCCGAACTGATCCGCCGCCAGCGGGGCGGTGCCGCCGTCGTGCTGGGGGCGCTGAGCCCCCGCACCCGCAACGCGCAGGTGGGGCTCTATCAGGCGGGCGACGTTGAATATCTTGTTGCCACCGATGCGATCGGCATGGGGCTCAACCTCGATGTCGATCATGTGGCCTTTGCCCAGGATCGCAAGTTCGACGGTTATCAGTTCCGTAATCTCAACCCCGGCGAACTCGGCCAGATCGCCGGTCGCGCGGGTCGTCACCTGAAGGATGGAACCTTCGGCGTGACCGGTCAGGTCCAGCCTTTCGACGACGAGTTGGTGGAGCGCATCGAGACCCATCAGTTCGACCAGGTGAAGGTGCTGCAGTGGCGTTCGAAAGCGCTCGACTTTACCTCGATCCGCGACTTGCGCGCGAGTCTCGATGCGGCGCCCACTGTTGCGGGACTGACGCGCGCGCTGCCGGCGACCGACAGTCAGGCGCTGGATTATCTCTCCCGCTATCCGGAGGTTGTCGATCTCGCGACGACGTCCGAGCGGGTCGAAAAGCTCTGGGAAGCCTGCGCGCTTCCCGATTATCGGCGCATTACACCCGCCCAGCATGCTGATCTGATCTCCACGCTGTTCTTCGATCTCGTGCGTCATGGCACGGTGAACGAGAGCTTCATGGCCGAGCAGGTGCAGCGCGCGGACCGCACCGATGGCGAAATCGATACGCTTTCTGCGCGTATCGCCCAAATTCGGACTTGGACCTATGTTTCCAACCGTCCGGGCTGGCTGGCGCATCCGACACACTGGCAAGAAAAGACGCGAGAAATCGAGGACAGGTTGTCGGACGCGCTACATGAAAGGTTGACGAAACGCTTTGTTGATCGCAGGACATCTGTGCTCATGAAGCGCCTGAGAGAGAATGCGATGCTGGAAGCTGAAATCAGTGTGAATGGGGATGTCTTCGTCGAGGGACATCACGTCGGTCAACTAGCCGGTTTCCGGTTTACGCCCGTATCCGGGGGTGACGGTCCGGACGCGAAGGCCGTTCAGGCGGCGGCCCAGAAGGCGCTTGCACTGGAATTCGAGGCGCGCGCCGCACGCCTCTATGCCTGCGGCAACAGCGATCTGGCGGTGGGTTCGGACGGTTTCGTGCGCTGGCTGGGTGAGCCGGTGGCGCGGCTTGCCGCCAGCGACCATATCATGCATCCGCGTCTCATCCTTCTGGCCGACGAGCAGCTCACCGGCAATGCGCGCGATCACGTCGCAGCGCGTCTGGAGCGTTTCGTCAATCATCACGTCGCAACCGTTCTGAAGCCGCTCGACGACCTGTCGCGCGCCGAAGACCTGCAGGGTCTCGCCAAGGGCCTGGCCTTCCAGCTCGTTGAAAATCTGGGCGTCATGTTCCGTCGCGACGTGGCTGAAGAGGTCAAGACGCTCGATCAGGATGCGCGCGCCTCGCTGCGCCGCTATGGCATCCGCTTCGGCGCCTACCACATTTTCATGCCGGCTCTTCTGAAGCCCGCGCCGGCCGAACTCATCACCCTTCTCTGGGCGCTGAAGAACGACGGTCTCGACAAGCCTGGTTATGGCGATCTGATCCCGGCGCTTGCTGCCGGTCGCACCTCCGTCGTGACCGATCCGAGCTTCGAGCGCAACTTCTACAAGCTGGCCGGTTTCCGTTATCTCGGCAAGCGTGCCGTTCGCGTCGATATTCTGGAGCGCCTTGCCGATCTGATCCGTCCGCTCCTGCAATGGAAGCCGGGTTCGCCCGCGCGCCCCGAAGGCGCCTATGACGGTCGCCGTTTCATGACGACGACGGCCATGCTGTCGATTCTCGGCGCGACGCCGGACGACATGGAGGAAATCCTGAAGGGTCTCGGCTACCGCGCCGATCAGGTGAAGGCGGAAGAGGTTCAGGCCTTCCTTGCCAGCCAGCAGCCGGCGCCGGCCGCTGCCGAAGGTGAGGACGCGGTTGCTGCCGATCACGATGATGCCGATGCGGCATCGGAAGAAACAGCGGCGGCCGATGGCGAGCAGGCGGCTGTCACCGTTACCGAGGCTGCGGCCCCCGTCGCCGAAGCGGTCGAGGGCTCTGCCGAAACAGCGGTTGCCGAGGAGCCGAAACCTGTCCTGCTGTGGCGTCCGGGTGGCGGTCGCAGCGACAACCAGCGCCAGGGCCGCGGCCATGGCGATCGTCGTGGCCATGGCGGTCGTCAGGGGCAGCCGGCAGAGGCGCGCGGACCCGAAGGTCGCAGCAGTGAAGGCCGCGGTGGCGAAGGCCGTGGAGAGGGGCGTCGTGACCATCGCCGCGGGGACGAGCGTGGCGAGCAGGGTGGACGTCCGAACCGCGAAGGTGGCCGTCCGGATCGCGGCGACCGCCGGCCAGAAGGCAAGGGCGACCGTCCGCCGCGCGGCGAACGCTCCGACCGCGGCGATCGCAATGATCGCGGCAAGATGACGCAGCCCGCCCGCTTCGAGGCAAAGCCACCGCGCAAGGAGAAGCCGGTGGATCCGGATTCGCCGTTTGCCAAGCTCGCTGCTCTCAAGGAGCAGATGAAGAAGTAGCCATGAACGAAAAGCCACCGGGAGATCAGCGTCAGCGCATCGACAAGTGGCTTTTCTTCACGCGCATCGTCAAATCCCGCGCGCTGGCGCAGGATCTGGTCGAGGCGGGCTTCGTGCAGGTCAACGGCCAGATCGTGCAGCAGTCAAGCCGCATGGTCAGGATCGGTGACGTCATCGAACTGAAGCTGGAACGGGGCGACCGGGTTCTGATCGTGCGGGCCCCCGGTGATCGGCGCGGCCCCTTCGAAGAGGCGCAGACGCTTTACGAAGACCGCACGCCGCAGCAGGCGCCTCTCTCGCCCTTTGAACGTGCCCAGCGCAAGCTGGGGCCGGGTTGAGCCGGTGACTGTGTCATGACGTCACGGGATGCTGGCGGCGCGCAATGCCCTGCCGCAGAAGTGCCGGCATGATTGGAACAGTCTGCCATTGCTGGGGCATAACAGGGATTGTTTGTCCTTGCTAAGCCTGCGCAAAGCCATTAGTCAAACTGGCAAAGCTGGGGGCTTGCGTGCGCCGGAAACATGGGTGCGCTGTCGACCTTGCCCAGCGCCGCCCCGGTCGGCAGGCGTCTCCCGTCGCCGATGCCGACGACCGTGATGTCACTGGAGTGCCTCATGACGTATGTCGTGACCGACAATTGTATCCGCTGCAAATATACCGATTGCGTTGAAGTCTGCCCGGTCGATTGCTTCTATGAGGGTGAGAACTTCCTGGTTATCCATCCGGACGAATGCATCGATTGCGGCGTCTGCGAGCCGGAATGTCCTGCCGAGGCGATCAAGCCCGATACCGAGCCGGGCCTCGACAAGTGGCTGAAGCTGAATGCCGAGTTTGCCCAGATCTGGCCGAACATCACCGTCAAGCGCGATGCCCTGCCGGAAGCCAAGGAGATGGATGGCGTCGAAGGCAAGTACGAGCAGTATTTTTCGCCGGAGCCCGGCAAGGGCGACTGAGTCGGTCGACGGTCACGATTACGATTTGCTTAACGATTGGGCACGGTCGCAAGCGTTGCGCCCGTGCACCTGCGAAAGCAAATTATTGATTTCTGCCCATATTTGTGATAGGCATTGGGAACTGTTCCACAAAGTGGCATTCGCGTGCCCTAAAAACATCACGAAAGCAGTACAGCACCCAACGCGGTTCCCGTGACATGGTCAGTTATTGGACGTTGTCGTCGCCGCTTGCGGCAGGGTGTGGTTTTCGCGCGCGTTTAACCGGACCAGTATGGAGTCACCGACGGTTCCCCCGTCTCATCCGGGCCTGACTGACCCGGCCCCGGCCTGGGCGGTTGGGTGCGTAACAGGGAGTTTGTTAAACGAATGACGACCCAGCAGAAAAAATCTTCAGCGCGCCACGGTTTCAAGACCGGTGAAGCAATCGTGTACCCGGCGCATGGAGTTGGCACTATCACGGCCATTGAAGAACAGGAAGTGGCTGGCATGAAGCTCGAACTGTTCGTGATCGATTTCGAGAAGGACAAGATGCGCCTGAAGGTGCCGGTCGCCAAGGCCGTCAGCATCGGCATGCGCAAGCTGTCGGAAACCGATTTCGTCGAGCGTGCTCTGAAGGTTGTCCAGGGCAAGGCCCGCGTGAAGCGCACCATGTGGTCGCGCCGCGCCCAGGAATATGATGCCAAGATCAATTCCGGCGACCTGATTTCCATCGCGGAGGTCGTGCGCGATCTCTATCGTGCGGAAAACCAGCCAGAGCAGTCCTATTCCGAGCGTCAGCTCTATGAGGCCGCTCTTGACCGCATGGCGCGCGAAATCGCCGCCGTCAACAAGATGTCGGAGACGGAGGCTGTGCGCCTGATCGAGACCAATCTTGCCAAGGGACCGAAGCGCAGCAAGGTTCTGGACGAGGAAGATTCGCACGAGGAAGCGGCCTGATACGCTCGCGCGTGGCCCACTGGTGAAAAAAGCCCGGCGAAAGCCGGGTTTTTTATTGGAACTTTTTTTGCATCGCGACGTTGACCCGCCGGTACGGCGAAGAGTGGCTTCAGAGGCGCTCTCGGGTGTGCCCGGTGGGGAAGGCGAAGTCTCTCCCCCGGTTCGATGAACGAGGGGAATGGAAAGTGATGTCACCCGATGCGATCTGCCGGCGACAGGCCCTGTGGGCGGGCAAGCGGCAGATGTCTCTCTGGCATGGCTTTCCGTCTGGTCAACCAGTTTCATGGAGAGCGCGATGAATGCCATGTCCGCAGACCGTCATATGATCAAGATCGCCATGTCCGCGCCCTATCTGGCGCGCGAAGAAGAGCGTGATCTGGCCGTGCGGTGGAAAGATGACCAGGACCAGGACGCCCGCAACCAGATTGCTCTCGCCCATATGCGTCTCGTCATCGCCATGGCATCCAAGTTCCGCGGCTTTGGCCTGCCGATGAGCGACCTTGTACAGGAAGGCTATGTAGGGCTGCTGGAGGCGGCGGCAAGGTTCGAGCCTTCGCGCGATGTCCGTTTTTCGACCTATGCCAGCTGGTGGATCCGCGCCTCGATGCAGGACTATATCCTGCGCAACTGGTCGATCGTGCGCGGTGGCACGAGTTCGGCCCAGAAGGCGCTGTTCTTCAACCTGCGCCGGCTTCGCGCCAAGCTTGCCCGCGGCGGTACCAACATGACCTCCCAGGCCATTCATGAGGAAATCGCCACCGCGCTCGGTGTCAGCCTTTCCGATGTGCAGACCATGGATGCCCGCCTCTCCAGCAACGACGCCTCGCTGCAGGCGCCCACCATTGCCGGCGATGCCGACAGCGGCGAGCGCCTCGACATGCTGGAAAGCGATGAGCCGCTGCCGGATGAGCAGGTCTCCGGCATGATCGACGGCGAACGCCGCATGAAATGGCTGCAGGGTGCGCTCACCAAGCTCAATGAACGCGAGAAGAAGATCATCCGCGCGCGCCGCCTGACCGATGACGGTGCGACGCTGGAGGCGCTCGGTGCGGAACTCGGCATTTCCAAGGAGCGCGTGCGCCAGATCGAAAGCCGCGCCATCGAGAAGCTGAAATCCGCGCTCGTCAGCAACAATCCGCAGATGGCGGCCGCCTGCTGATCCAGTCGGTTATTCCGAGATGATTTTCACGCGCTGGCCGGGGCTGATCGTCGCCCCGGTGGAAAGCGCATTGATCAGCCGGAACAGGTCGAGCTTGCGATCGGTGCCCATCATGCGCGCCGCCATGGTGGTGATCGTCTCGCCCGGCTGAACCGTCACGACGCGCACGCGCAGCGGCTTCAGCGAGGCGATTTCCTGCGGTGTCATGCGGCGGAAGGTCTGGCGCAGCGTGTTGGCTGTCGATTGCAGCGTGCTGCTTCCCTTCGGTACGGCCGTCAGGAAGCGGAAAATCTGCTTGTCGAGCCTGATCACGGTCACGTCGAAATCCCAGCGCTCGGCAGAGGCGCGTGCGGTTGCCGCCGGCAGACCGTTTATCGTGGTTTCCTGAACCGTGTCGGGCTGCAAGCCGGCCACCCAGCCGCTCGTCAGATAATTGGCAAGGCTCGACACGTCGCCCGCCTGAACGCCATCGAAGCGGATCGCCGTTTCATCCGGTCCCGTGGCGAGTACCGCTTCTACCTTGTTGTCGATCCGGAATCCTTCCGGCACGTCGAAGCGAATACCGAGACCGGCATGCAGGAATGTTTCGTTGCGAACATAGCCCTCGTCCGGGCTGTCGCCGTAGAGCAGGCCGTCAATTCCCGTCAGGTAATAGTCGCGCCCCTTGTCGCCCACTGTCCCTTCCTGACCGAAGGCGCGGGCGTGCTGGCGCGCGAGATCCACGCGCTGCGGCGCGCTCGGATGGCTGGAGAGGAAGTCGAGGCTCTGGTCCGTTTCCGGATCGACCGCGGAGAAGCGCGCATAGGCGGCCATGGAATCGAGGAAGCGGGCGGCGGCGAAGGGATCATAGCCTGCTTCGCCCAGCATGCGCACGCCGATCACGTCGGCCTGCAGCTCCTGCTGGCGCGAGAAGGCGGCAAGGCGCAGCTTGCCGCGGGCAAGCGCCTGCTTGCCGGCGAGATCGCTGGAGAGCACCTCGGCCACCACGCGACTGGCGATCACCTCCGCCTCTTCGCGCTTCTGCCGCTCGATACCGTGATTGGCCGTGACATGTGCCATTTCGTGGCTGAGCACGGCAGCCACTTCGGACGCATCATTGGCCAGCGCCAAAAGGCCGCGCGTGACATAGAGATAGCCGCCCGGCAGGGCAAAGGCGTTGATCGCCGGCGAATTCAGGATGGTGATGCGATAGGACTGGTTCGGATTTTCCGACACGGCGGTCAGCGCGCCGGCAATGCGGGCCACCAGCCGTTCGGTCTTGGCGTCGTGATACTCGCCGCCATAGCTCGCAACAATGCGCGGATGCTCGCGCGCACCCATCTGGGCGCGCGGATCGTTCTTCTGCACCTCATCAACGATCTGCGGATTGGAGGATGGCTTGACGCTCGATTCGTAGGTCTGGTCGATCACCGACTGGCAGCCGGACAAAAGAGCCGTGCCCGCCAGCGCCAGCATGGCCATACGGCTTTTCAACGCGGGCATGCGCCGGCTTGCATCGGGGGCCCGAGCCGTGGTGTCATCCGCGCTGTCGATCCGTCCACTCGGAAATGTCATTCGTCCAAACCCGCCATCCGGCGCATTCACCGGCCCGATCGTTGCCGAACCCGTCCTGCCTTTGCTGCGGATGGCTGATCTGCCTGTCTTCGCAGTTGTGTTCCCTCTGCAGATAGAACGCAAGCGTTTACAGACAATCGTCCCGCCCTCTTTCGCATTGCGGCATGACATCGCTGCACGTCCAAAATGTGGCGAATGGGTTGACGCTTTATGACGACGCCACAAATTTGCTGATCTCCGGATGGGCCGTTTGGGCACAAAAAGCGTGTCTGTCACCGTGAAACAGGATTTTGCCGGTGCTGAGATAGATCACCTCGTCGGCAAGCCGCATCACCTCTCCCGGATCGTGGGTGACAAGCACGATGCTGGCGCCGGTTTCCTGGTGCAGATCGGACAAGAGGTCCGCCATCGCCAGTCGTAATCCCGGATCGAGCGCGGCGAAGGGTTCGTCCAGCAGCAGAAGGGGCCGCTGCCGTACCAGCGCCCGTGCAAAGGCTGCCCGCTGCCGTTCGCCCCCGGAAAGCGTGCCGGGCTTGCGGCCTTCGTAGCCGGCAAGTCCGACCCGCTGCAGGGCTGCTGAGATGCGTGTCCGGTCCTCTCCGGTGAGTTTCAGGGCCGGATGTACGCCAAGTCCGATATTGGTGAAGAGATCCAGATGGGCAAACAGGTTGTGATCCTGGAACACCAGCGAGAGCGGCCGGGCACCGGGATGGAGGCGCGTCACATCCTGTCCGGCCAGCCGCACGCTGCCCGCATCGGGCATCTCGAAGCCGGCAATGAGGTTGAGAAGCGTGGATTTTCCGGAGCCGGATGGGCCGGTGACGGCGGTGATCCGTCCGGCCGGGATGCGGCCATCGAAGGCGAAGCGGATATCGCCGAGGGCGAGGCGCACACCGTCCAGTTCGACCGCGGCGAGATTTTCCGTCGCAAGCGCGGTTTGTTTTGGCTGTGCGGTCATGGCTGTCTCCTTTCGCCGGCCGTGCCGAGCGCCGTCAGCGCCAGACAGAGAAGACCGAGCAGCAGCGCCAGACCATCGGCATCCTGCGTACGATAGCTGCCGAGCCGGCTATAGACCAGCCAGGGCAGCGTGACGAGATCCTGCGAGCCGAACAGGGCGACCGCGCCGAGATCACCAAGCGACAGTGCCATGGCGAAAGAAAGCGCCATCAGCATCGGCCGCGCCAGAATCGGTGCATCGACCAGCCGCAGCCGCGCCAGTCCCGTCACGTTGAGGCTCGCGGCCAGCCGGGCGGTGCGGAGCCGGTGGCTTTCGAAGGCCGGCGTCAGAACGCGCATGACAAAGGGCAGCGCCATCAGCATGTTGATGGCGGCAATCAGCAGCGGTGCCACCCGCGTCACATCCGCATGCGGCCTGATGAGCAGAAACCAGCCGGTGCCGAGCACCACCGGCGGCACCAGCAGAACGAGAGAGGAGAGGGAGGAGAGGGCCCTGCCGAACACGCGAAGCACAGGCGAGGGGTGGCGTCGCTCGGCAATCGCGGCCTGCGCCGTGAGAATGCCGCTTGCCGTCAGAAGCGACAGCAGGCCTGCGGTCAGTGCAATGGCAAGGCTGGTCAGCAGCGCCTGGTGGAAAGCGGGCAGGCTGATCAGCCGCAGCAGATCCGCCTTCAACCCGGCGGCGGTGATCGCGCCGAGCGGCAGGACGAGAAACAGCGTGGCTAGCAGGATCGCCAGCGTATCCATGATCCGGCTCCCGAACCCCGCTCCATCGAAGCGACGCGGTATGCGGCCTTCGCCGCGGCTGCCTTCGGCGGCGGGCAGGCGGCTCAGCACCGCCAGCACCAGCCCGGTAAGCGCAATCTGCAGCAGGGAGAGCGCGACCGCGCGGGCCGGATCGAAATCGAAGCGCAGGGACTGGTAGATCGCCACCTCCAGCGTGGTTGCCGCCGGGCCGCCGCCCGGCACCAGCACCAGCGTAAAGCTCGTGGCGCAGAGCATGAAGATCAGTCCCGCCGCGCCCGGCAGCACCCGCGCCAGCGCCGGCAGTTCCACATGGCGCAGCAGGGAGAGACGCCCCAGACCGAGGCTTGCCGCCAGCCGCCAGTCTTCCGCCGGCACGCGCTCCAGCCCCGCCAGCATCAGACGGCAGGCGAGTGGCAGATTGAAGAAGGCATGCGCGAGCAAAATGCCGGAGAGACCGTAGATGTTGACGGGATGATCGACTCCGGCGATTGCCAGCAGCCGGTTGACGAGGCCTTGCCGGCCAAAGATGCCGATCAGGCCGAGTGCGCCGATCAGGACAGGCAGTCCCATCGGAACCGCCATCAGCCGGAGAATCCAGATGCGACCGGGAAATGCGGCGCGTCTTGCAAGCGCCAGCGCAACGGGCAGCGCCAGCGCGACCGACAGCAGTGTGGAGAGAGTGGCCTGAAGCAGGGTGAAGCGCAGAAGGCTCAGGGTATAGCTGTCGAACAGGGTGCCGGCAGAGGAGGCCGGGGCGAGAGCAAGGAGAGCGCCGGTGGGAAGCGTCACGAGCCCGCCGATGGCGGCAAGGCTTGCACCGCCCGCCGCCAGTCCGCGTCTCACCTCACCGGTGCTCAGCATCACTGCCTCAGTTCATGCTCATGGCGGCAAGCCATTCGCGAATCCAGCCCTGCCGGTTCCTGGCGACCTCTTCCGGGCTCATCATGAAGGTTTTCGAGGGCGAGACGAGCTTGCCGAAGGCCTCCGGCAGCGGTTCTGCCGTTGCAGCCGCCGGCATCATCCAGTTGGTGGTCGGGATGATCGACTGGAAGGCGGGCGACAGCGTGAAGGCCAGGAACTGTTGTGCCAGTTCCTTTTGCCTGGTGGCTTTCAGCAGGCCGGATACCTCGATCTGGATGTAATGGCCTTCCTCGAAGCGGGCCGCCTGATAACGGTCGGTCTTTTCCTCCATAACGTGGTAGGCGGGCGAAGTGACATAGGAGAACACCATCGGCACTTCGCCTTTGGTGAACAGACCATAGGCTTCCGACCAGCCGGGCGTGACGGTGAGAATGCGGCCGCGCAGCTTTGCCCAGGCCTCCGGTGCCTTGTCGCCATAGACGGACTTCACCCACAGCAGCAGGCCGAGCCCCGGGGTGGAGGTGCGTGGATCCTCGATCGCAATCTTCTGCGACGGATCGCCTTCGACAAGCTCCTTCAAGCTCTTTGGCGGCGTCTTGATCGTCTGGGTGTCGTAGACCACGGCGAAATGGCCGTAATCATAGGGAACGAAGACCGGATCGGAAAAGCCGCCGGGCACCTTGGCCGCTGACGTATCAATGCCGTGCTCGGCAAACAGGCCGGTCTCCCTGGCTTCCTGAACGAGGTTGGTGTCGAGTCCGAGCGCCACATCCGCGTTCGAGGAGGCGCCCTCCAGCTTGAGGCGGGTCAGAAGCGCCACCCCATCGGCCACGGATACGAAATTCAGCGTACAATTGCAGGTCTTCTCGAAGGCGGCCTTCACCTTGGGGCCGGGGCCCCATTCGGCAGTAAAGCTCTCATAGGTATAGACGGTGAGAACGGGCTTGTCCGCGGCCATTGCGGGCAGCGAGAGGGACAGGGCGGCAAGCGCCGCGCAGGCAAACGAATGGATCTTGCGCATCAGCGCCTCCTTGGTTCTATGACACGGGGAATAGGCGCTGGTTGCGAGCCGTCTAATCCCTCCGCCGGTGTTAACCGGATCAGGTTCCGCGGGTTGGCTGCAAAGCCTCTCAGCCGCATGATGCGGCACCCCGTTAGAGCAGGCGAAGATGTAGCGGGGACGGGGCGGCTTGGCAAGCGGCCCCGGCGGCGACGCAGGCGTCAGGCCCGATGATGCGGGAAAACCTGCAATTCGCGCGGGACGGCCGCCAAGCCGCCGACGCGGCTTGCGATGGCATAATCCACCGCCTGTTCCACCACATGCGGCATGACCGGTTTGGTGAGCACGCCAAGGGTGCGACCCGTGTCTCCCCCCAACTGTTCCGGATTGGCGGTCATGAAGATCACGGTGACGCCGAAGCGTTGCGACAGTTCACGGCCGATCTCCGGGCCGGTGGCGCCATCGGACAGGTTGATGTCCACCAGCGCAATATCCGCGAAGGGAGCGAAATCGAGGGCATTGTCCCGACCGCTGGCAAAGCCCGTCACCGTCAGCCCCATGGTCTCGATGGTATCGGCAAGATCGAGGGCGATCAGGAACTCGTCCTCGACAATCAGTACTCTCTGTTTCATGGCTGCCCTGTCCAGCCGACGACGCACGACATGTGTCGACATGGGAGTCTCCCGTTGAGCTTCTGCCGGCCCCCTGTGTTGCAGGCTGTCCGGTTGCGGATCGAACGGGTTCATGCGGAATTTGTTCCGCAGCGTTACGCGGGACGCGAAGAGTAACGCTTTGTTAAGCTTTTGAATTCCTTGGGTTCAGCCTTCCAGCTCTTCCCGCAGCATTTCAAGCTCCAGCCATTCCTCTTCCATTTTCGCCAGCTTTTCCCGCAGCGTCTCCATCTCGGCGGCAATGCGGTTGAAGCTGGCGGGGTCCTTGGCGAAGAGGTTGGGGTCGGCCATTTTCGCCTCGCGGGCGGCAATCTCGGCTTCGGCCTTTTCCATCTCCTTCGGCAGGTTTTCCAGCGCGAATTTCTGCTTGTAGGAAAGCTTGCCGCGCGCCTTCGGAGCCTCGGCCGTCGCACCTGCCGTGGCGGCTGCGGTCTCCGTCCTGGCTTTCTCGGCGCGGCGCTTCTCTTCCAGCGCGCCCTTGCGCTGCGCCATCATGTCCGTATAGCCGCCGGCATATTCGATCCAGCGGCCGTCCGGTTCATCCGGGCTGGCGGGAGCGATGGTGGACGTCACGGTACGGTCGAGGAAATCACGGTCGTGGCTGACGAGGATGACGGTGCCGTTATAGCCGGCGACGATTTCCTGCAGGAGGTCCAGCGTCTCGATGTCGAGATCGTTGGTCGGTTCATCGAGGATCAGCAGGTTGGACGGCTTTGCCATGATCCGCGCGAGGATCAGGCGGGCGCGTTCTCCGCCGGAGAGGTTCCTGATCGGGGTACGCATCTGTTCCGGCTGGAACAGGAAGTCCTTCATGTAGCCGGCCACATGGCGCTGCTCGCCATTGACCAGCAGGCTCTCGCCGCGGCCGTCGGTCAGGTAGTGGCTGAGCGAATCCTCGGGGTTGAGGTCTTCGCGCTTCTGGTCGAGCGTGGCGATCTCCAGATTGGTGCCGAGCTTGATCGTACCGCTGTCGGGATCCATCTGGCCGGTCAGCATTTTCAGAAGCGTCGTCTTGCCGGCGCCGTTCGGGCCGACAAGGCCGATGCGGTCGCCGCGATGCACCCGGATCGAAAACGGTGCCACGATCTGCCGCTCGCCATAGCGCTTGGTGATGGCCTCTGCCTCGATCACCAGCTTGCCGCTTTCCTTGCCCTCCGTGGCCGAGGCCTGGATGGTGCCCTGCGGGCCGCGATGGCCGCGATATTCGGCGCGCAGGCTCTGCAGGTTGCCGAGGCGGCGCATGTTGCGCTTGCGCCGCGCCGTCACCCCGTAGCGCAGCCAGTGTTCCTCGCGCTCGATCTGCTTGCCGAGCTTGTGCTGCTCGATTTCCTCTTCCTCCAGAACGCGGTCGCGCCATTCCTCGAAATGCGCAAAGCCCTGGTCGAGACGGCGCGACAGCCCGCGATCCAGCCAGACCGTGGCCGTGGAGACCTTTTCGAGAAAGCGGCGGTCGTGCGAGATGAGCACGATGGCGCTGCGGGTCTTCTGCAACTCGCCTTCCAGCCATTCGATGGTCGGCAGATCGAGATGGTTGGTCGGCTCGTCCAGCATCAGGATGTCGGGTTCGGGCGCCATCACCCGGGCAAGGGCCGCGCGGCGCGCTTCGCCACCGGACAACTGGCGGGGATCCTCCTGGCCTGTCAGTCCCAGATGGTCGAGCAGGTAGGTGACGCGGTAGGGATCGTCGCTTGGGCCCAGCCCTGCCTCGCAATAGGCCTGCACCGTGGAGAAGCCGGCAAAGTCAGGGGCCTGCTCCAGGTAGCGGATGGTGGCGGAGGGATGGCGGAAGACCTCGCCGGACTGCGCCTCGACCATGCCGGCGGCGATCTTCATCAGCGTCGATTTGCCCGAACCGTTGCGGCCGACAAGGCAGATCCGGTCGCCCGGCTCCACCTGAAGATTGGCGCCGGCCAGAAGCGGAGTACCGCCAAAGCTCAGCCGGATGTCGTCAAGCTTGAGAATGGGAGGGGCCATGGTGTTGCGTCAAGCTCCGGTGAAATCGTCGGGACGGGCGATCAGAAGGGCGCGGCCCTCTCTCAGGGACAGCGCGATCGCTCCTTCGGCAATGTTGGATATGGTGCGCGAGGAGCCGAATGTCAGCGAAAAATCCTGGAGCGGATAACGCACATTGGCAAGGCTAAGGCCTTCCAGTACCGAAAAGCCGAGGACGGAAAACAGCGAGCCCTTCGGCAGTTCCAGTTCCATCCGGTCGCCGCCGATCAGCGGATAGGCCTCTTCCTCGCCGGAGGTCAGCACGACCTCGAAACCGTCCTCGGCAAGGCTGATGCCGTGCAGGTAGTGCTGCAGGGCGTGATCCGAGCGCTCACCGCTCAAGGCGCCGATGAGGATCAGGCGTCTGGCGCCGCGATCGATGGCTTCCGCCACCGCGATTTCGCCATCGGTTGCCGCCTTGTTGGCGGGGTAACGGTGACGTTCGACCCGCGACCACTGCGCGGCGAGCGCGGCATCGGTCGAATCGAAATCGCCGACCCACAATTCCGGAGAAAGGCCGAGCAGGCTTGCATGGCGGATTCCGCTATCGGCGGCAATTACCCGGCTGCCGGCGATCAGCGCCATGAGGCGCTCGGTTCGCTTCAGATGGCCGCCGAGAAGGATGGTAAAGGATGAGGTGTTCATGCCCCTGCCCTTAGCGCATCTTCCGGCAAAAGCAAAAGGCCGATGCGAGCATGGCAAACAGCAAAAGCGGTGAACCCCGAGGGATCGTGGTTCACCGTCTGGCCTGCCTCAGCGCTTCTTGGGAGCGGCGGCGTCGGCGTTTTTCATCTGCGTGGTGAAGCTCGTCACCGGGGCCGTGGACGGCTTTGCCTTGTCCTTCTTCGGCTTGCGGACTTCGCGGTTGGAGCGGACTTGACCCTTGGCCATGGTGTTTTCCCTTTCTGGATCCGTGCGCGCAACCTGAGGCTTGCGCGGCGGAGGATGATGTCTGGTGCTGTTCAGGCGGCGGGTCGCAGGTTGTCGTGCCAGGACAATCGTGGCGCGGGCCATGTTCGCAGGCCGGCGCTTGCAGGTCAGCCGTCGTCGTGTCGAAGAGATCATGCTCTTCGCGGGTGCCGGTCGTCGGCCGGTGCCTGCGTCGAAGCATCCTTGGATGCCAGACACAGCGTGACAGAACGTGGGCCGAATACAAGCGGATTTCCGCTCATCCTGCCACGGTGTCGGATTCCGTCCATGCGCCATGCGTCCCGTTGTGCCGCTTGCGAAACCAGGGCCGTCTCTTTACCGTCCTGTCTTGCAGAGCATGCAAGCGGGAAGAGAGATGCAGTTTACCGGAACGGCCGATTACATTGCCGACAAGGACCTGATGGTGGCGGTCAATGCCGCAATCCGGCTGGAGCGTCCGCTGCTGGTGAAGGGCGAGCCCGGCACCGGCAAGACGGAACTGGCCCGCCAAGTGGCGGCAGCGCTTGGCCTGTCCATGATCGAGTGGAACGTCAAGTCCACCACCAAGGCGCAGCAGGGGCTTTACGAATACGATGCGGTGTCTCGCCTGCGCGACAGCCAGCTCGGCGATCCGCGCGTCAACGAGGTTTCGCATTACATCCGCCGCGGCAAGCTGTGGCAGGCCTTTGCCGCAGAGACAAAGGTGGTGCTGCTGATCGACGAGATCGACAAGGCCGATATCGAGTTTCCGAACGACCTGTTGCAGGAACTCGACCGCATGGAGTTCCACGTCTACGAGACCGGCGAGACCGTGCGCGCGAAAGTGCGCCCGATCGTCATCATCACCTCCAACAACGAGAAGGAACTGCCGGACGCCTTCCTGCGCCGCTGCTTCTTCCACTACATCCGTTTTCCCGATGCCGAGACGCTGTCGCGCATTGTCGAGGTGCATTATCCCGGCATCAAGCAGCGGCTGGTGCGTGCGGCGCTGACCCGTTTCTACGAGATCCGCGAGATGCCGGGTCTCAAGAAGAAACCTTCCACCTCCGAGGCGCTGGACTGGATCCGGCTGCTGGTTGCCGACGATGTTGATCCCGACGATCTCGGCGTCGACGTGAAGACCGCGCTACCAAAACTGCATGGCGCTCTTTTGAAGAACGAGCAGGACGTCCACCTGTTCGAGCGCATGGCCTTCATGGCGCGGCGAGAGCGCTGATGGCCGACGCAGTCAAGGTTCTGATCTACGCCGTCTGGGATGGCCGGTTGCTGGTGTTTGACGAGCCGGATTTTCCCGAGGTGCCGCTGCAGGTGCCGGGCGGAACCGTCGAGGCCGGGGAAGATCCTGCACAGGCGGCGGCGCGCGAGTTTTTCGAGGAAACCGGGCTTGAGCCCGCTTCCCACCCTCAGCCGCTGTTCAGCCATGACTACCGTTTTGTGCGGGATGGGCGGCCGATCACGCACCGGCGGCATTATTTTCATCTGCCGCTCTCAGGCCCTTTTGCCGAAAGCTGGCTTCACTGGGAGGAGACGCCGTTCGACGGAAGTCCGCCCATCCGTTTCCGCCTGCACTGGATCGCCTTGAGCGAGGCGCCTCGAAGGCTCGGGCTTGGCATGGGCGAGGCGCTCTTTGCGCTGCCGCCAGGACACGGCATTGCGTCCTGATTGACCTTCGCGACAGAACAGCCTATTTAAGCATTTCATCGTGGTGATTTGGCCGGCCGGCTTGCAGCCACGTTAAACAAGTCGCTAAAGGGCCGCGAGAAGACATGTAAGCTTCCCCGGACCGGTTGCGATGTATCGCCACCGGTTTTTTTGTTTTTGTCGAGTTCGAACCATGCCGATCAAGATTCCCGATACCCTGCCTGCCTTCGAAACGCTGGTGAACGAGGGCGTGCGGGTGATGACCGAGACGGTGGCCGTGCGGCAGGATATCCGCCCGCTGCAGATCGGTCTGCTCAACCTGATGCCGAACAAGATCAAGACCGAAGTGCAGATGGCGCGCCTTGTCGGCGCCTCGCCGCTGCAGGTGGAGTTCTCGCTGGTGCGCATCGGCGGCCACAAGGCCAAGAACACCTCCGAGGATCATCTCCTGTCTTTCTACGAGACCTGGGAGGAGGTGAAGCACCGCAAGTTCGACGGCTTCATCATCACCGGCGCGCCGGTGGAGACGATCAACTATGAAGAGGTCACCTACTGGGACGAGATGCAGCAGATCTTCGACTGGACACAGACCAATGTCCATTCGACGCTGAATGTCTGCTGGGGCGCGATGGCCGCCATCTATCACTTCCACAAGGTGCCGAAGCATGCGCTGAAGGAGAAGGCGTTCGGCGTCTATCGTCACCGCAATCTCTGCCCGTCCTCCATCTATCTCAACGGCTTCTCCGACGATTTCCAGGTGCCCGTCTCGCGCTGGACGGAAGTGCGCCGTGCGGATATCGAGACGGTGAAGGGCCTCGAGATCCTGATGGAATCCGAGGAGATGGGCGTCTGCCTCGTCCATGAGAAGAAGGGCAACCGGCTCTACATGTTCAACCATGTGGAATATGATTCCACCTCGCTCGCGGACGAATATTTCCGCGACGTGAATGCCGGTATTCCCATCAAGATGCCGCACAATTATTTTCCGCATAACGATGCCTCACTGCCGCCGCAGAACCGCTGGCGCAGCCACGCGCATCTTCTGTTCGGCAACTGGATCAACGAGATCTACCAGACGACGCCGTATGATCTGGAGCAGATCGGAACCCTCTGAAGGACGAGCCCGTGTTCATTCCCTTCTTCCTTGCGCTGAAGGATGCCAGGATCCCGGTGACGCTGCGGGAATTCCTGGATCTTCTGGCGGGAATGGAGGCGGGGCTTGCCGATTTCGACGTGGAGGCCTTCTATTTCCTGGCGCGTGCCGCGCTGGTGAAGGACGAGCGCCATATCGACCGGTTCGACCAGGTTTTTGCCCAGGTCTTTCGCGGGCTTTCAGCCGTCTCCGGTGCCGAGGGCATGGAGACGCAGGCGCTGCCGGACGACTGGCTGCGCAAGCTTTCGGAAAAGCACCTGACGCCGGAGGAGAAGGCGCTGGTCGAAGCGCTCGGCGGTTTCGACAGGCTGATGGAAACGCTGAAGCAGCGTCTGGCAGAGCAGAAGGGGCGCCATCAGGGCGGCTCGAAATGGATCGGCACGGCCGGAACCTCGCCCTTCGGCGCCCATGGCTACAATCCGGAAGGCGTCCGCATCGGCCAGGACACCTCCCGTCATCGCAAGGCGGTGAAGGTGTGGGACAAGCGGGAGTTCCGCGATTTCGATGATGCCCGCGAGATCGGCACCCGCAACATCAAGGTGGCGCTGAAGCGTCTGCGCCGCTGGGTGCGCGAGGGGGCGGCCGACGAACTGGATCTGCCCGGCACCATCCGCTCCACCGCCGAACAGGGCTATCTCGACGTGCGCACGCGGCCCGAGCGGCGCAATGCGGTCAAACTTCTGATGTTCTTCGATGTCGGCGGCTCGATGGATGATCACGTGATGGTGGTGGAGGAACTGTTTTCCGCCGCCCGCGCCGAGTTTCGCCATCTGGAACATTTTTACTTCCACAACTGCCTTTACGAGAGCGTGTGGCGCGATAACCGCCGCCGGTCCGAGCGGCTGCCCGTCACCGACCTCTTGCGCAGCTATGGGCCCGATTACCGGGTGATCTTCGTCGGCGATGCGACCATGAGCCCCTATGAGATCACCCAGGCGGGCGGTTCCGTCGAACACTGGAACAAGGAGCCGGGGGCCGCCTGGATGGCGCGCATCACCGGCCATTTCCGCCGGGTTGCCTGGATCAATCCGGTGCCGGAGGCGCATTGGGAGTACACCCAGTCGCTCGTGCTGATGCGCCGCTTGCTGGAGGAGCGGATGTTTCCGCTGACGCTGGAGGGGCTGGATCGCGCCACCCGGCAGCTGTCCCGCTGAGCCTTTGTTTCGCATTGCCAAGGGCCCGGAAATGGCGCAGTTTGCGCCCGCTTCGGAGCGAAAACAGGAAGGCAGACATGACGACGCAAGGCGAGATCTTCGGCACCACTCCCAAGGGCGAAACGGTTTACCGGGTGAAGATTTCCGGGGGCGGGCTGACGGCGCATGTCATCACCTGGGGCGCCGTGATCCAGGACCTGCGTCTTGAAGGCCATGACGCGCCGCTGGTGCTCGGCTTCGACCATTTCGATGATTATCCGAAATATTCCTCCTATTTCGGCGCGACGCCCGGCCGCGTTGCCAACCGCATCGGCAAGGGCCAGTTCACGCTGGATGGCAAGAGCTACCAGCTCGACCTCAACCAGAACGGCGACACGCACCTGCATGGCGGCAGCGACGGACTTGGCAAGACCAACTGGACGATCGTCGCCCATTCCGAAAACAAGGTGATCCTGCAGGTGACCGATCCTGATGGCCGTGGCGGCTATCCCGGCAACTGCACGGTAACAGCGACCTATGAGCTGAAGGCGGATGGCGTTCTCAACGTCCTCTACGAAAGCGTGACCGACCAGCCGACGCTCGCCAATATCTGCCAGCACACCTATTTCAACCTCGATGGTCGCGATGACGTTCTCGGCCACGACATCATGATTGCCGCCGACCATTACCTGGAACTGGATGAGCATCAGGTGCCGACCGGCACGCTGGTGCCGGTTGCCGGCAGCGCCATGGATCTGCGTGAACTCGGGCCCGTGCGCCGCACCGGCCCGGATGGCGGCCAGGTGGAATTCGACCATAACTTCTGCCTGTCCGGCGAGCGGGTCGAGAAGCGATCGGTCGCCCTGGTGCGCAGCGTCAATTCCGGTGTCACGCTGGAAGTGCGCACCACCGAGCCCGGCGTTCAGCTCTATGCCGGCTTCAAGCTGAAGCCGACGGTACCGGGCCTTGCCGGCAAGCTCTACGGCCCCTATGCCGGGCTTTGCCTCGAAACGCAGATCTGGCCGGATGCGATCAACCATGCGGGCTTCCCGAATGCCGTGCTGCGGCCGGGCGAGGTTCTGCGCCAGGAAACCGACTACGTCTTCTCCAGAAGCTGATCGCCACACGCTCCGCCTGTCCGTTCCGCCCCGTCCGCAAGGGCGAGGTGGAGCGGCAGGACCGTCCGCCACTGCGACGACGCGCGCCCATCTGCCCCTTGCGCGGCTTCGCCTGCCAGTTCCCGCTCCCGTCCCCGGATGTTTCGCATGCCCGCGCCAAAGCCTGTCTTCAACAGCCTCGTCCATCGCATTTCCCCGCCACCGGTGCCCTCCGTGCAGGCCTGGGCGCGCGCCTATGGCGGGGCAAAGGGGCCGCTGATCGATCTCTCGCAGGCGGTTCCCGGCTATCCGGCCCATCCGGTGATGCTCGAACTTCTCGGTCAGACTGCCGCGTCGCTTGCCTATACCGGCTATGGTCCGATCGAGGGGGAGCGAAAGCTGCGCGAGACCTATGCCGCCCATGTTGCCGACCTCTATGGTGCAGCGCTTGTGGCGGAGAACATCCATATTACCTCAGGCTGCAATCAGGCCTTCATCTGCGCGGTCATGGCGGTGGCGGGCACCGGCGATACGGTGCTGATGACCGAGCCCTATTACTTCAACCATGAGACGACGCTCGCCATGCTCGGCATCGGCACCCGCTTCGTCGCCTGCCGCGCCGAAGACGGTTTTCTGCCGCGCATCGAGGCCGTGGCCGCGGCGCTGGATACCGGTGTGAAGGCTTTGGCGCTGGTCTCGCCCAACAATCCGACTGGTGCGGTTTATCCTCCGGACCTGCTGGCAGCCATTGCCGATCTCTGCCGGGAGCGCGGCGTCTGGCTGATCCTCGACGAGACCTATCGCGATTTCCTGCCCTCGGCGGGCGAGGCGCCGCATGCTCTCTTCCGTCGGGATGGCTGGCAGGATTTCGTTGTCTCGCTCTACAGCTTTTCGAAAAGCTTCTGCATTCCCGGCCATCGGCTGGGCGCCATCACGGCCGGTCCGGCTTTCATCGCAGAGGTGGCCAAGATCATGGACAATCTGCAGATCTGCGCGCCGCGTGCCGCCCAGGCGGCCGTCGAACAGGCGCTGCCGCGGCTTGCCGACTGGCGGGAAGAAAACCGGCTGGAGATCCTGAGACGGGCCGAGGCGCTGAAGGATGTGATGGCGGGGCTGCCGGACTGGCAGCTGGCCGCCGTCGGTGCCTATTTCGCCTTCGTGCGCCATCCCTTTGCCGGTGTTTCCTCCGCGACGGTTGCCGAGGCGCTGGCGAAGAGGGCGGGTGTCTCCTGCATTCCCGGCGGCTATTTCGGCCCGGATCAGGAAGGCTATCTGCGCTTTGCCTTCGCCAATGCCGATGAAGAGGGCATCCGGGCGCTGTCGGCGCGTCTGGACGGCTTCACGCTCTGATCAGGCAAAGATCGAGGCGGCGAAGAAGATGATCGCCTTGACGATGGCATAAAGCACGCCCGCCACGAGAAACAGCGAGGCGATGCCGATCAGGATGCCGAGTACCACCCAGACACCATCCTTTTCGAGAATGCCGAAGGCCATCACGCAAAGCGCCACCGCCGGCAGCATGTTGCCGAGCGGGATGGGCAGAGCGAGGATGATCGACAGAACGAGGCAGATCACACCGATCGCCCGCTCCATGGCGGGCTGCGACAGGGCCGCATAGCGCGGCCTCAGCATGCGCTCCGCCTTCATGATCCACGGGCTTGCCTTGTCGATCATCCCTGCGAAATCACTGCGCAGCATCGAGCGTCCGGCAATCAGCCTGGGCAACCATGGTTTCTGGCCGATCGCCATCTGCAGGCTGAGAAACACGAGCGGAATGCCGAGGATCGCCGAGGTGCCGGGCGGCGTTGGAATGGTGTTGGGCATGGCGAAGATGAAGATCAATGCGCCGAAGGCGCGGTCCTTCATGATCTCCAGCAGATCCGCCACGGAGATGCGGGTACGCGTCTCGTCGTCGGCAAGTGCGCGAAGGATGGTGGAAAAGCTGTCCTGGCGGCCGTTTGGGGCCGGTTCGGCATCATCGTTGTCGGGCATCGATGGTTGGGAAATCAGAGCCATCGATCACTCAACGGATAAGGATGGGAAGCACGATGCGGTCATGGGAAATGGCCATGCCATGGAAACATGGCCATTTCGTTACGTCAGGGAGGATCAGAAGAAGGATTCCTCTTCCATGCCCATATCGTCGGCACCGCTATCGGCTGCTCCGGTGTCGGAGGCCGCCGGTTCTTCGGCAGCTTGCGCTTCGTCACCGCCGAGCATGCCGGCAATCGCATTGCCGAGCAGCACGCCGCCGGCGACACCCATTGCCGTCTGCGCTGCGCCGGCCAGGAAGCCGCCGCCGCGGGCGGGCTGGCCCTGACCGAAGCCCGGACCGAAACCCTGGGCCTGACCGTAACCGGGCGCCGCGCCATAACCCGGCGCCTGCTGGCCCCAGGGATTGCGGGGGCCGGCCTGCGGCTGGCCGGGCATGCCGGACGTGGTTGCCATGCCCTGCGGCTGGCTGCGCTGGACGGCCGGCTGCGAGGCGCTGCCGAACAGGCTGGAGAAGAAGCCGCCACCGGACGCCGGGCGGCTCGCCAGCTGGTGTTCCAGCTGCTCGATCCGCGCCTGCGCCTCGTTCAGCGCCTGTTCCTGCACAACGATCGTCTGCGCCATGAAGTAGGGTGCACCCGGCTGGGCGGCGATGCGATCACGGATGAAGGCATCCGCTTCCGTATCGCGCGGGCCGGACTGGCTCTCCACGCGTGAGAGCTTGCCGAACAGACCCTCGATCGCCTGGCGGTCGTTGTAGTCCATGGGTTGTTTCCTCCTTCGGATAGATATGGACCGGGTTTACTCTTCGCGCTGGCCGGTAAGGCTCAGCAGCAGCTGGAAGATGTTGACGAAGTTGAGATAGAGCGACAACGCACCGAACACGGCGAGCTTCTGCTGGCTCTCTTGGTCGAAATTCTCGGCATACTGTTCCTTGATGTTCTGCGTGTCCCAGGCGGTCAGGCCGACGAAGACGAAGATGCCGATGACCGAGACCGCGAACTGCAGGGCGCTGGAGCCGAGGAAGATGTTGACGATCGAGGCGATCATCACGCCGATCAGGCCCATGATCAGGAAGGAGCCGAACTTGGCGAGGTCCCGCTTCGTCACATAGCCATAAAGGCTGGTGGCGCCGAACATGGTGGCGGCGATGAAGAAGGTGCGGGCGATGCTGGCGCCGGTGAACACCAGGAACACCGAGGCGAGCGACAGGCCCATCACGCCGCAGAAGGCCCAGAACGTCATCTGCGCGGCCGAGGCCGACATGGTCTGCAGCTTGAACGAGAAGAAGAAGACGAAGGCGAGCGGCGCCAGCATCACCACCCACTTCAGCGGGCTGGAGAAGATCGGCACGTAGAGCGCCGGCGTGGTGCCGACGATGAAGGCCACGATGCCGGTGATGACAAGGCCGAGGCCCATGTAGTTGTAGACGCGCAGCATGTGCTGGCGCAGGCCTTCATCGAAGGCCGCCTGCGACTGGATCGCCGGATTGTATCCGAAGCGGGGGTTCATGATGTGCTCCTCAGGTTACTCAGTAAAGCGAACGGGCGAGGCGTTCGGCCTCTCCCTTCAGGTTGACGGCATCTTCGGCGTGGGAGACCAGCGCATAGGCCACCTCGCCGATCTGCCAGTAGGACGCCTGCACGTCGCCTTCCCTGGCGATGGCGACCGGCATCACGGCAAAGCTGCCGGGACGCACGGCAAACAGGGACAGGCGAATATCGGCATCGCGCGTGATGGCCATTTCCACGCTCGGCCCGAAGGCGGAGGGGAAGACCTGCACGTCGCTGACCTTCCAGTCCTTCGGGATCTCCGGCATCACGATCGCGGTGGCGGAGCGGATCTCCGCCGGGTCGTATTGCGGTGTTTCCTTCTGGGACGGCATGGTTTCTCGCAGCATCGCGGTGCCATGCGCGCGCAGCGCCTCTTCCACGAAGGCGGGCGGCGGCACGGAGGCTACCACCTCCGACACCGTCAGCGGGCCAAGCTGGTGGCTCAGCCCCCAGCCGACGGCAATCAGCGCCACGGTGGCAGCCAGCCTCTGGAGCGAGCGAAACAGGCGGCCGCGCGCCAGCGCGCTCTGCAGCCGGCGGGCGGCTTCGCGCGTGTCCGGGCGACCGTGCCGCTGATGGCCCTCGGCCAGCGCCAGCCGCAACTCGCCCTTGATGGCCAGATCGGCCATCACGCGGGCGGCGATCTCCGGATGTTCGGAGAGATAGGCTTCCACCGCGATGCGGCGACCGGCATCAAGCTGGTCATCCACATAGGCTTCCAGATCGGCGGACTGGATCGGGTCAACGGGTGTCATCGCGGCCCCCTTCTATGATGGTCAGATGGCTGCCTGCGGCTGGCAGGCGACGGCCGTTTTCTTCGAAGGCGCGCAGCCTTGCGCGGGCGCGCGACAGGCGCGACATCAGCGTGCCCACGGGGATGGACAGCGCATCGGCCGCCTCCTGGTAGGACAGGCCCTCGATTGCCACCAGATGCAGCGCATCGCGCTGCTCGTCCGGCAGGGCAAAGAAGGCCTCGCGCAGCTGCCTCAGACGGATCGACTGATCCGGATCGGCATGATGTGCGGTTTCGCCGAGATCTGCCGCGGCCTGGTGGCGTGCCTCCGTCGAGCGCTTGCGGCGCAGGCGGTCGATATGCGTGTTGTGAACGATGGAGAGCAGCCAGTTGCGCAGGTTGGCGTTGGTGCGGAAGGTGCCCTTCCGCTCGTAGGCCTTGACCAGCGCGTCATGCACCAGATCTTCCGCATCGTCCGGATTGCGGACGAGCGAACGGGCGTAGCGCCTCAGCGTCGCCAGCTGGTTCAGAACATCGAAGGGGTGCTTCTTGTCGCTCATGCCCCAGTATACGGATCAGACCCTCACTCTATTCCGCAGCCCGAGCGATTTTTTTGAAAAAAGAATCAGCCGGGCGGCGGGCCGACGTAACGGGCGCGCGGGCGGATCAGCCGCTCGTCCTCCGTCTGCTCCAGCGCATGCGCGATCCAGCCGGTGGTGCGGGCGATGGCGAAGAGCGCCAGCGCCGAACCGCGCGGCAGGCCAAGCCTGCGGCGCAGCGCCACCAGCGCCACGTCGCAGGTCGGCCGCAGCCCCGCCGTCTCCTCCATCACGGCGAGCAGATCCGCCGTCAGAGGGTCTGCGGGCAGATGGGGAAGGATGCCGTCCGCCCGCGGGTCGCCGTCGGGATAGAGCGGATGGCCAAAACCCGGCATGCCATCGCCGCGTCGCAGGCGGGTTTCCACCACCTCGGCCGCATCGCCCTCCCGCTCCACCTCGTCGAACAGCAGTTCCACGAGGCTCGTCATGCCGCCATGCCGCGGGCCGCTCAGCGCAGACAGCCCTGCATTGAGGCAGGCGCCGAGCGAAGCGCCGGTGGAGGCGGTGACCCGCACGGCAAAGGCGGAGGCGTTCAGCTCGTGATCGGCCTGCAGCACCAGCGCGCGGCGGATGAGATCGGCGCCTGCGGCATCAAGTCCCCAATGGTCGGCCAGATGGAGATGCACCGGGCGCCCGTCCGGCTGGCGCGCGAGGCAGGCGGCAGCCATGCTGCGGGTCAGCGCCGCCGCGCCCGGCCAGAGCCTTCGGGACTCGCGTTTCCAGGCCGTGGCGCGGCCAGCCGCCACGAAGGGCATCAGCGCCTGGCAGCGTTCCGTCAGCGGCAGGCTTTCGGTGGCGGCAAGCAGCCCGTCGTTCCAGCCCTGCGGCTCCGCCTTGGGGTCGCGGAACGGATCGGCCTCGCCGCAATCCCATAAAAGCCGGGCGATGTCTTCCAGGCTGGCCTGCTCGGCGAGCAAGAGCGCATCCTGGCCACGATAGAACAGCCGGCCATGCTCGATCAGCGTCACCGAGGAGGAAAGTACTGGCAGGCCGAAGTCGAGGGCATTGGCGGCAGCCTCCTTCGGCCGCCGTCCGACGTTCTTGCGCTTCTTCAGCTGTTCGATGTCGTGGATGCTGTAGAGCCGGCGGCGCGGGTCTTCATCGGTGCCCGTCGTCTGGATCAGGCCACGGCTGACATAGGCGTAGAGGGTGGCGCGGCTGATGCCGAGGGTCACGGCGGCACCTTCGGCATCGAGGAACTTGTCGGGCTGGGTCATGATCGATCTGACATTGATTGGATGAATCAAGATTGACCATATATGTGCAGCGCAACATGCTCAAGGCCTTCATCATCCTGAGGAGACTTGCCATGAGCCCATCCGCCGCGTTGACCCCCGTTCTGGCCGCCGAGAGCCCCGCTCCCGGCCTCGACAACGTGATCGCCGCCGAAACCCGTCTCAGCCATGTGGACGGACAGGCAGGCGAACTGATCATTGCCGGCCATCACCTGCAGCAACTGGCCGGTCATCGGTTCGAAGAGGTGCTGGAACTGTTGTGGAGCGGTCTTGTGCCGCAGTCGCTGTCCGCCGGCGAGATCGCTGCCCGTCTCGGCAAGGCGCGTGTGCGCGCCTTTGCGTTGATGCAGCCGCTGTTGCCGGGGCTGGCGCATCTCAGCCCCGTCGAATCGCTGCGGCTTCTGCTGGCGGCGCTGCCAGACGACAGCGCCGAGCCACATCATGTGCTGGCGGTGGCTGCCGTGCCCGTCTTTACCGCCGCCATTATTCGCCAGGCGCGCGGCCTGCCGCTGGTGGCGCCGGATGCTGCCCGCTCCCACGCCGCCGATTTCCTGGCGATGCTGCGCAACGAGCCGCCGGCGGACGACAAGGTCCGGGCGCTCGACACCTATCTGGTGACTGTCTCGGATCACGGCTTCAACGCCTCGACCTTTGCGGCGCGCGTGATTGCCTCCACCAAGGCGGGACTTTTCTCCTCCGTCGTCGGCGGTCTCTGCGCCTTGAAGGGGCCGCTGCATGGCGGGGCGCCGGGTCCGGTGCTCGACATGCTGGATGCGATCGGCACCGAGGCCCGCATCGTAGACTGGCTGACGGACGCGCTCGATCGTGGCGAACGGCTGATGGGGTTTGGCCATCGCATCTACCGCGTGCGCGATCCGCGCGCCGATGTGCTGAAGGAGGCGGTGTCGGCGCTGAAGGATGGCTCCGGCCGCATCGCGTTTGCCGGGAAGGTCGAAGCCGCGGCCCTTTCGCTGCTGCACGAAAGAAAGCCGCTGCGGCCGCTGCAGACCAATGTCGAGTTCTACACTGCGCTGCTTCTGGAGGCGGTCGGCTTCCCGCGTGACAGCTTTACCAATGTGTTTGCCGCCGGCCGCATGGCGGGCTGGACCGCGCATGTGCTGGAGCAGGAACAGACCGGACGCCTGATCCGTCCGCAGTCGCGTTATGTGGGCCCGATGCCGGCGTGAGGAATGAATCGCAGGTGCGGGCGCGCAAGCGCCCGTACGGCCGAAATCCGGAATGCGGCAAAGCCCCGAAGGGCTTCATCTTCCAACCGTCAATGTCATCATTTTCTGGAAAATGGAGCGGGCGAAGGGATTCGAACCCTCGACCCCAACCTTGGCAAGGTTGTGCTCTACCCCTGAGCTACACCCGCTCATCATTCCGTCGGTTCGGGGTAGTTCGCTGAACCGCGGGTCGCTGCGTTGCGGCGACGGGGGCTATATGGCCCAACTCATTTTTGAATGCAACAGGGAAATGACAGGATTTTCAAAATTCCTGATTTTTTCTCGCAAGTAGCTGAATATAATAGATAAAATTTGGAGCCTTCTCTTCCCCGTCCGTCTGGGGCTGCTGAAATGCCCAAGGCGAACGCCTTCGCGGAGGTGTCGGAAAGTGCCGCAGGCCGGCTTGTGGTCCGGCTGTTCCGCTTCCTATAATCGGGCTCTCCGATCCTGATCCTCCGGCGCTTGCGCCCCACCGAAAGTCCCGTTTCCCGCCATGACAGAGACCGTTTCCCAGGCCCCGAACTCTGATGCCCCGAAGACCGCGCAGGACCTGTTCCGCTTCCTCGATGACCTCGGCATCTGCCATTCCACGAAGAGCCACCCGCCGGTGTTCACCGTGTCGGAATCGGAAAGCCTGCGCGACGAGATCCCGGGCGGTCACACCAAGAACCTCTTCGTCAAGGACAAGAAGGATCGTTTCTTCGTTCTCACGGTGGAGGAGCGGGCGAGCGTCGATCTGAAGAGCGTGCACAAGGTGATCGGCGCCTCCAGCCGCGTCTCCTTCGGCAGCCCGGAAAAGATGCTGGACTATCTCGGCGTCATTCCCGGCTCCGTCACCGTGTTCGGTGCCCTCAACGACACCGGCAACAACGTGACCTTCGTGCTGGACGAAGACCTGATGAGCCACGAGATCATCAACGGTCATCCGCTCTCCAACGATGCCACCACTTCGATCGGCCGCAACGACCTGATCCGCTTTCTCAAGGCCACCGGACACGAGCCGCTTGTCTTGAAAGTCACGGGCTGACATACGATCTTTGCCAGCAGACGTCACAGACAGAAGAAGCATCCCCGGGAGACATCCATGAGCAGCGGCAGCAACAATCCCTATGGCGGTTCCTACGGCGGCCAGATGAGCGGCAAGATGAGCTTCGGTTCGGCCTCCCCCGGCGCCGGTGCAGCCGTTCCGGCGTCCGGCGGCCACATCAAGGATACGACGACTGCCGCCTTTACCAAGGACGTTCTCGAGGAATCGCGCCGCCAGCCGGTTCTGGTGGATTTCTGGGCGCCCTGGTGCGGCCCCTGCAAACAGCTGGCGCCGGCGCTGGAAAAGGTCGTCAACGAGGGCAATGGCCGCGTCAAGCTGGTCAAGCTCAATATCGATGATCATCCGTCGATCCCCGGCCAGCTCGGCATCCAGTCGATTCCCGCCGTCATCGCCTTCGTCAATGGCCGCCCCGTCGATGGCTTCATGGGGGCTGTGCCGGAAAGCCAGATTCGCCAGTTCATCGACAAGGTCGCCGGTCCCGCCGGCGCCGATCAGGCGGCCGAGATCGAGGCCGCGCTGGAGGAAGCCCGCGCGCTGCTCGACGGTGGCGATCTCGATGGCGCCGCCCAGCTGTTTGCCGCGGTCCTGCAGGCCGATCCCGAAAATCCGAAGGCGGCGGCTGGCATGATCGACTGCCTGATCACGCTCGGCGAAATGGCACGCGCCCGGCAGATGCTGGAATCGCTGCCGCCGGAAGTGTCGTCGCAGGCGCCGGTGCAGGCCGTGGCCCTGAAACTGCAGCAGATCGAGGAAGCCCGCAAGCTCGGCGATCCCGTTGCGCTCGAACATGAACTTGCGCTGCATCCGGATCACCACGAATCGCGCATGAAGCTCGCCAAGATCCTCAATGTCGAGGGCCGGCGTGACGAGGCAGCCGAGCATCTGCTGCTGATCATGAAGACCGATCGTACGTTCGATGACGATGGGGCCCGTCGCCAGCTGCTGCAGTTCTTCGAAGCCTGGGGGCCGAAGGACCCGGCGACCATTTCGGCCCGCCGCCGCCTGTCCTCCATCCTGTTTTCCTGATGAAGGCCGAGGCGTCCCGCTAGGCTTGTGAAACGGAATGCCGGCACCACATATAGGATGCCCTGTTCCGGTGCATCTTGAAGGGGAGGAAGCCCATGCATGTCGGCAATGCGAGATATGTGAAGCGTGAAGATCTGCCGGAAACCGTGCCGGTCTTCCCGCTGAGTGGGGCGTTGCTCCTGCCGAACGGCCAGTTGCCGCTCAACATCTTCGAGCCGCGCTATCTCGCCATGTTCGATTCAGCGCTTTCCGGTAGCCGGCTGATCGGCATGATCCAGCCGGCGCTTGGCGAAAACGGCGAGGGCAGCCGTCCGGCGCTGAGCCCAATCGGCTGCATCGGCCGCATCACCTCCTTTGCTGAAACCGGCGACGGCCGCTACATCGTTTCGCTGAGCGGTGTCTGTCGCTTCCGCGTGATGGAGGAAGTGGGAGAGGGGCATCCCTTCCGCACGGTACGCTTCATGCCCTTCCTGTCGGATCTTTCCGGCGAGGATGACGAAACGACGGTCGACCGTCAGCAATTGCTGCGCGTGTTCCGCGCCTATCTCGATGCCAACCAGCTGGAGGCGGATTGGGAGGCGGTGGAACGGGCCGGCAACAGCACGCTTGTCAACTCCCTGTCGATGATGTCGCCCTTCGGCCCTGCCGAGAAGCAGGCGCTGCTGGAGGCGCCGGATCTGAAGACCCGCGCCGAAACGCTGGTGGCGATCACCGAAATCCACCTCGCCCGCGGGTTCGGCGATTCCGACACCATTCTGCAATAGGCAAGGGTGAGGCGCGCCATGGACGAAAAGCTTGCCAAGGTCGATCCGAAGCTGCTGGATCTCCTTGTCTGTCCGCTCGGCAAGGGGCGTCTGACGCTCAATCGCCAGACCAACGAACTGATTTCCGAAAGCGCGCGTCTCGCCTATCCGATTCGCGACGGTATTCCGATCATGCTGGTGTCCGAGGCGCGCCGCATCGAGGATTGATCGAGGCGCGCCCGGGCGGCGGGGCCTGCAGGCCCCGCGCGTGACGGCTGTCAGATCGCCTGTCCCGCCAGAAGGCGTGGGGCGTCCTTCGCCTTGGTGCCGGCAGCTTCCCCGATGAAATAGGATTTGAGCTTCGGCAGGCGCTCCACCACGCCAAGTCCGAAGTCGCGTGCGATGCGCAGCGGGCCGATGTCATTGGAGAACAGCCGGTTCAGCACGTCCGTGGTCACCCCCATGCGGAAGGTGTCGAAGCGCCGCCAGGTCTGGTAGCGCTCAAGAATTGTCAGCGCGCCGATGTCCAGCCCCAGGCGGTCAGCTTCCACCACGGTTTCGGCGAGCGCCGCCACGTCCTTGAAGCCGAGGTTGAGGCCCTGGCCGGAAATCGGATGGATGCCATGCGCCGCATCGCCTGCCAGTGCCAGGCGCGGGGCGACGAAGGCGCGCGACAGCGTGAGGCCGAGCGGAAACGCCTTGCGGCCGCCCACCACGCTGAGGGTCCCGAGCTTGTGGCCGAAGCGGCGCTGCAGTTCCTCCTCGAAGATCAGGTCGTCGGCGGCGACCAGCCGGTTGGCATCCTCGGTCCGCTCCGTCCACACCAGCGAGGAGCGGTTGCCGGTCATCGGCAGGATGGCGAAGGGGCCGGGGGGCAGGAAGTGCTCTTCCGCGCAGCCCTCATGCGGCCGCTCGTGCTCGACGGTGGTGACGATGCCGGACTGGCCGTAATCCCAGCGCACGGTCCTGATGCCGGCCATATCGCGCAGTTTCGAGCGAACGCCGTCACAGGCGACGACGAGGCGGCTTTCCAGCACCTCGCCGGTCGAAAGCGTCAGGCTGGCGGCATTGGAGCCGGCGACGAAGCCGGTGGCAGAGGCACCGTGACGGATCTCGATGCCAAGCTCGCCGCAAGCGCGACGCAGCGCCCGCACCATGGCGACATTCGGCACCATGTGGGCGAAGGGGCGGCCTTCCTCCACCTCGCCGTCGAAGGTCAGGAAGACCGGACGAACGGGATCGGCGGTGCGCGAATCCGTGACGATCATCCGGTTGATCGGCTGCGACTGGGGGGCGATCTCGTCCCACAGCCCCATCACGTCCAGCATGCGCGAGGCGGCCGCAATGATGGCGGAGGCGCGCTCGTCCTTTTCCCAGACGTGATCAGGTGCAGCCTCGATCACGGCGATGGACAGATGTGGCGCTGCCTGTTTGGTCGCCACTGCGACGGAAAGGCCGACATACCCGCCGCCCACGATCAGCATATCCAGCATCGCTTGCTCCTGCCGTACTTGTGATTGCACTGCCCGACATATAGATCATCGATCCTGTGCTTCCTACCGTCGGAGACCGTGAAAAATGCCGCAGCCTGACGTCGCCCTCTCGCCGATGGACGAATTGATCGCCACGCTTGACCTGGAGCGACTGGAGGAAAACCTGTTTCGCGGGGTCAGCCCGCAGATCGGCTGGCAGCGGGTGTTCGGCGGACAGGTGATCGCGCAGGCGCTGATGGCCGCGCAGCGCACGCTGCCGGAGGACCGCTTCGTGCATTCCCTGCACGGCTATTTCCTGCTGCCCGGCGACCCCAAGGTACCGATCGTCTACGATGTCGAGCGGTTGCGTGACGGCTCGAGCTTCACCACCCGCCGCGTGACCGGCATCCAGCACGGACGGGCGATCTTTGCCATGTCCGTCTCCGCGCAGATCGAGGAGCCGGGCTACGACCACCAGACGGCGATGCCCTCCGTCAGGGCGCCGGAAGACCTGATGGGAGAGGACGAGTTCCAGAAGGATTTTCTGGCCCATGCGCCGGAAACGGTGAAGCGCTACTGGGGGCGCAAGCGTCCGGTCGAGATCCGGCCCGTCTCGCTGGTTCACTATATTTCCGATGAGAAGCTGAAGCCCGAGCAGCAGATCTGGGTGCGTGCCACCGGCGCGGTGCCGGATGACCGGCACTATCAGGCCGCCGTGCTGGCCTATCTCTCGGACATGACGCTGCTCGATACCTCGCTTTACGCGCACGGAACCACGATCTTCCATCCGTCGATCCAGGCCGCGAGCATTGACCACGCCATGTGGTTCCATCGTCCCAGCCGCCTGGATGACTGGCTGCTCTATGCGCAGGACAGCCCCAGCACCTCGGGGGCGCGCGGTATGACGCGCGGCGCGCTTTATGACCGTTCGGGCGCACTCGTCGCCTCGGTGGCGCAGGAAGGATTGATTCGCAAACGGGCAAGTGCCTAGTTTGGGGTCATTTTTGAATTTTTGCCTAAGAATTGAGCGCCTAAATGGCGCTCAATTGCATTTCAGCATGTGGTATCGCTGATAGTCTTTATAATTCAATAACTTGTTTTGTGGCGAGAATCTGGCACGCGCCTTGAATGTATAGGGTCAGTCGCTGCTCACGGATCTGTCAGCGGCAGGAGAGTCGGCTCCGCGCCGAGGCAACAAAGGATGGGAAACCACATGAAAATCGTGATGGCCATTATCAAGCCATTCAAGCTGGATGAGGTGCGCGAAGCCCTCACCGCTGTCGGCATCCAGGGCCTGACCGTGACCGAGGTGAAGGGTTACGGGCGCCAGAAGGGACATACCGAAATCTACCGTGGCACGGAATATGCTGTGAGCTTCCTGCCCAAGCTGAAGATCGAGATCGCGGTGGCATCCGACCTGGTGGAGAAGGCCGTCGAGGCCATCGCATCCGCCGCCAAGACCGGCCAGATCGGCGACGGCAAGATCTTCGTCTATTCCATCGAGCAGGCCGTGCGCATCCGTACCGGCGAAACCAACACCGAAGCGCTTTAAGACACGGCTGATCAGGGGAGTTTCTCGCAATGTCATTTTCCAAGTTCTCGTCCATGTATGGACGTCTGGCTGCCGCATCGGCAGCCCTCCTGGCGCCGGCCATCGCCTTTGCCCAGGATGCAGCGCCGGCCGCCGCAGCGGCTGCGCCGACGCCCGACAAGGGGGATACGGCCTTCATGTTCATCAGCACCATTCTCGTGCTGTTCATGGCCGTTCCCGGCCTCGGTCTGTTCTACGGCGGCCTTGTGCGCGCCAAGAACATGCTCTCCGTCCTGATGCAGTGCACGGTCATCGCCTGCGCCGTGATGATCATCTGGGTTCTCTACGGCTATTCCTTCGCCTTCGGTGGCGCGACCAATGCCTTCTTCGGCGGTACGGCCAAGATGTTCCTGTCGGGTGTGTCGACCACCACGACGGCGGCAACCTTCACCAAGGGCGTTGTCATTCCGGAATTCATCTTCGTGCTGTTCCAGATGACGTTCGCGGCCATCACGCCGGCGCTCATCATCGGCGCCTTCGCCGAGCGCATCAAGTTCTCGGCCTCCATCCTGTTCTGCATCCTGTGGGTCACCTTCGTGTACTTCCCGGTGGCCCACATGGTCTGGGATGCCAACGGTTACCTGTTCGGTCTCGGCGCGCTTGATTTCGCCGGTGGTACGGTCGTTCACATCAACGCCGGTGTTGCCGGCCTGATCGGCGCCCTGATGGTGGGCAAGCGGACCGGCTACGGCAAGGACATGATGGCCCCGCACTCCATGACGCTCACCTATGTCGGTGCCGCCATGCTGTGGTTCGGCTGGTTCGGCTTCAACGCCGGCTCCAACCTCGAAGCCTCCGGTGGCGCCATGCTCGCCAGCGTCAACACCTTCGTCGCCACGGCTGCCGCCACCCTCTCCTGGTGCGTTGTCGAAGCGCTGACGCGCGGCAAGTCCTCCATGCTGGGCGCTGCATCCGGCATGATCGCCGGCCTCGTTGCCGTCACCCCGGCTGCCGGTATCGTCGGCCCGATGGGCGCTATCGTCATGGGCATCATCGTTTCGCCGCTCTGCTACTTCTTCGTCTCCGTGGTGAAGAACAAGTTCGGTTATGACGATACCGCCGACGTCTTCGGCGTGCACGGCATCGGCGGCATGTTCGGCGCCATTGCCACCGGCATCTTCGCCTCCGCTTCGCTGGGCGGCGTCGGTTATGTCGGAGAACAGACGATGGCCGGCCAGGTCATGGTTCAGATCCAGGCCGTGGTCATCACCATCCTGTGGACGGGTATCGGCTCTGCGATCCTCTACAAGGTGGTCGATATCATCATCGGTCTGCGCGTACCGGTGGAAGCCGAGCGCGAAGGTCTCGACCTCGCCTCGCACGGCGAAGCTGCCTATCATTCGTAAGGAGCGTGGGCGTCGCTTGGGCGCCTCCGCACCCCGAATTTTGAATATCTGATCTGTGGCCCGGGAAACCGGGCCATTTTTCATCATTAACGTCCGTTAATGATTTGCAATCCGTTATTTGCGAAAACGATAATAAAAACGCGGATTTAAAATTGATTTGAAAGAAATTCTTCGGAGGTGTATCTGCTTTTGGGGAGGGAGTATTTGACATTACTTTCTGACCGGAGATTGTATGGTGGCGAAGGCAATTCAACTGATGCACTCCCGGAGCGGTCTCTCGCGGACCGGATACTACGGCTTTAGCTGGACCTCGCTGGTTTTCGGCGGTGTTCCTGCCATCTTCCGCGGTGATCTCGTCATGGGTGCGAGCGTGTGTGTCGCAGGCGGCATCGCCGCGCTTCTGGTGGGGGTGATCGGTCTTGGCCTGCCGGGCCTGCTGGTCGGCTGGCTTGCCGTCGGCGCCGGCTGGGGCATGGTCTACAACAGGATCTACACAAAGCGGCTGATCGAACGTGGCTATCGCTTCGCGGACACCGACCAGCGCAATGCAGAGGCGCAGCGGGCCGTGGGCATGGACGGTATGCCGGTCGCATCGCGCGCGGGCGGCTGACAGCTGCCCGCCTCGCCAAGCGGCCCGGATCCCTCTCTCTGTCCGGACGTGGTTAAAGCGACGTTAACCAACCTTGCGTAATCTGACGTGAAGACGGGATGCGTGCGGGCGGGTGAAAAACCTTTCTGGCCATCGCGCGAAACCGAAACGTTCAGGCTGATCGACCATGGGCAGAAGCACTCCGGCCGCGATGGCGCCGAATTCCACCCGCCATGCGCTGGTGTCCTTCATCGTGCGCCAGATTCTCGCCCTGTGCGGTTTCGCTCTCTTCCTTGCCCTTGCCCTTGCCGTTGCCGCGCTTGCCAGCTGGAACGTTGCAGATCCGTCGTTCTCTTATGCCACCAGCAATCCGCCCACCAATCTGCTCGGCTATCCCGGTGCGGTGTTTGCCGACCTTATGATGCAGTTTTTCGGCCTTGCCAGCGTGCTGGCCTTGCTTCCGGTGCTGGCCTGGTCCCTGTCTCTGGTCTCCGGCCGCTCCTTCCGCCGCATTCCCGCACGCCTGGGCGGCTTTGCGCTGGGCACGGTGCTGGCAACGGCCGCGCTCGGCTGCTTTCCGGTGCCGATGACCTGGCCTATCCCCAACGGCATCGGCGGTGTCGTCGGCGACATGATCCTGCGCTTTCCTGCACTCTTTATCGGAAACTATCCGACTGGCACGGTGGCGATCGTTCTGGGCATGCTCTTTGCCGTGCCGGCCGTCTGGTTCCTGCTGTTTGCCGCCGGTCTCGTCGGTCGCGAGGAGGAGGAACTCTTTGACGAGGACGACGAGGAGGAGGCGCCTGTCCAGAGCCGCCGCCGGGCCGCGCCGGCGGACGAGGATGACGATGAGCGGGAGGGCTTCTTCGCCGGCCTGCTCGCCTTCGGGGCGCTGGCCCATTACTGGTACATCACGCAGGCAAGGCTGCGCCGGCTGCTGCGCATCGCGCCGCCCTCGCGCCAGACGGCCGCTTATGATGCGCCTTATGACTTCAACGAGGACGAGTTCGGCAAGCTGAATGAACCGGTTCGAGCCAAGGTCGGGTCTCCGGGTCGCCTCGAACCCTCCCTCGACAGCCCGATGTCCGATTTCATGGCGGCAAGGCGGCGCATCTCGCCGCCCTCGATGGGCGCCGTCGATGAGGCTGATGACGAGTCGATGCGTCCGGCCGGCATCCTGCCGGATGAGGATGACGAGCCTTCCTTCGATGCGCCGCGTCTGCGGCAGGCTGGGGCAAGGGCGTCCGGTCGCGTGGCGGCGCCTGCCGCACCGACGCGTCCAGGCGCCCGTGTCGTGCGGGAGGCGCAGTCTTCGTTGCTCGACCCGGAGGGTTTTCAGCTTCCCTCCGTCCATCTGCTCTCCGAGCCGCGCAACGTGGTGCGGGATGCCACGCTGTCGGCCGATGCGCTGGAGCAGAATGCCCGCATTCTCGAAGGCGTTCTCGAGGATTTCGGCGTCAAGGGCGAAATCATCCATGTGCGTCCGGGTCCTGTCGTCACGCTTTACGAACTCGAGCCGGCGCCCGGCATCAAGTCGTCACGCGTCATCGGCCTTGCCGATGACATTGCGCGGTCGATGAGTGCGATCGCCGCCCGCGTCGCGGTCGTTCCCGGCCGCAATGCGATCGGCATCGAGCTGCCGAACCAGGGTCGCGAGACGGTCTTCCTGCGCGAACTGATCGGCAGCGGCGACTTCGACGCCAGCAAGGCGAAGCTTGCCATGGCGCTCGGCAAGACGATCGGTGGCGAGCCTGTCATTGCCGACCTTGCCAAGATGCCGCATCTGCTCGTCGCAGGCACCACCGGTTCCGGCAAGTCGGTTGCCATCAACACCATGATCCTGTCGCTGCTCTACCGCATGACGCCGGACCAGTGCCGCCTGATCATGATCGATCCGAAAATGCTGGAACTCTCCGTCTATGACGGCATTCCCCATCTCCTGTCCCCTGTCGTCACCGATCCCAAGAAGGCGGTCGTGGCGCTCAAGTGGACCGTCCGCGAGATGGAGGAGCGCTACAAGAAGATGTCGAAGATCGGCGTGCGCAACATTGACGGCTTCAACAGCCGCGTGGAACAGGCTCTTGCCAAGGGCGAAGTGCTGACCCGCACCGTACAGACCGGCTTCGACCGGCAGACGGGCGAGGCGATCTACGAGACGGAAGAGTTCGACCTGAAACCGATGCCCTACATCGTCGTGATCATCGACGAAATGGCTGACCTGATGATGGTTGCGGGCAAGGATATCGAAGGTGCCGTGCAGCGCCTGGCGCAGATGGCGCGCGCTGCCGGTATTCATGTGATCATGGCGACGCAGCGCCCCTCCGTCGATGTCATCACCGGCACGATCAAGGCGAATTTCCCGACGCGAATCTCGTTCCAGGTGACGTCGAAGATCGACAGTCGCACCATTCTCGGCGAGCAGGGTGCCGAACAGCTGCTCGGCATGGGCGACATGCTCTATATGGCCGGCGGCGGGCGCATCCAGCGCGTGCACGGCCCCTTCGTCTCCGACAACGAGGTGGAAGACATCGTCTCGTACCTCAAGACGCAAGGCGCGCCGCAATATCTCGAGGCCATCACCGCCGACGAGGAGGATGACGAGGATGGCGGCGGCCCGGCCGGCACCGGCAATCTGTCGGACTCCGACGATCCCTATGATCAGGCCGTCGCCATCGTGCTGCGCGACGGCAAGGCGTCGACCTCCTATATCCAGCGCCGCCTCGGCATCGGTTACAACCGTGCCGCCTCGCTGATCGAGCGCATGGAGCAGGAGGGCATCATCAGCCCGGCCAACCATGCGGGCAAGCGCGAAATTCTCGTTCCGACCGAATCCGACATCATCGAGCGTTGAGGCCGTCTCGGCGAACGGCAGCGGGGGCATCTTCGCGGCCGCTGGCCTGCCCGACCGCCCTGCCGCTCCTGTCACGAAGCCGCCGTCTTTCGACGCCATAAGACGCCTGAAGGAGATCCCATGATGACACCCCGTTCTATTCCGTCGCACCGCCCGTCGCTCAGCCGCCGCCATCTGGTGCTTGGCCTTGCCGGGCTTGCGGCGGTCGGGCTTGCAGGAGCTCCCGCCCTGGCGCAGGGACCATCCGATGCAGCGCAGAAGATCGCCGACCATTTTTCCTCGGTAAAGACCATGACCGGCGAGTTCGTACAGTTCGGCCCGAGGGGCGAACAGACGGGCGGAAAATTCTTCATCGAACGTCCCGGCAAGCTGCGCTTCAATTTCGAGGATCCGTCGCCGATCCGTGTCATCGCCGATGGCAGTAACGTGGTCGTCGGCAATCTCAAGCTGAAGACCTGGGATCTCTATCCGCTCTCCAAGACGCCTCTCAGCCTGCTTCTGGCCGATCGCATCGATCTCTCCAACCAGATGGTGCGGTCGGTGAAGGAGGAAAGCGACCTCACCACCATCGTGCTCGGCAACAAGACCGTGTTCGGCGATTCCACGATCACCATGATGTTCGATCCGAAGACCTATGACCTGCGTCAGTGGACGATCACCGACCTGCAGGGCAAGGACACCACGGTGATGATCTACAATGTGCAGACCGGCGTCCGCTTCGACAGCAAGGTCTTCACCATTCCCTATGACGACGTCCACAAGCTGTAACGGCCTCATCCGCTGCCGCTCTGGCATGCCCGCGATGATCGGCCGGGCGGCCTTGCTCTTGGCAAGCGAAAGGTTCTAAACCTCGACGGATCACGTCGAGGTTTTTCGCATGTCCTTTTCCATCACCACCTGGAACATCAATTCGGTGCGCCTGCGCCTGCCGATCGTCCAGCAGTTCATCGCCCGGGCCCGGCCGGACATTCTCTGCCTGCAGGAAATCAAGTGCCGGGAACCGGAATTCCCGTTCGAACCGCTGAAGGAGATGGGCTATTCCCACATCATCCTGCATGGCCAGAAGGGCTATCACGGGGTGGCGATCCTCTCGAAGGTGCCGCTCCTTGAAGATCACCGGCAGGATTATTGCGGCGTCGGCGATGCACGCCACATTTCTGCGATCTTCGAGCGCGGCGGCCGGCGCATCCGCCTGCACAATTTCTATGTGCCCGCCGGTGGCGACGAGCCGGATCGCGGCATCAACCCGAAATTCGGCCACAAGCTGGATTTCGTGGAGGAAATGAAGGCGCTGAGGGCTGATCTCCCGGGCACCTCCTCCATTCTCGTCGGAGACCTCAACATCGCGCCGCTGGAGCATGACGTCTGGTCGCACAGGCAGATGCTGAAGATCGTCAGCCATACGCCGGTCGAGACCGAGGGTCTGCTGGAGGTGATGCGGCAGGGCGGCTGGCTGGACCTGATGCGCCAGCACGTGCCGGCCTCCGAAAAGCTCTACACCTGGTGGAGCTACCGCGCCAAGGACTGGGAAGCGGCCGATCGTGGCCGCCGGCTGGACCATGTCTGGTCTTCTTCCGATCTCGGTCCCCTTCTGGAGAACATCGAGGTTCTGAAGGAGGCGCGCGGCTGGGAACGTCCCTCCGACCATGTGCCGGTGACGGCCACCTTCCGCTTCTGAAATCGTGCCCTCCCGCCTCGAACGGGAGGGTTTTGCTTCCGCCGGGGGCGTTCAGCCGGCGCGACGGCGTGCGACGCAGGGCGCCATGACGCAGAGCAGTTCGAACAGGATATTGGCGCCGGCCAGCGCCGTCAGGCCCGCAACGTCGAAGGGCGGCGCGACCTCCACCACATCGGCCCCGACGATATCGATGCCGGCCAGCAGGCGCACCAGTTGCTGTGCCTCGCGCGTGGTGAAGCCGCCGATTTCCGGCGTGCCGGTGCCCGGTGCCATCGAGGGGTCGATGCTGTCGATGTCGAAGGTGACATAGGTCGCGCCGTCGCCGACGATGGCGCGCGCCTCCGCCATCACATCCTCGACGCCGCGCGCGACGAATTCCTCCATGTAGATGATCCGGATGCCCTGCGATTTCGCCCAGTCATGGTCGGTGGTGTCGTAGATCGAGCCGCGAATGCCGATCTGCACCATCCGCTTCGGATCGAGCAGGCCTTCCTCGATTGCCCGGCGGAAGGGCGTGCCGTGCGTGTATTTGTTGCCGCCGAAATAGCTGTCATTGGTGTCGGTATGGGCATCGAAATGCACCATGCCGACCGGTCGGGATTTGGCCACGGCCCGCAGCACCGGCAGGGTCGTCAGATGGTCGCCGCCGACGGAGAGCGGCAGCGCGCCGGCCGCGACGATGGCGGCAATGCCCTCCTCGATCCGCTTCAGCCCGTCCATCAGGTCTATGGGGTTGACCGAGACATCGCCCACATCGGCAACATTGGCGATGGAGAAGGGTTCGACACCCGACACATGATGCACGCGGCGGATCAGGCTGGACTGGTTGCGCACCTCGCGCGGCCCGTGGCGCGCGCCGGCCCGGTTCGTCGTGCCGCCATCCCAGGGAATGCCGACCAGCGCGATGTCGAGACCCTCGGGCGAGGCAACGGCCGGCAGGCGCATGAAGGTGGAATGGCCGGCAAAGCGCGGCACTTCGGCTGCATCGACGGGCTGGTGGAAGGCTGATGTCATGAAATTCTCCGGTCAGGATCGGCAGGCAACAACAATGCCGCTGCAGTGCAGCAGAACCGGTCGACGCTGTAAATGCCGCCACGCGAAAAGATCACCGTCAGGCGTCCGGCACCTCGAAGGCCTCGCCGGGGCGGAGCGCGCGGAAGCGCTGAGGCGCGATTGCCGCGGCGGTGAGGGCATTGCGAAGGGCTGCCAGAGGCTCCTCGATGCCTTCGTCCGTCAGCTTCACCGTGCCCCAGTGATGGCCGACGGCATGCGCGGCGCGGGCCAGTTGCATGCCGGCTACCGCCTCCGCCGGGTTCTGGTGCTGCGCCTGCATGAACCAGCGCGGCTCATAGGCGCCGATCGGCAGGATGGCGAGACGGAAGCTGCCATGCTTCTCCGCGGCGGCACGGTAATTGATGCCCTGGTGAAAGCCGGTATCGCCGATGTGGTAGATCTTGCCGGCCTGGGTCTCGATCACGAAGGCACCCCAGAGCGCCATGCGCCGGTCGTTCACGCCGCGTGCCGACCAGTGGTGGCAGGGCTCGCAATGGAGGGTGACATTCTTGCCGACATAGGCCTGCGAGCCCCAGTCCATCACGGTGATGCGCGGATCGTTGAGGTCCGGTCCGAAGATCGCATCATTGCCGAGCGGCGTGACGAAATGCGGCCGATGCGCCGCATGCAGGCGCTTCAGGGTGTCGAGATCGAGATGGTCGTAGTGATTGTGGGTGACGATGACGATGTCGATCGGCGGCAGGTCCTGCAGCCGGATACCCGGCGCATTGACCCGCTTCGGCCCGGCAAACGAGACGGGGCTCGTCCGCTCCGCCCAGACCGGATCGGTCAGGATATTGAGACCGGCCACTTGGATCAGCATCGAGGCATGCCCGACCATGGTGACGACGAGCCGGTTGCCCGTCACCCGCTTCTCCGGTACGGCGGGCGCAAAGGGGCTGGGATAGGCCTCAGGCCATGCGATGCTCTTGCCGTTGAAGCGCCAGCGCAGCAGGTTCATGAAGCCCTTCGGCTCCTCGCCGCCGGGATTGAAGAAGCGGGTTCCGTCGAAATGGTCCGAAACCGGCCCCTTGTAATAGCGATTGGCTGCCATGGCTCTCCCTGCCGCCAGCCCGCCGCCGAGAAGCGCGAGGCTGCCGATGCCTGTCCATTTCAAGAATTGGCGTCGTTTCATCATGAATCTATAGGAAGTGAGGGGTGACGCTTCAAGCGATGCTACGTCACATAAGGCGCTGCTGGATCAGAGCCTCAGGCTTGGCGCGATGTCGGTCCGGGCAAAATCCTCGCCCACGAACAGCAGCGGCGCATTGAGCGCCTTCGCCGTCGCATAGGCAAAGCAATCGCCGAAGTTCAGCCTTGCCGGATGGCCCGTGGCGCGGCCGAACCGGCGGGCCGCATCGAGCGCCAGCCGATGTGTGCCGGTTTCGAGCGGGATTTCGATGGCGCCTATGGCGTTCATGAAGTCCTCTACATCGGCCTGCACTTCTGCCAGAAGCGCTGCCGGTGTCGGCACCTGATCTTCGTAGATCGAGACTGCGGTCTTCCGGGCAAGGCTGACGACCGCCTCATACATGGTGATGGAGGTGTAGTGGATGGGATCGGCTGCCTCTCGAATGCGTTTCAGCAGATCGTCGGCCAAAACTTCCCGGGCGAGGATGGCGACCACGGCGGATGCATCCAGGAACATCAGACTTCCCACATCTCGTCCATGTAGGCTTTGTCATCGTAACGGGCAGGATGGCTTCCCATGCGAGACGCAATTCTGTCCTGAATCCTGGTAACACTGTCTTTTGGAGCCTGCCGGCCGTCGCCCCGCGTCAATTCGTTCTGGAGCGCCCGGCGGACCGCCTCGGATTTGCTCTTCGCGCCCAGTCGTCGCATGACCTCGCCGGCCAGGGCATCGATTTCCGCATCGCGAATGTCAAGGGACATCATCGGCCTCCGATCCATGAACCAAGCTCACCCTACCATAAGGCGCGACCCATCGCAAAATCGGGCGTTCCCGCAAAAATCCCTGAAAGCCTTGACTTCTGCGGCATCATCGGGTTTAAGCACGCCGATCTGCTCAAAGTTGACAAGACTTTAGCCACCGACCGGGACCCGCAAAGGTATAAAGAGATCCCGGAGGTCAACACCCGACAGCGCGTTGCGCCCTCGGGTGCTTTTTGGCTTTGCGTCTTGTTTTCGGGCGGTGAAGACCCGACGTTTCCGGTTCGACCGGCAAATGTCTAGAAGGATGACACGATGTTCGAAAACCTCCAGGACCGTCTTGGTTCCATCTTGAGTGGACTGACCGGCCGTGGCGCGCTCTCCGAGGCGGATGTCTCGGCAGCCCTGCGCGAGGTTCGCCGTGCGCTGCTCGAGGCAGACGTGGCGCTGGAAGTCGTGCGCGCCTTCACCGATCGTGTGCGCGAGAAGGCCGTTGGCGCCGAAGTCCTGAAGTCGATCAAGCCCGGCCAGATGGTCGTCAAGATCGTCCATGACGAACTGGTCGAGATGCTGGGCGCCGAGGGTGTCGCGATCGACCTGCATGCGGCAGCCCCGGTCGTCATCATGATGGTCGGTCTTCAGGGTTCGGGCAAGACCACGACATCAGGCAAGATCGCCAAGCGTCTGACGGAGCGCGACAAGAAGAAGGTCCTGATGGCCTCGCTCGACACGCGTCGTCCGGCCGCCCAGGAACAGTTGCGCCAGCTTGGACAGCAGACCGGCATCGATACGCTGCCGGTCATCGCCGGCCAGTCGCCGACGGATATCGCTGCGCGCGCCGTGCAGGCCGCGAGACTCGGCGGCCATGATGTCGTCATCCTCGATACTGCCGGCCGCACGCATATCGACGAGCCGCTGATGGCCGAGATGGCCGAGATCAAGGCCCGCTCGAAACCGCATGAGATTCTGCTGGTCGCCGACTCGCTGACCGGTCAGGACGCCGTCAATCTCGCTCGTAATTTCGATGAGCGCGTCGGCATCACCGGCCTCGTGCTGACCCGCATGGACGGCGATGGCCGTGGGGGGGCGGCGCTCTCCATGCGCGCCGTGACCGGCAAGCCGATCAAGCTGATCGGTGTCGGCGAAAAGATGTCGGAGCTGGAGGAGTTCCATCCCCGCCGCATCGCCGACCGTATTCTCGGCATGGGCGACATCGTCTCGCTCGTCGAAAAGGCGGCCGAAAATATCGACGCCGAAAAGGCGCGTGCCATGGCCGAGAAGATGGCCAAGGGCAAGTTCGACCTGAACGACCTCGCCGACCAGCTGCGCCAGATGAAGGCGATGGGCGGCATGGGCGGCATCATGGGCCTGATGCCCGGCATGGCAGGCATGAAGGACAAGCTGGCCGCGTCCGGCATGAACGACAAGATGTTCGACAGGCAGATCGCCATCATCTCCTCGATGACCAAGGCCGAGCGTGCCAATCCGGACATTCTCAAGCATTCGCGCAAGAAGCGCATCGCGGCGGGCTCCGGCACGGATGCCGCCGAAATCAACAAGCTGCTCAAGATGCATCGCCAGATGGCCGATATGATGAAGGCCATGGGCGGCAAGGGCAAGGGCGGCATCATGAAGCAGATGATGGGCGGCCTGGCCGGCAAGATGGGCCTCGGTGGTCTCGGCGGCGGCATGCCGGATCTGTCGAACATGGATCCGAAGCAGCTCGAAGCGCTGGCCCGGCAGGCGGAAGCCGCGGGCTTCAAGCCGGGTTCGATGCCGGGCCTGCCGGGTGGAATGCCGGGTGGCGGCCTGCCGGGTCTCGGCGGTGCCAAGCTCCCGGGCCTGGGCGGTCTTCCGGGCCTGCCCGGTATGCCCAAGAAGAAGTGAGGGTTTTTCGATGGTTGATCCGAAGGTGAAGGAACAGCTCGGCAAATACCGCCAGTCGATCGACAACATCGACGCGGCGCTGGTGCACATGCTGGCCGAGCGTTTCCGCTGCACCAAGGAAGTGGGCATCCTGAAGGCCCTTTACGATTTGCCGCCGGCCGATCCGGCGCGCGAGGAATACCAGATCGAACGGCTGCGCCGCCTGGCCAAGGATGCGCAGCTCGATCCGGACTTTGCGGAAAAATTCCTGAATTTCATCATCAAGGAAGTCATCCGTCACCATGAAGCCATTGCCGCCGAACATGGCGGTGCAACCGAAAAGACCGCCTGACGGCGGACTCGACACCAGACAGCCCGTCGAAGAGGACGGCCTGAACCGAAACTGAAGGAGTTAGAAATGTCCCTGAAGATCCGTCTCGCCCGTGGTGGTTCCAAGAAGCGCCCGTATTATCACGTTGTTGTTGCCGATGCCCGCTCGCCGCGCGATGGCCGCTTCATCGCGACCGTCGGTTCCTGGAACCCGATGCTGGCCAAGGACAACGAGCAGCGCGTCGTTCTCGATGCCGAAGCCATCAAGGCCTGGGTTGCCAAGGGCGCACAGCCGACCGACCGCGTTCTGCGTTTCATGGCGGAAGCCGGCATTGCCGAGCGCGACGCCCGCAGCAACCCGACCAAGGCTCAGCCCGGCAAGAAGGCTGTCGAGCGCGCCAAGGAAAAGGCTGCCAAGGCTGCCGAAGCCGCTGAAGCTGCTGCTGCCGAATAAGGCTGCACGCATTCCCGCATGACGGGCCTGCTTGACGGGCGGGTGGCATGGCGACGTGCCGCCTGCTTTGCGTTTTCAACAGGCTGTTTTCAAGTCGTGCGATTGGCTGTAGAGCATCCGTCGATGAAAGAGGGAGCCACCATGGCCAAGCTGGAAAACCCCGTCCTGATGGCAACGATCGGCGCGGCGCAGGGCCTGCGCGGCGAGGTTCGCGTGCGCGCCTTCACCGCCGATCCGCTGGCGCTCGGCGATTACGGCAATTTGCACAGCGCCGACGGCCGCGTCTTCGAGATCCTCGAGATCCGCGAGGCGAAAAATGTCGTGATCGTGAGGTTCCGCGGCGTCAACGACCGCAATGCCGCCGAGGCGCTGAACGGGCTCGAATTGTTCATCGACCGCGACAACCTGCCGGACGAGGAACTGGACGAAGACGAATTCTTCTACGCCGACCTGGAAGGGCTCGAAGCCGTCGATGCCGAGGGAAACAGCTACGGCCAGGTGAGTGGCGTCTTCGATTTCGGAGCAGGCGATCTTCTGGAGCTCAAGGGACCGGGTCGTCGCCCGACGCTCATTCCCTTCTCCGAGGCGGCCGTGCTGGAAATCGACCTGGACGCCGGCCGCATCCTGGTCGATCCGGTCGCTGCCGGTCTGGTCGAGACGCCGGACGAGGATGCGCCGCCCGAGCCGAATGGCAAGACGGGCGGCAAATCCGGCCGCAAGCCGAAGGGCGAGGCGGAGTGACGGCCGCCATGCCCTATCGCGCCACCATCCTGACGCTCTATCCCGACATGTTTCCGGGCCATCTCGGCCATTCTCTGGCCGGCAAGGCCCTGGAACGGGGCGACTGGTCGCTGGAGACGGTGCAGATCCGCGATTTTGCGACCGACCGGCACCGGACGGTGGACGATACGCCGGCTGGCGGCGGTGCCGGCATGGTGCTGAAGCCGGACGTCTTGGCGCGCGCCATCGATTCGGTGGCCACCGACCCGCGTCCGCGCCTGCTGATGAGCCCGCGCGGTCGCCCGCTGACGCAGGAGCGGGTGCGTCAACTGGCGGAGGGCGAGGGGGTGGTGATCGTCTGCGGCCGCTTCGAAGGGGTCGACCAGCGGGTCATCGAGGCACGGGCGCTCGAGGAAGTCTCGATCGGCGACTATATTCTGTCGGGTGGTGAACCGGCGGCGCTGACGCTGCTCGACGCCGTGGTGCGCATCCTGCCGGGCGTCATGGGCAATGCCGCCTCCGGCACGCATGAAAGCTTCGAGACCGGGCTTCTGGAGCATCCCCACTATACCCGGCCGCAAGAGTTCGAAGGGCAGGGCATTCCCGCCGTGCTCACCTCCGGCAACCATGCGGCCATCGACCGCTGGCGGCACGAGCAGGCGCTCGCGCTGACGAAGGAGCGCCGCCCGGATCTGCTTGCAAAACCCTCTCAGCCGGTGACGAAGTAATAGACGGTCAGGGCGGCACCGACAGCCACCACGATCATCCGCATGATGGTTTGTGGCACGCGCCGTGCCGCCCACACACCGGCATAGCCGCCGGCTGCCACGGCCGGGATCATCACGATTGCCTGCGGCCAGGCGACCACGCCGCCGCTGACGAAGACGATGATGGCAACTGCCGCGATGACCGTTGCGAGCAGGTTCTTCAGCGCATTCAGATGATGATAGCTGCCGCCGGTCGTCAGTCCCAGCACGGCGAGCATCATGATGCCCATGCCGGCGCCGAAGAAGCCGCCATAGATCGCAGTCACTCCCTGCCCGGCGAGGCTGGAGAGCGAGCTTGCGGAGCGCTCGGCCGTGGCCTTCGGCTTCAGAAGCGGGCCGGCTGCGAAGATGGCCGTTGCCGCGGCCAGCAGCCAGGGCACCAGCGCCCGGAAGGAGGGGTTGGAGAGCGCCAGCAGGATCAGCGCGCCGGCAAGCCCACCGAGGGCCGAGACAAGCGTCAGCGCCACGGCGCTGCGCCAGCGCTTCAGAAGCTCGTCCTTATAGGCGAGCGTGGAGGTGACATAACCCGGAAACTGGACGATCGAGGAGGTGGCATTGGCGGAAATCGGCGGAATGCCGGCCAGCGTCAGGGCGCCGAAGGTGAGGAAGGTGCCGCCGCCGGCAATCGCGTTCACCGCGCCCGACAGAAAGCCGGCCACGAACAGCAGCCCGATCATCGACAATGTCATGCGGTGTCCTCCCAAACCCCGTTGCCTTTGCAGATAAACGGCATGGGCCGTTGCCACAAGCCGGGTTTCGCCGGATCTTTCGGCAGATTCAGCGCGGGGCGGGGTGACAAGCGTGACAGTTTCGTGTAATGGCCCCCGCACGGACAAGGGATATTCTCCCGTTGACCGAAACAAAGGATGGCGAATTCGCCCCTGCCCGCAAGGGCACGGCTCCAAGGCATTGTCCGAGGATGTCGCGGTTTGGGCGCTCTGGCTGTTTCAGAAGAACTCAGAGGTTAACATGACCAATATCATCGCTCAGTTGGAAGCCGAACAGGTTGCCAAGATCGAAGCCATTCGCAAGCTTCCGGAATTTTCCCCGGGTGACACGCTGCGCGTCAACGTGAAGGTAACGGAAGGCAACCGTACCCGCGTTCAGGCCTATGAAGGCGTTTGCATCGCCCGCTCCGGCGGCGGCATCAACGAAAGCTTCACCGTTCGCAAGATCTCCTATGGCGAAGGCGTCGAGCGCGTCTTCCCGGTCTACTCCCCGATGGTCGAAAGCGTCGAAGTCGTTCGTCGCGGCAAGGTCCGTCGCGCCAAGCTCTACTACCTGCGCGATCGTCGCGGCAAGTCGGCCCGTATCGTTGAAGCTACCAACATTCGCGCCCGCAAGCTCAACGAAGCCGAGCGCAGTGCAGCCGCTGAAGAGCGCGCACGCGTCGAAGCGGAAAAGGTTGCAGCAGCACAGGCTCTCGCCGCCGAAAAGGCAGCAGCAGAAGCCGCAGCGGCAGCAGCATCGGAATAAGATGTCCCATTCGGGATATTGTCTTGGAAGGCGGGCTCAGGCCCGCCTTTTTCATTGGGCCTCGGCTTTCTCGATGATCGCCGGCAGGTCTTTCAGAATGGAATCGCGGGCCCTGGCGCTGGCGGAGCCGGGCAGTTTCTTCTCATCCTGCACGAGGCGCACGAACACGATTGCGCGCGTGTCGGCCTGACCAAGGCCCACGAACCATCCCCAGGGGTGTTCATAGTCGAAGCGGCCATCGCCCGCGCGCGGATAGGCCATGCCCGTCTTTCCCTTTACCGTCCAGCCGGTTCCGGCCACGGGGAAGCTTTCCATGGCCGCCACGGCCTTGTCCATCGCCTGCGGTGCAACCGGCAGCGACCGGCTGGAAAGCTTGCGCAGGAAGGCGATCTGTTCCTTCGGGGAGATTTTGAGCGAGGACGCGATCCACGCGCGATCGAGGCCGTTGTTCTTGCCGGGATCGCCGGAAAAATCCGCATTGCCGTAGTTGAAGGCCTTGGCATAGGCCGCCAGCCTTTCGGCGCCAAGTCGGTGGGTGATGCGCTGGGAAAACCAGACGACGGAATATTTCAGCCAGCGCTCGGCATCGGTAGGCTTCTTCCATTCCGCGCCGCCCCAATCCGGATCGCCTTTTTTGAATTCGAGCACCGGCTCGTGCGGGCTCTTCAGAACAGCGGAATCGAAGCCCATCACGGCGAGCGGCACCTTGAAGGTGGAGGCGGGGGTGACGCGACCGGCGCAATCACCCTCTTCCGCCAGCACCGTTCCGGTTTCGGCATCAGCGACCATCGTGCAGATGGTTCTGGCCTGCGCGGGCGCGAGAGCGGTAAGCGCGCCCGAAAAGGCAAGGGCAAGAAAAAGTGCAGGTCGCATCATGTCAGTCCTCCTCGACATCGTGTGCTGCTTGTGAACTGCCAAGATGTCGAGAAGGCGGCACCGCTCATCTCTTCACGGCGGAATCCCAGTGCTCGTCCGCCTTGCCGTCGATGATCCGCCAGGTATCGAACCAGGTCGTGGTATAGGTTTTCGCCGGATCCTTTGGGTCCTTTTCGGTGCGCACCGTGGCAACGGTCACGAGGTCACCTTCCGCCTGTACGAAAACGATCGGGCTCTTCAGCCTGTCCTCAATGGGGATTGGCTTGACGCCCAGTCCCTTCGTGAAGAAATCCACCACGCTCTGGCGTCCGGAAGGCGCATTCGGATTGTGCTGAATATAGCGCTCGCTGAGGTAATCGGCCGCCCTGTCCCAGTGGTGAGCCTCCAGCAGATCGCGATAGATCTTGTAGATGAGCTGCTTGTTGGCGTTGAGCGCGGGATCGGGGCTTGTGAACTGTGCTTCCTTGTCGGCTGCGGCGACAACCGCTTCCTGCGTTGCAGCGAGATGGGGAAGAGCGGCTGTGCCGAGTGCCAGCGCAGCGACGAAGGCGATGTATTTCATGCGGATGTCTCCCGGGATGGATGCCCTGCCGAGATAGGCATGCATCCGGCCCCGGAAAAGAAGGCATTTTCGCTGCCGATAGTATGGAAAAGGGAACCGGCCGGGGTGGCAGGATGCGTGTCCGCCGCTGTCTCTCGTGAGTCAGCGGCGTGCCGTCTCGTCAGGCCGACGCCTTGCGTGCAAGGAGGCGTCCGACGAGAATCACCAGAACACCCGCCATTGCCAGGCAGGCGGCCAGGAAGAACATCGGCGCGATAGTGCTGCCCGTCTCGTCGCGGATCCAGGGCACCACGTTCTGCGCGATGAAGCCGCCGAGATTGCCGACCGAGTTGATCGCCGCGATGCCGGCTGCTGCCCCCGCCCCCTTCAGGAAGCGACCCGGCAGGCTCCAGAACACCGGCTGTCCGGCAAAGATGCCGGCAGCCGCCACGCACAAAAGCGCGAACTGCAGGATCGGCGCCGTCACGACCGCCGACAGCGTCAGGCAGATCGCGCCGACGAAGGCCGGGCCGACGATATAGGGCGTCTTGTCGCTCGTCCGGTCGGCCATGCTCGGCACGATCCACAGCGCCAGCGCCACGATCAGCCAGGGGATGATGTTGATGAGCCCGTTCACCGTGTTGGACACGCCAAAGCCCTGCACGATGGTCGGCAGCCAGTAGCTGAGGCCATAGGCTGCCAGCGGAAAGCCGATATAGCAGACGGACATCAGCAGCACGCGCGGATTGATCAGCGCCCGGAAGCCGCTTTCGGCATGCTCCTCCATGCCGGCATTTTCCGCTGCCAGCCGCTCGCGCAGCCAGTCCTTCTCCGCCCCCGTCAGGAAGCGCGCCTTCTCCGGTGTGTCATCGAGATAGAACAGGGTCACAATGCCGGCGAGGACGGCGGGAACGCCCGTGGCGAGGAACACCCATTCCCAGCCGGCATAGCCGAGGAGACCATCAAGATCGAGCAGCATGCCGCCAAGCGGCGCGCCGACCGCATTGGCAAAGGCGCTGAAGATCATGAACAGGCCCACCATGCGGCCGCGATAATCCTTGGGGAACCAGAGGGTCAGCAGGTAGAGAACGCCAGGGAAGAAGCCGGCTTCCGCCACCCCGAGCAGGAAGCGCAGGATGTAGAACATTGTGGCGCTGGAGGTGTAGGCAAGTGCGATGGTGACGATGCCCCAGCTCACCATGATGCGGGCAAACCATTTGGAGGCGCCGAACCGGTTGAGGAAGAGATTGCTCGGCACCTCGAACAGGAAATAGCCAATGAAGAACAGCGAGGCGCCAAGCCCATAGGCATATTCGCTGAGGCCCAGCGCATCGACCATGTCGAGCTTGGCGAAGCTGACATTCTGCCGGTCGATATAGGCGATCAGATAGAGAAAGCCGAGAAACGGCATGAGACGCCAGGTGATTTTGGCGATCAGGTGTTTTTCCGAAACCAAGACGGTTCCTCCGCAGCAGTCAGGCGCCCCCACCCGGCTTGAACTGCGGAAACTAGGTTCGGTTGCGATGGCGGCAAGGGGCGCGCTGCGCGAGCGCTCCTGCAAGCTGCCGTCCGTGTGTTCGGCCTCTTGCCTTCCACGGCATTTCCATGACAATCGCTCAGACGTCGATTTCGGCCGTGCCACACATTCGGGAGTGACCCATGATCCGCCGCCGCTCGCTTCTTGCCGGGTTTTCCGCCCTTGCCCTTTCACCGCTTGCTGCCGGTCTTGCAACCGCCGCCGGCCTGCCGGATCTGAAGGGCCGCACCATCGTGGTGGTGACGGAAAATGCCTATCCGCCGCTGCAGTTCGTCGATCCCAAGAGCGGCAAGCAGATCGGCTGGGAGTATGATGCGATGGAGGAGATCGGCAAGCGCCTGAACGCGAAGATCACCTACCAGAACACCTCCTGGGATGCGATGATCCAGGCCGTGTCCGACGGCCAGTACGATATCGGCATGACCGGCATCACCATCAAGGAAGACCGCAAGGAGAAGGTGGACTTTTCCGATCCTTACATGCGTTCGCAGCAGTTCATGCTGGTGCGCGGCGATGAGAAGCGCTTTTCCGACGCCAAGGGCTTTGCCGCGCTCAAGGATGCTCTGATCGGCGCCCAGCCTGGTACCACACCCTTCTACACGGCCGTCTATGAAGTGCTTGACGGCAACGAGCAGAATCCGCGCATCAAGCTGTTCGAAACCTTCGGCGCCACGGTGCAGGCGCTGAAGGCGGGCGATGTCGACATGGTGCTGACGGACGGCACGGCCGGCCAGGGCTATGTCGATACCTCCAAGGGTGGCCTGAAACTGGTGGGCGGCCCGCTCGGCTCGGAGGATTTCGGCTTCATCTTCAAGAAGGGCTCCGATCTGGTCGGCCCTGTCAATGCCGCCATCGCCGCCTTGAAGGCGGACGGCACGTTTGATCGGCTGAACAGGAAATGGTTCCTCGATTACAAGATGGGGGAATGAAGGCGGATGGCGACCGCGCCGCGCGGTGAAGCCCACCGGGATTTCCCCTGGTGGGCCGTGGCCCTAGGGTTGATGATGGCCTGCCTTGCCATCGTGATTGCCGTCAACGATCTCTATGGCCAGGTCTTCCTCGTGGTGACGAAGGGGATCGGCATCACCATCGGGGTGGCGCTGACGGCCTTTGTGCTGGCAACCGCGCTTGGACTTGGGGTGGCGCTGGCAGGCCTTTCCGGCAGCCTTGCGCTCAGGCAGGCCGCTCGCTTCTACATTGAGACGATCCGCGGCATCCCGATCCTGGTGCTGTTGTTCTACGTCGCCTTCGTCGGCGCGCCGGCGATCATGGGCGTCTATGCCTTTCTCGCCGCGCCGCTGATCGAGAAGGGGCTGCTGCCCGCGCTGCTGGTGCGGGATTTCTCGCTGATGTGGCGGGCCATCATCGCGCTGATGATCGGCTACAGCGCCTTCATCGCAGAAATCTTCCGTGCCGGCATCCAGTCGATCGACCAGGGCCAGATCGATGCCGCCAAGGCGCTGGGTCTTTCGCGGTTCCAGCGGTTCCGGCTGGTGGTGTTTCCGCAGGCGCTGAAGGTGATTTTTCCGCCGCTTTCCAACGATTTCGTCTCGATGGTGAAGGATAGTTCGCTCGTCTCGGTGCTCGGCGTCTCCGACATCACGCAGATGGCCAAGGTCTATGCCTCCGGGTCCTTTCGCTTCTTCGAGACCTATTCGATTCTCGCCTATGTCTACCTCATCCTCACCATCGGGCTCTCGATGCTGCTGAGACGGGTGGAGCGGCGCCTTGGCGCCGGCTCCAGAGGCTAAAAGGTTCGGAAATCAGTATTTTTCCGGCACATACATGTTCGCCGGCACCGGGTGGCGGATGTAATCCGAATGGCGGACGCGGGCTGGAAGCTCGATTGCTTCCTTCGGCACATGCTCATAGGGGATCTGCTCGAGAAGATGGGCGATCATGTTGAGGCGCGCCTTCTTCTTGTCGACCGCCTGCACCACCCACCACGGCGCCTCGGAAATGTGGGTGCGCTCCAGCATCTCTTCCTTGGCACGGGTGTAGTCTTCCCAGTGGACACGGCTTTCAAGGTCCATCGGCGAGAGCTTCCACTGCTTCAGCGGGTCGTTGATGCGCATGCGGAAGCGGAATTCCTGTTCCTCGTCGGTAATCGAGAACCAGTATTTGAGCAGGATGATGCCGGAGCGCACCAGCATGCGCTCGAAATCCGGCACGTCGCGGAAGAATTCCTCGACCTGGTCCGGCGTGCAGAAGCCCATCACGCGCTCCACCCCGGCGCGGTTGTACCAGGAGCGGTCGAACAGCACCATTTCGCCGGCAGAGGGCAGGTGCGGGACGTAGCGCTGGAAATACCACTGGCTGCGCTCGCGCTCGGTCGGGGCGGGAAGGGCGACCACCCGGCAGACGCGCGGATTGAGCCGCTGGGTGACGCGCTTGATGGCGCCGCCCTTGCCGGCGGAATCGCGGCCTTCGAACAGCACGACGACCTTCAGCTGCTTGTACTGCACCCAGTCCTGCAGACGCACCAGCTCGTGCTGCAGCTTGAACAGCTCGCGGAAATAGGTGCGGCGTTCCAGTGTCGGCTCCGACAGGCCTTCCTCGACCAGATCCTCCAGCCGTTCTTCCTCCAGCTGAAGCTCCAGTTCCTCATCGAAACTGTCAACGATCTCTGCCTTGAGACGGCTCACTTCATCCTGCATGGGTGGGGTCATCGCGATCACTCCTGTTCCTGCCGCAGAAGAAGCATGAAATGGCAAAGCGCGTATGACAATCGCGCGACAGGTTGGATTGGCCGTGCCAGGATGGTCGAATGCGGTCGTCGAGCGTGGTTGCGCCGGATTGCCGAGAAGCGGGAAAACTGTTACAGGTTCGGACATGGGATCAAAATTCGGATGCCTCGCGAACCGTTACATCGTGCTGCAGGACCACAAGCGTCTGCCGGCACGGTTTTTCGCGCGCATTTCCGGTGCTCTGAACAGCCGACTTCGTCACGCCTGATCGCGTGACCTGCGGCAGCCGATGCTGCCGAATTCAAATCCCTTGTTTTCCGACACCAAATGGATGGCAGCCATGAGCGCACCGCGTACTCTCTATGACAAGATCTGGGACGATCACGTCGTTTCCACCGATGACACCGGCACCTGTCTTCTCTACATCGATCGTCACCTCGTTCACGAAGTGACGTCGCCGCAGGCTTTCGAAGGCCTGCGCATGGCCGGCCGCAAGGTTCGCGCGCCGGAAAAGACGCTCGCCGTGGTCGACCACAACGTGCCCACCACGCCGGATCGCCACATCGGCATCAAGAACGAGGAAAGCCGCGTTCAGGTGGAGGCGCTCGCCCAGAACGCCAAGGATTTCGGCGTCGAGTATTACTCGGAAAAGGACAAGCGCCAGGGCATCGTCCATATCGTCGGCCCCGAACAGGGTTTTACCCTGCCGGGCATGACCATCGTCTGCGGTGACAGCCACACCTCCACGCACGGCGCCTTTGGCGCGCTGGCGCACGGTATCGGCACCTCGGAAGTCGAGCATGTTCTCGCCACCCAGACGCTGGTGCAGAAAAAGGCCAAGAACATGCTGGTGCGCGTCGATGGCCAGCTGCCGGAAGGCGTCACCGCCAAGGACATCATCCTCGCCATCATCGGCGAGATCGGCACCGCCGGCGGCACCGGCCATGTCATCGAGTTTGCCGGCGAAGCGATCCGCTCGCTCTCGATGGAAGGCCGCATGACCGTCTGCAACATGACGATCGAAGGCGGTGCCCGCGCCGGTCTCATCGCGCCGGATGAAACCACGTTCGACTACATCAAGGACAAGCCGCGCGCTCCGAAGGGCAAGGCCTGGGACATGGCGCTCGACTACTGGAAGACGCTGCATTCGGATGAGGGCGCCCATTACGACCGCGTCGTGGTGCTGGACGCTGCCAACCTGCCGCCGATCGTCTCCTGGGGTTCTTCGCCGGAAGACGTCATTTCCGTCGAAGGCGTGGTTCCGAACCCGGATGACATCCAGGATGAGAACAAGCGCACCTCCAAGTGGCGCGCGCTGGACTATATGGGCCTGAAGCCGGGCACCAAGATCACCGACATCGCGATCGACCGCGTCTTCATCGGCTCCTGCACCAATGGCCGTATCGAAGACCTGCGTGCCGCAGCCAAGGTCGTCGAGGGCCGCAAGGTGGCCGCCAGCGTGTCTGCGATGATCGTTCCGGGCTCCGGCATCGTGAAGGAACAGGCGGAAGCCGAAGGTCTCGACAAGATCTTCAAGGAAGCCGGTTTCGAATGGCGCGAGCCGGGTTGCTCGATGTGCCTTGCCATGAACGACGACCGCCTGAAGCCGGGTGAGCGGTGCGCGTCCACCTCGAACCGCAACTTCGAGGGACGCCAGGGCTACAAGGGCCGCACGCATCTCGTTTCCCCGGCTATGGCTGCCGCTGCGGCGATTGCCGGTCACTTCGTCGACATTCGCACGTGGAAGTAAGCCTCTCGATCTTGTGAGAGCCTGACACGGGAAGGCCGCCGGTTTCGCGAAAGCCCGGCGGCTTTTCCTTTTTGCGCCCCTGACACCGCAAAGCCACTTCACGGTCCTAGGTGACCTGATTACTGTGGCGCCCACATTGACACCATGACAGACCGCTTCCATGACCCTTCGCCTGCGCGACGCCCTGCCTGCCGACCTTCCTGCCATCACCGAGATCTACCGCGACAGCGTGCTGAACGGCACGGCAAGCTACGAAATCCTGCCGCCGGACGCGGCGGAAATGGCCGCCCGCTTCGAGGCGATCACAGGGAAGGGCTATCCTTATATCGTGGCGGAGGCTGAAGAGGGGACGCTTCTCGGCTATGCCTATGCGTCCGCCTTCCGCACGCGGCCGGCCTATCGCTGGCTGGTGGAGGATTCGATCTATCTGGCAGCCGATGCGCGCGGTCGCGGCATCGGCAAGATGCTGCTGGCGGGCCTCATTGATCGCACGACGGCGCTCGGTTTCCGGCAGATGGCGGCGGTGATCGGCGGCGCAAGTCCCGCGTCCGTCGCGCTGCATGCCGCGCTTGGCTTCGAGATGGTCGGCCGCATGAAGGGCACCGGCTACAAGCATGGCCAATGGCTGGATACGGTCTTCATGCAGCGGGAACTGGGGGAGGGCACAGGCACCCATCCCGACCCCGATGCCTATCCGGGTAATCTCTTCGCCGGCTAATTTTGCCGCAACCGACGTTGGTGGTCGATGTCACGGCCCTCACCGTGGCGGTGCCGGATCTGTCGCCCAGGCGATCACTCGACCAGTTTCAGAACCTTGTCGAACACCTTCAGCACCTGGGCAAGCTCGTGGCCGCGCTTCAGGATCATGCCATGCGTGTTGACCACGCTGTAGGCGCCCTGCTTGGCGGCGAGCTTCGGGTTCTTCTCGATGCGGTAGAGCGGCATTTCGCCGGAGCGCTTGAAGACGGAAAACACCGCCTTGTCACGCAGATGGTCGATGGCATAGTCCTTCCACTCGCCTTCGCCCACCATGCGGCCATAGATCCACAGGATCTGGTCGAGCTCGCGGCGGTGAAAGGTAACGGGGGCAGGATCGGCTGCCTTGCGGTACTGGTTGAGATCGACGACGGAAGCGCCCTCGGCAAAACCACCCGGCAAATCGGACTGATCGGTCATCAAGGCTCCCAACGCCATGTAACAGATGAATGACAGTGTGCCTCAGCCTGCGGAAAATGCAAGCCGGACGCGGGCTGAAACCCGTCGGCAGATCGGCGGTTCCCGCACGGACCACCGCCCGCGAGGGCTGATCCGGCAGCCGACCATGCCGGGACATGAACCGCTTTCCGCCTGATTTTGGTCAAAAGAGTGCCGGAATCGACCGGCAGATTTCGCAGCGACGGTTGGCGCGAGGCGCCATTGGTCCGGTCGGGAGCGTTGACCTTACCCCCAGCCCCCAACCCTTCCGGCCGGACTTTCTCTGCCGTCAGTTGCTGCGTTTGCGGCCTGCCATCACCAGCGTCGCGCCATAGATTGCCGAGGGTTCGCCCTTGGCGGTCGACGACTGCAGCAGAATGGCGCAGCCATCCTTCTTGGAGCGGCCCATGGTCTTTGCGGGCAGCGTGATGGTCATTGCCTTGCCTTCCCACATGCCGACGGTCTGCACATCGTAGACGCTGTGCCAGTATTCGATCTGGCGACCGCCATTGTCACCACGCGCCACATCGACCTGCTGCTGCTTGGTGAAATAGGCGACGACGATATCGGCGCGGCCCTGGCCTTCGCCGATGCTGATCTCCATCTCGTCATTGTTCATCCGGGCCTTCACCGGCACCGTCAGCCCCTGGCCGGCGGCCGTCAGGCTGTCGATCTTGCCGTTGATCGCGGACACATCGGTGCCCTTCAGGTGGTCGCGCCCGTTGATGATCGCCTGCGGCGTATAGACCCCGCTGCGACCCATGGAATGGGCATAGCCATACTGACGTTCGGTATTGTCCTTCGAACTCAGCGTGTCCGTCCAGCCGAGATAGTTCCAGTAATCGACGTGATAGGACAGCGCCACCACATCGCCCTGCTCCACCAGCGTCTTCAGCGCGGCATCGGCTGGCGGACACGAGGCGCAGCCCTGCGAGGTGAACAGTTCCACCACGCCCTTCGGTGGCGTCTGCATCTCGCCGGCCAGTGCCGACGCGGCATAGAGCCCGACTGCCAGCAGCAGCGCGGCAGAGCGTGTGAGCATCATCGGTCTCGCCTTCTGGAGGAGCATGTCTTGTCTTTGTTGCTGCGGATCATCTTTGTGTGGCGGGAAACCTAACCTGTGACCTCCATCAAGCGGAAGTCACAAGGGGGTGAGACACGAAGGACAGAGAAACTTGCTCATAAAAATGCCGCCGGACAAGGTGTCCGGCGGCAATCGATGCGTTCTGCGTGCGATCAGGCAGCGAGGTCGCGCAGAACCGTCTGAAGAATACCGCCATTGTTGACGTAGATGACCTCATCCAGCGTGTCGATGCGGCACAGGATCTTGATCTCCTTCACCGTGCCGTCGGCATAGGTGATCTTGGCGATCTTCCATTCGCGCGGCTTGATCTCGCCATCGAGGCCTTCGATGGTGACGGTCTCGTCGCCCTTCAGGTCCAGGCTCTGCCAGTTGGTGCCCTCTTCGAAGACGAAGGGGATGACGCCCATGCCGACCAGGTTCGAGCGGTGAATGCGCTCGAAGGACTGGGCGATCACGGCGCGCACGCCGAGCAGGTTGGTGCCCTTGGCAGCCCAGTCACGCGAGGAGCCGTTGCCATATTCGACGCCGGCGAAGATGACGAGCGGAACGCCCTCGGCCTTGTACTTCATGGCCGCGTCGTAGATCGACATCTCTTCCTTGGACGGATAGTGGACGGTGTAGCCGCCTTCCTTGCCGTTCGGGCCGAGCATGAAGTTGCGGATGCGGATGTTGGCAAAGGTGCCGCGCATCATCACTTCATGGTTGCCGCGGCGCGTGCCGTACTGGTTGAAGTCCGCAACGGACACGCCATTGCCGATCAGGTATGCACCGGCCGGAGACTGTGCCTTGATCGAACCGGCCGGAGAAATGTGGTCGGTGGTGATCTTGTCGCCGAACAGGCCGAGCACGCGGGCGTTGACGATGTTGTCGGTGCCGACGCCGGCCTTCTTCGGCATGCCGACGAAGTAGGGCGGGTTCTGCACGTAGGTCGACTTGTCGTCCCAGGCATAGGTCTGGCCTTCCGGAACCTGCACGGCCTGCCAGTTGGCGTCGCCCTTGAAGACGTCGGCATACTTGGTTTCGAACAGTTCGCGGGTGACGTACTTCTGGATGAACTCCTGCACTTCGGCAGAGGTCGGCCAGATGTCCTTCAGGTAGACGGGGTTGCCGTCCTGGTCTTCGCCGAGCGGTTCGCTGGTCAGGTCCTTCTGGACCGTGCCGGCGAGAGCGTAGGCGACGACGAGCGGCGGGGACGCCAGATAGTTCGCCTGAACGTCCGGCGAGATGCGGCCTTCGAAGTTGCGGTTACCGGAGAGAACGCCGGCGGCAATGATGCCCTTGTCGTTGATCGTCTTCGAAATCGGCGCCGGCAGCGGACCGGAATTGCCGATGCAGGTGGTGCAGCCGAAGCCGACCAGGTTGAAGCCGAGCGCGTCGAGCTCCTTCTGCAGGCCGGACTTTTCGAGGTATTCGCCGACGACCTGCGATCCCGGTGCCAGCGAGGTCTTGACCCAGGGCTTCGACTTCAGACCCTTGGCGACGGCATTGCGGGCGAGAAGGCCGGCCGCGATCAGAACGCTCGGGTTGGACGTGTTGGTGCACGACGTGATGGCGGCAATCGCTACGTCGCCATGGCCGAGATCGAAATCCGTGCCTTCGACAGCCCAGCGCTGATCGAGCTGGCCCGGCTTCTTGTAATCGCCTTCGAGGGCGGTTGCGAAGTTCGGGGCAATGGTTTCGAGGGCCAGGCGGCCTTCCGGACGCTTCGGGCCGGCCATGGACGGCACGACGTCGCCGAGATCGAGTTCCAGCGTATCGGTGAAGACGAGGTCGGAACCGTCACCTTCGCGCCACATGCCCTGCGCCTTGGAATAGGCTTCGACGAGGGCGATACGGTCCTTGGTGCGGCCGGACATGTCGAGGTAGCCGACGGTGGCGGAATCGACCGGGAAGAAGCCGCAGGTCGCGCCATATTCCGGACCCATGTTGCCGATGGTGGCACGGTCGGCAACCGGCAGGGTGTCGAGACCCGTGCCGAAGAATTCGACAAACTTGGAAACCACACCCTTCTTGCGCAGCATCTGCACAACGGTGAGCACGAGGTCGGTCGCGGTGACGCCTTCCTTCAGCGTGCCGGTCAGCTTGAAGCCGACGACTTCCGGCAGCAGCATGGAGACCGGCTGGCCAAGCATGGCGGCTTCCGCTTCGATACCACCCACGCCCCAGCCGAGAACGCCGAGACCGTTGATCATCGTGGTATGGGAATCGGTGCCGACGCAGGTATCGGGATAGGCGATGGTTTCGCCGTCTTCGTCCTTCGTCCAGACGGTCTGGCCGAGATATTCGAAGTTCACCTGGTGACAGATGCCGGTGCCGGGCGGGACGACGCGGAAGTTCTTGAAGGCCTGCTGGCCCCACTTCAGGAAGCGGTAGCGCTCGCCGTTGCGCTGGTATTCCAGCTCCACGTTGCGGGCAAAGGCGTTCGGGTTGCCGAATTCGTCGACGATGACCGAGTGGTCGATCACGAGATCGACGGGCACCAGCGGGTTGATCTTTTCCGGGTCGCCACCGAGCGACTTGATGCCGTCACGCATGGCAGCGAGATCGACCACCGCCGGAACGCCGGTGAAGTCCTGCATCAGAACGCGCGCCGGACGATAGGCGATTTCGTTCTCGACCTTGCCCTTGTTGTTCAGCCATTCGGCGACCGAAAGGATCTGCTCCTTGGTGACGGACTTGCCGTCTTCGAAACGCAGCAGGTTTTCCAGCAGGACCTTCATGGAGAAGGGCAGCTTGGAGACGCCGGGAAGGCCATTGGCCTCCGCCTTCGGCAGGCTGTAATAAACGTAGTCCTTGCCGCCGACGGTCAGGACCGACCGGCAATGAAAGCTGTCGAGAGATTTGGTCACGGAAACAACCCCGCTGATATCAAGAGCCAACACGCGCGTGCGGACGCCTATGCACTACATGCACATCAGGATGCGGGTGCGACCATTTCCGCTGTCCGCACGAGAAGAAATTTCTTCAGGTCCGGCGCAAAGTGAAAATCACGCCGGCCGCTGGCGTGGTTGCGAAGCTTATAGATAATTTCTAAGAAGTGTTCCAGACGGTGAAGGGGCAGATTGCGAGATTTTTTTGCAGTGCGTTCCGCCGGGATACCAGAGGCTCAAATCATGCGGCTCAACGCCGAAAACCTCTCGGCGCATCGCGGCGAGGACCTGATTTTCTCGAATATTTCCTTCAACTTAACGGCGGGAGAGGCGCTCCTTCTGACCGGCCGCAACGGCTCTGGAAAATCGACGCTTCTGAAGGTGGTCGCGGGCCTGATGCGCCCCGCGTCTGGCCGTGTTTTCTGGCAGGCAGAACCGGCTGAAACCGGGCTTCCGGTGCGGGAAGTCTGCCACTATCTCGGGCATCGCAATGCCATGAAACCGGAGCTTTCGGTTGCGGAAAATCTCGGCTTCTGGCGCGCCTTCCTCTGCGACCGGCCGGGCGGCGCCGGCCTTTCCATCGGCGAGGCGGCGGCGGCGGTGGAACTGGAAGCCATCCTGCATCTGCCCTTCGGCTATCTCTCGGCCGGCCAGCAACGGCGCATGGCTTTTGCCAAGCTGCTGGTCGCCCATCGTCCGGTCTGGCTGCTCGACGAGCCGACGGCTGCGCTGGATGTCGCGGCGGAGGCGCTGTTTGCCCGCCTGATTCGCGATCATCTGGGTCGGGGCGGACTGGTCGTCGCGGCCACCCACCAGCCGCTGGATCTCGTCGCTGCCCACCGGCTGGAGATGAAGGGGTTTCAATATGCGGAAACGGGGGAGGACTTCGCATGACCGCCCTTCTGCTTCGCGATCTGAAGCTGTCGATCCGGGCCGGCGGCGGCGCGTTGATCGGCATCCTGTTCTTCATGACCGTGGTGGCCGTCATTCCCTTTGGTGTCGGGCCGGATCTCAATCTCTTGTCGCGCATCGGCCCGGCGATCGTCTGGATCGGCGCCTTGCTGGCTGCCCTGCTCGGCCTCGACCGGATGTTCCAGGCCGACCGCGACGACGGCTCGCTCGATCTTCTGCTGATGCAGGAGCATCCGCTGGTGCTGACGGTGCTGGTCAAGTGCCTTGCCCACTGGCTCGCCAACGTGCTGCCGCTGGTGATCGCCTCGCCGCTGCTCGGCCTGTTCATGAACATGAGCGAGGTGGCGATCGGTGCGGTGATGCTGACGCTGCTGGTCGGTTCGCCGGCGCTCACCTTCATCGGCGCGGTGGGGGCAGCGGTCTCCGTCACGCTGCCGCGCGGCGGGCTGCTCGTCTCCATCCTCGTGCTGCCGCTCTGCATTCCGGTGCTGATCTTCGGGGTCAGCGCGGCCTATGCGGCCGTGGAGGATCCGGCGCCCTTTTTACCGCCATTCCTGATCCTGACGGCCATCACGATGTTTTTTGCCGTGCTGGGGCCGGCAGGTGCCGCCCTGGCGTTGCGCAATGCCGGGGATTGACTAGGATCAAGTGCAGGCCACCGGCCGTGATTTAGAAGGACGCCATGACCGAAAGCCTTGCCATCCGCAAATTCAGCGACCTCGCCAACCCGACGCGCTTCCTGGCGATCGCCGAACGCGTGCTGCCCTGGCTTGCCGGCCTCTGTTGCCTGCTGTTCGCGCTTGGCCTCACACTCGCCTTCACCACGGAGGGAGACTACCAGCAGGGCGATACGGTGCGCATCATGTATATCCATGTGCCGGCCGCCTGGCTGTCGATGATGTGCTATTCGGTGATGGCGCTCTCGGCGCTCGGCACGCTGGTCTGGCGCCATCCGCTGGCCGATGTCAGCCACAAGGCTGCCGCGCCGCTGGGGGCTGCCTTCACGCTGGTGGCACTGGTGACCGGCTCGCTGTGGGGCAAGCCGATGTGGGGCACCTGGTGGGTATGGGATGCGCGGTTGACCTCCGTCTTCATCCTGTTCCTGATGTATCTCGGCCTGATCGCGCTCAACCGCGCCATGGACGATCCGTCGCGCGCCGCCCGCGTCTCGGCGGTGCTGATCCTCGTCGGCTTCGTCAATATTCCCATCATCAAGTTCTCGGTCGACTGGTGGAACACGCTGCACCAGCCGGCAAGCGTGATCCGTATGGGCGGCCCGACCATCGATGCTGAATTTCTCCGCCCGCTGATCGTGATGGCGCTGGCTTTCACGCTGCTCTTCTTCACCTTGCACATCATGGCGATCCGCAACGAGATCTGGCGTCGCCGGGTGGCAACGCAGCGGCGCATGGCGGCACGCCTCGCCGGCCGCGGAGACTGACCATGACCCATGCCTTCTATGTTCTGGCCTCCTATGGCGTTGCGGCCGTCGTGATCCTTGCTCTGGTGATCTGGACCGTCGCCGATGGCCGCGCCCGTCGCCGGGAACTGGCGGAACTGGAGGCGGCCGGCCTGCGCCGCCGCTCTGCCGCTCCGGCCTCTGCATCGACCGGAAAGACGGCGTCGTGAGCGGCGAGGTCGGACCGGACGCCGTTCCCCGCCGTCGCGCGATCCGGGTGCTGGTGCTGATCCCGCTTCTGGTGTTTGCGGGCTTTGCCGCGATTGCCGGCAAGATGCTCTATGACCAGGATGTCAACGGGCTGGATGTCGCGGCCATTCCCTCCGCGCTGATCGGCAAGCCCGCCCCCTCCCTTGCACTGCCGCCGCTGGAAGGGTCCGCTACACCGGCGCTGACCGATGCCGCCATTCGCGGCAAGCTCACGCTCGTCAACGTGTTTGCCTCCTGGTGCGTGCCCTGCCGGCAGGAGCATCCGCTGCTGAAGCAACTGGCCACCGATCCGCGCCTCACCATCGTCGGCATCAACTACAAGGACCGCAACGACAACGCCCTGCGTTTCCTCGGCGAACTCGGCAATCCCTATCGGGCGATCGGCGTCGATCCGAACGGCAAGGCGGCGATCGACTGGGGCGTCTACGGTATTCCGGAAAGCTATCTGGTCGGCACCGACGGTACCATTCTCTACAAGCGTGTCGGCCCGTTCGACGAGCGCAGCGTGACGCAGGATCTGCTGCCGGCGATCGCGAAGGCCCTGGCCAAACCGTCAAGCTGAGACGCGGCCTGCTTTCCCTTGTCTTCCTCTGCGTATCACTGTGGGATACGAACAATGGAGGCGGCGAATGATCCGGTCGTTCCGGGATAAAAGAGCCGAAGCCGTCGATGCAGGAACCATTGGAAAGGGTTTTCCAGCCGAGCTTGTTCGTCGTGCACAGCAGTTGTTGACCCTCATCGATGCGGCATGATCTCTGGAGGATCTTCGGTCCCCGCCTGGCAATCGCCTCGAAAAGCTATCGGGTGACCGCTAAGGCCAGCATTCGGTGCGCGTCAACGCTCAATGGCGGATCTGTTTCATTTGGAAAGACGGCGATGCGGAAGAGGTCGAGATCGTCGATGACCACTGAAGACGGTGGAGACAGGCGGGAGATACGAGATGACGCTCAGTAAGGCGCCAGCCATTCATTCGGGCGAGATTCTGAGAGATCTGTATCTCGAACCCCTGGGCATGTCCGCTTATGCGCTGGCCAAGACGTTGAGGGTTCCGCGGACGCGCATCGAGCGCATTATTGTGGCGGAGAAGATCGGCATCAGCGCGGATACGGCGCTGCGGCTTGCCAAATTCTTCCGGACGACGCCCGAACTCTGGCTTAACCTTCAGTCAAACTACGATCTCAAGAAGCAGAGCGCCGAACTCGGTAGCGAACTGGCGAACATTCCAGAGCTCGGCGAAGCCGCGTAAAGGGCGTTACACGCCTGCCTGCCAGGCCTTGATCGCCTCCACCGGCCAGATCAGCATCAGCACGTTAAGCGTCAGGTTGTCGCGAATGAGAAGACCGGTCAGCAGTTCGAAGGCAAGCGCGATGGCGACCGTCAGCCAGATCGGGGCGCGCGCCGCAAACAGGAAGCCGAGCGCCATGAAGAGGGTGTCCATCGCCGAGTTGAGGATGCTGTCGCCCTCGTAGCCGATCGCCATGGTGGCGGAGCGGTAGCGGTTGATGATGATCGGCGAGTTTTCCAGAAGCTCCCAGCCCGCCTCGATCAGGGTGGCGAGCGCCAGCCGTTTGGGAAGGTCTGCCTTGCGCAGCACCAGCCAGCCGAGGCCATAGAACAGGAAGCCATGGATGATGTGCGAGGGCGTGTACCAGTCGGCCATGTGCTGTGAATTGCCCGGCGTGTTCACGCCCGGCTCGAACAGTTTGATGGTACCGCAGGTGCAGATCCATACCCGACCCATCAGATGTTCGGAGACAATCTGGACGGTGAGAAGGATCAGGGCGACCGAAAGCCAGAAGGCGTGGGAGCGGGAAGGCGAAGCCTTCGCCAGCGTCACTTGCCGTCCTCGGACGGTTGCTCCAGCGAGTGCTTCATGATCAGCGGCATCTGCGCCAGCGTGAAGGCAATCGTGATCGGCATCGTGCCCCAGACCTTGAAGTTCACCCAGGCCGCATCGGAGAAATTGCGCCAGACGACTTCGTTCAGCACGGCGAGAAACAGGAAGAAGAGGCCCCAGCGTAGCGTCAGCTTCTTCCAGCCCTCGTCGGTCAGCTGGAAGGCAGCGTTGAAGACATAGCCGAGCAGCGATTTGCCAAGCGCCAGGCCGACGAGCAGCGTCACGCCGAACAGCGTGTTGACGATGGTGGGCTTCATCTTGATGAAGACCTCGTCCTGCAGCCAGATCGACAGGCCGCCGAAGATCAGCACCACGATGCCGGAGACGAAGGGCATCACCGGCAGGTGGCGGAACACGATCTTGGAGACGACCAGCGACAGCACGGTCGCCGCCATGAACAGGCCGGTCGCTACCAGAAGCGGGCCGCCGAGCGCCGAGAGCGCGGGGAATTTCTGGACCAGCCACTCGCCGCGCAGATTGCCGAAGAAGAAGACGAGCAGCGGCCCGATCTCCAGCGCAAGCTTAAGGCCCGGGTGCTGCTTCTCCTGGCGGGTCGGCGTCGTGTCGCTTTCAAGGCTCTGCATGGATCGTCTTCATCTTCCGTTGGGCTGTTTGCGATGCAAACCCGCCATCTGTGGCATCAATGCGTCAGGCCGGCAATGGCGCGGGCAAAATCACCGGCTTCGAAGGGTTCGAGATCGTCGATCCCTTCGCCGACGCCGATGAAATAGACCGGCAGCTTGTGCTTGGCAGCAATCGCCACCAGAATGCCGCCGCGCGCCGTGCCGTCGAGCTTGGTCATGATCAGGCCGCCGACGCCCGCCACGTTGCGGAAGATCTCCACCTGGTTCATGGCGTTCTGGCCGGTCGTGGCGTCCAGCGTCTGCAGCACCGTGTGCGGCGCATCCGGATCGAGCTTGTCGAGCACGCGGACGATCTTTTCCAGCTCCGCCATCAGTTCCGCCTTGTTCTGAAGGCGGCCGGCGGTATCGATGATCAGCACGTCGCATTTCTTCGCCCGCGCCTGTTCGAAGGCGTCATAGGCAAGGCCAGCGGCATCGGCGCCGAGCCTGGTGCCGATGAATTCCGAGTTCGTGCGGTCGGCCCAGATCTTCAGCTGCTCGATGGCCGCGGCACGGAAGGTGTCGCCCGCTGCCAGCATCACCTTGAGGCCGGAGCCGGAAAGCTTTGCCGCCAGCTTGCCGATCGTCGTCGTCTTGCCGGTGCCGTTCACGCCGACGACGAGGATGACATGCGGCTTGTGCGAGAGATCGAGTTCCAGCGGTTTCGCCACCGGTGTCAGCACCTTGGTGATCTCCGTCGCCATGATGCGCGAGACGTCCTCGCCCGTCACGTCCTTGCCGTAGCGCTCGGACGAGAGCGTGTCGGTGATCCGCATCGCGGTCTCGACACCGAGATCGGCCTGGATCAGCAGGTCTTCCAGCTCCTCCAGCGTGGCCTCGTCCAGCTTGCGCTTGGTGAAGAGGGCGGCGATCTGTCCGGTCAGCTGCGCTGACGTCCGCGACAGGCCCTGCCGCAGCTTCTGGAACCAGGAGAGTTTTGGCTGCGGCGCTGCCTCCACCACCGGCTCTTCCACTTTGCGCGTGACAAAACCCTTGGGAAGGGCAGGGTCGGCGGGATTGGTGAAGTCCCCCCTTGCCCTGCCGGGCATCCCCCCCACAAGGGGGGGGACTGCTGCGGCATCCTCCTGCCTCGACGGGTCTGTCGTGTTCTCAGTGTCTGGCGCCGGGACGGAATGAAGTGCCGTGTCCTCGGAGAAAGCGTCCGATGGGGATTGATCCGTCAAAGGCGTGTCGGTCCCCCCATCTGTGGGGGGGATGCCCGGCAGGGCAGGGGAGGAAACCCCGGACTCCGCCTCCAGCAGCGCCAGCGGCACCATGCTTAGATCGCCGGGGGCTGCGGCTGCCGTCAGCAGATCGGCGGCGTCATCCGCATCGTCATCCGCCGGGCCGCCGGCCGTTTCCATTTCGGCAAGCGAGACCGGATCGACCGGCGAGACCGGCAGATCCTCGCTGCGGGCATGCGGTTCGGCCTCGGCGGCGATTGCTGCCTGTTCCTCGACCGTCAGACCTTCCGGTGCCTTGTCGTCTTCCGTGGCCGGCTTGTCCTTGCCGAACGAGAAGACTTTTTTGATGAAACCCAGCGCCATGAATGATCCGTTCCGTCACGCTGCACAGGCAGCGGCAACCTGCATTGTCAGATGTTTGCCATTGTGGCCGGTAATGGTGACCGGCACCAGATCGCGCGGCGTCAAACCGGGTGCCGCGACCAGCGAAAAATTCTCGGTATGGCCGAAGCCGCTCATTTCCACCAGAAGGGTCTGGCGCGTGCCGACCATCCGGTCGAGATGGGCCGCGGTCAACTGCTCGCCCGTGGCGCGCAGCCGTGCTGCCCGTTCCTTGACGAGCGCGCGGTCGAGCTGCGGCATGCGCGCCGCCGGCGTGCCGGGTCGCGGGCTGTAGGGAAAGACGTGCAGGAAGGAGAGACCGCAGTCTTGCGCATGCCGCACGGCATTGGAAAACATTTCCTCGGTCTCGGTCGGGAAACCGGCGATCATGTCGGCGCCGAAACTCGTTTCCGGCCGCAGCCGGCGCACCTGCTCCACGAAGGCCAGCGCGTCGGCGCTCGCATGCCGCCGTTTCATGCGCTTCAGGATCATGTCGTCGCCATGCTGCAGCGACAGGTGCAGATGCGGCATGAAGCGCGCCTCCTCGGCGATGAGGTCGAGCAGATGACGGTCCGCCTCGATGCTGTCGATGGAGGAGAGGCGCAGGCGTTCGATGTCCGGCACCTGCTTCAGAAGCGTCTTTGCCAGCAGTCCGAGCGTCGGCTGGCCCGGCAGGTCCGCGCCGTAGCTTGTGGCATCGACGCCCGTCAGCACGATTTCGCGGTAGCCTTCGGCGACAAGCCTGCGGGCCTGCTCCACCACAGCGCCCATCGGCACGGAGCGGGAATTGCCGCGACCATAGGGAATGATGCAGAAGGTGCAGCGGTGATCGCAGCCGTTCTGCACCTGGATGAAGGCGCGCACATGGCCATCGATGTGGCGCACCATCTGCGGCGCCGTAGCCTTCACGCTCATGATGTCGTTGACGCGCAGCTTCTCTTCCGCCGAGACACCGAAATCCGGCAGGGCGCGATAGGCGGCGCTTTTCAGCTTTTCCTCATTGCCGAGAACCGCATCCACCTCCGGCATCGCGCCGAACGTGCCGGCTTCGGTCTGGGCCGCGCAGCCGGTCACGATGATGCGGGCATGCGGGTTTTCCCGCCGCGCCCGGCGGATCGCCTGCCGCGCCTGGCGCACGGCTTCGCCGGTCACCGCGCAGGTGTTGACGAGGATGGCATTGTTCAGCCCCGCCTTTTCGGCCTCCGCCCGCATGACCTCGGATTCATAGGTGTTGAGCCGGCAGCCGAAGGTGATGACCTCGACGCCGCTCACGGGACCATGGCCTCGGCGGCCTCCGGGTCGCGCGCGAAGCGGCCGGTCGTGGGGTCGAGACGGCCGGACCATTCCCATTCGGCCGGGCCGGTCATGATCACATGGTCGTCGGCGCGCCACTCGATCGTCAGCTTGCCGCGATTGGGGCTGGAGGCGACGGTGATGGTGACCGTGCGGCCGGTGCGCCCTGTCCGTGCGCCGGAGACGCCGGCGGAGCAGGCGGCGGAACCGCAGGCGAGCGTCAGACCCGCGCCGCGCTCCCAGGTGCGCGTCACCATTTCGGTCGGCGAGATCACCTGGGCCAGCGTGATATTGGCCTTTTCCGGAAACATCGGGTGGTTTTCGAGAAGCGGGCCGAAGCGGCCGAGATCGAAGCTCATCGGGTCGCGATCCACCCAGAAGACCGCATGCGGATTGCCCATGGACATTACCGCGGGCGAATGCAGCACGGGGGCGTCGATCGGGCCGATCTGCAGCTCGATGCGGCTGGTATCGGCAAACTCCTCCGACAGCGGGATCTTGTCCCACTGGAACACGGGCTTGCCCATGTCGACGGAGATCGTGCCGTCGGCATGATCTTCTGCCGTCAGGATACCGGCCAGCGTCTGGAAGGTGAAGGTTCTCCGTCCGGTCTCGGCGGCAAGCGCCTGCACCACGCAGCGCGTGCCGTTGCCGCAGGCCTGGGCGCGCGTGCCGTCGCAATTGACGATGTCGATATAGGCGTCGGTACCGGCGATCTTCGGATCGTGGATCGCCATGATCTGGTCGAAGGCGGTCTCGGGATCGGCTGCCAGCGCAATCGCGGCCTCGGGCGTCACCCGGTCGGAACGGCCGCGCATATCCACGACGAGGATCTTGTTGCCAAGCCCGTTCATCTTCGCGAATTCGACCGTCTGTACCATGGAAAGCCACCTTTCGGACCGATGTCCGTCGTTTCGGGCTATATGGCGGAAAAATGCCGGCATTTCCAGTGCGCTCGGCGCATGCCGGGCAACCTCGTACAAAGGGGCCGGTTCGGCCCTTCAGGCAAAGCGATGCTGCTGCGCCAGCGCCTCTGCCGCAAGCCGCGCAAGGTTCTGCCGGATCCGCTCCTGCAAGACGGCGGCCACCGACGGATATTCCTCCAGCAGCCGGTGGAACAGCGTGCGGGCGATACGCAGAACCTCGCCATCCTCTGCAGCGATCGCGGTGAATTTTCGCTCCACCATGGTCACCAGCGCAAGCTCGGAGAGGAGAGTACCCGGACCGACCGAGCGGCTGAGGTCCGCAATGCCGTCGCGGCCCTCGGTGTAGAGATCGATACGCCCGCGCGCCACCACGAAGGCGCATTCGGCGGGCGAGCGTTCGCGAAACAGTTCCTGACCCTTGCTGACATTGCGCCGCTCCGCCCCGAAGGCGACCAGCCGCAACTGGTCTTCATCGAGCCCCTGGAAGAGGGGCACTTCGGAGAGAAGGCGAATGTCGTCGCTGAGCGCCATGGGCTGTCCTTCCGGTCAGGGAACGATCTTGTAGCCACCGTTTTCAGTGACGAGGATCTCCGCATTGGACGGATCGCGCTCGATCTTCTGCCGCAGGCGATAGACATGGGTTTCCAGCGTATGGGTCGTCACACCGGAATTGTAGCCCCAGACCTCTTCCAGCAGCACGTCGCGCGTCACCACCTTCTGGCCGGCGCGGTAGAGATAGCGGATGATCGCCGCTTCCTTTTCCGTCAGCCGGATCTTCTTGCCGTCCTCGGTGGTCAAGAGCTTCTGGCTCGGCTTGAACAGGTAGGGGCCGACCGTGAAGGTGGCGTCCTCGCTCTGCTCGTACTGGCGCAACTGGGCGCGGATGCGCGCCAGAAGCACGGCGAAGCGGAAGGGCTTTGTGATATAGTCGTTGGCGCCGGCTTCCAGACCGAGGATCGTGTCGGAATCCGTATCGTGGCCGGTCAGCATGATGATGGGCGCCTTGAAGCCCGCCTTGCGCAGCAGCTTCACGGCCTCGCGGCCGTCCATGTCCGGCAGGCCGACATCCATGATCAGCAGGTCGATCTGGCGGGATTTCGCGGTTGCCATGGCACGCGTGGCATTCGCTTCCTGCACCAGCGCAAATTCCTCATAGAGGGAAAGCTGTTCCACCAGCGTCTCGCGCAGGTCGTCATCGTCATCCACCAGCAGAATGGTGCGGGCTGCCATGCCGTCTTTGCCTTTCCGTTGGCCCGTCCGCCAATGGCGGAGAGGCGCTTCGTTGCACGTGACATTGTGCTATCACTTCAAACGAATTCCTGTCGAAAGCAACAATGTGTGTGAGAAATGGGTGGGATAAACCCCCTTCGCAAGGGAAATGCGCTGGTTGTTCGCACCGCGCCATCAAATCGCGCTCGCGGTTTCGTGAGCATCGGCCCATTGACGGTGCCAGCAGCGCTCGGCCGTTCTGGAACAACCGCTCGCAAACGGGAGGGCGATGGTGCCACGCCGATCGCCACCATGCGGCTGCTTTACGGCTTTGTCCGGGGCGATCGCCTGCGCTTGCCGCCGACGGCGCTGCCCTTCAGACGCATCCGCAAGGACATGCTGTGGTGCGACGATCCCGGCCATCCGTCCTACAACCGGCCCGTCCGAATCCCTTTCGTGCCGAGCCATGAGGTGCTTTCCCGCACCGACGGCCTCTACGACATCTGCCTGGTGCTGGACTGGAACGTGACGGAGCGCCGCCGCAACCGCGGTTCGGCGATCTTCTTTCACCTGATCCGCCCCGGCTATGAGCCGACGGCCGGCTGCATTGCCGTCAGTCTCCGCGACATGCGCCGTCTGCTGCCGCATCTGCGGTCGGGCACCATGGTCACGGTGATCGGCTGAACGCTCCCAGCCGGACCTCACGCGCCATGAAAAAAGGCGGCCCCGAAGGACCGCCTTTCCGTCTGGTGTCGAACCGATTTCCGTTCGGGCCGCTTAATTGTTGCGGTTGCCCAGGAACTGCAGCAGGAACATGAACAGGTTGACGAAGTCGAGATAGAGCGTCAGCGCACCCATGATCGCCTTGCGGCCCATCACGGCGGCATCGTCGCCATCGAAATACATTTCCTTGATCTTCTGCGTGTCATAGGCGGTGAGGCCGGCGAAGATCAGCACGCCCAGCACCGAGATGGCGAAGGCGACGGCCGAGGAGGCCAGGAAGATGTTGACGATCGAGGCGATGATCAGGCCGAACAGACCCATGATCATGAACGAGCCCATGGCCGTCAGGTCACGCTTCGTCGTGTAGCCGTAGAGCGACAGGGCGCCGAACGAGGCGGCCGTCACGAAGAAAGTCTGCACGATGCTCTGGCCGGTGAAGACGAGGAAGACCGAGGACAGCGACAGGCCCATCAGCGCGGCATAGATCCAGAAGGTGGTCTGCGCCGCTGACACGCTCATCCTGTTGATGCGGTAGCTGAGGAAGAAGACCATTCCCAGCGGAGCGAACATCACAAGCCACTTCAGCGGGCTCGTGTAGAGCGCCACGCCGAACGGCGTCAGATGGCCGTCTGCGACGGCAAGCTGCCAGGTGCCGAAGGCTGCCAGGCCGGTGATGACCAGACCAAGCGCCATCAGGTTGTAGACCTTCAGCATGTAGCTGCGAAGGCCTTCGTCAATCATTGCGGCCGATTGGGCACGGCTCTGGAAGTTGTAACGTTCAGACATATCGTCCTCTCAAAGCTCCGGTGTTGCTACGGTGTCGGGCCTTTGAAACCCTGGCGCCGCTGCGGAGCCTCAGCAAGCATGCCTGAAATATGCGCTGTCCCGCCCGTGCGTTCAAGTGGCGGGAACCCGAATCAGCTCCGATTCGCGAAAGTGACGAAGATTTAATCCGGCGCCGCCTTCGACAACCCTCGATTGCTCCTAGAGTTCCCGCAGCACCGGTGCGGCCTTCTGGCCCAGCACCCGCCATGTGCCGGCAAGCCCGATGCCGACCGTCAGTACCAGCGCGCCGATCAGCGTCGCCGCCGCCACGTCCGGCAGGAAGGTCGATTGCAGGCGCATGATGCGGCTGACGACGAACCAGGCGGAGAGGCCGCCCGCCAGAAGCGCGAAGATGGCGGTGGCGGCGCCAAGGATCATGTATTCGTAGCTGAAGGCGCGCATCAGCATGGCGCGGGTGCCGCCCAGCGTCTTGAGGATCACCGCATCATGGGTGCGGGCCCGGTTGCCCGACGCGAGCGCCCCCGACAGCACGAGGACGGAGGCGATCAGCGCGACGGCCGCCGCCGCCCGCATCGCCGTCGCCAGCTGCCCGAGCAGGCCTTCGGCCATGTCGAGCGCGTCCTTTACCCGCACGCTGGTAATCGTCGGATAGGCATTGGTGACGGCCCGCAGGATCGCGCCTTCCTGCTGCGGGGTCAGCGAGGCATCGCTCAGCGTTGCAAGCCAGGCATGCGGCGCGCCGCGGAAGGTGTTCGGCGAGAACACCATCACGAAGTTGATCGACAGCGATTCCCACTGGATGGCGCGGAAATTGGCGATGCGGGCGGTGATGTTGCGGCCGAGTACATTGACCGTCACCGTGTCGCCGATCTTCAGGCCGAGTTCCGTCGCTTCGCGCGCCGAAAACGAGACGAGCGGCTCGCCCTCGTAGTTCTCCGGCCACCAGTTCCCTTCCGTCAGCCGCGAATTGGTGGGCAGCGTCGTCTCATAGGTGATGCCGCGATCGCCCCGCAACACCCAGCGCCCGCCGGGCGGCACGTTCATCTTTGCCACATCCTGGCCGTTGAAGGCCATGATGCGACCGCGCAGCATCGGCACCTGCGTGATCGCGCTTTTCGGGGCCTGCTGCTCCAGCACGTCGAGGAAGCCCTCGCGCTCGCTGCTCTGGATGTCGACGAAGAAGAAGTTCGGCGCCTCCTGCATCATCGTGCCTGTCAGCTGGCGGCGCAGATTGCCGTCGATCAGCGACAGTGTCACGAGCAGCGCAAGGCCGAGCCCAAGCGACAGCACCACCGATGGCGTGAGCGCGCCCGGCCGGTGGATATTGCCGATCGCCAGCCGCAGCGCCGGGGAGGAGACGCGCGGCGCGCGGCGCGCGAGCGCGGCAATCCCGGCCGCGACCAACCGCAGCAGCACGAAGGCACCCGCCACCGCGCCGAGGAAGACGACCGCGATGAAGCGGTCCTCGGCGGCGAGGATCGCAAGGCCCGCAAGCGCTACAAGTGCCGTACCGGCGGCGAGCAGATAGGGCCAGGAGGGCAGGCGGCTCTGGTCGAAGCTCTGTTCTCGAAACAGGGCGGTTGCCGGCACTTCGCGTGCATGGCCAAGCGGCAGAACGGCGAAGGCGAAGGTGGTGAGCAGGCCAAACAGCGCGGCAAGGCCGAGCGCGGACGGGTAGAAGGCCGTCTCCTTTGGCAGCGGGAGAATATCCTTCAGGAAACCCAGGGCAGCAAAGGGAGCCGCCGCACCGACCACGAGGCCGATGGCAATGCCGATCGCACCGATCATCAGGATCTGGAAGAGATAGATCAGCGTGACGACAAAGGCCGGCGCGCCCAGGCATTTGAAGGTCGCGATCGTGGTTCGCTTGGCGTCAAGGAAGGCCCTGACCGCATTGGCGACGCCGACGCCGCCGACGATCAGCGCTGTCAGCCCGACGAGGGTGAGGAATTGCGAGAAGCGTTCCACATTCTCCGTCAGCGACGGCGCGGCACGGTCGGCCGTGCGAATCGACCAGCCCGCGGCCGGAAAGGCAGCGTTGGCTTTCTCCGTCAGGGCAGCGCGGGACAGGGGCGCCGGCATCTTCACCTTGTAGGAGTGCTCGACAAGGCTTCCGGTCTGGATCAGGCCCGAGGCAATCAGTGCCTCGCGGCTCAGCATCAGGCGTGGTGCAAAGCCGAACCCTTCAGACAGCGCATCTGGCTCGGTGACCAAGGCGGCGGTGATGCGGATGCGGGCATTGCCGATGAGAAGCTCCTGCCCGGCTTCGATGCCGAGCCGCTCCAGCAGCAGCGGCGCCGCCACCGCCCCGAAGGCATCACCCTCTCTGCCAAGCAGGTCGGAGAGCGGGCGCTGCGGATCTGTCACCACGCTGCCATAAAGCGGATACGCCCCGTCGACGGCCTTCACCTCGACCAGTGCCTGCTGCGACCCGTTTGGCAGGCGCACCATGGAGCGAAGCCCCGTGGAGACGGAGACCTGGCCCAGCGTGTCGAGGAAGGTGCGCTCTTGCGCGGTTGCTTCCCGGTTGTTCAGCTCGAAGCGCGCGTCGGCGGCAAGCAGCGACTGGCCCTGCGTTGCGATCGCCCCGGTAATGGCGCGCGAGACGGAATTGACCGCGGCAATGGCCGCCGTGCCGAGCGCGATGCAGGCCAGAAAGATATAGAAACCGGACAGCCCGCCGCGCAGCTCGCGCAGCGCGAGCCTCCAGGCGATGGAGATACGGGGAAAACCGGCACCGTTCATGCGAAGGCCGCCGCGGGGCTGACGCTGTTCAGGCTGTCGGCGGCGATCTCGCCGGAGCGCACGCGGATCTGCCGGGTGCAGCGGGCGGCGAGCGCTGTGTCATGCGTCACCAGCATCAGCGTCATGCCGCGCTCCTTCTGCTTGGCAAACAGAAGGTCGGCGATCTGGCGGCCGGTTTCCGTGTCGAGATTGCCGGTCGGCTCGTCGGCAATCAGCACGGCAGGCGAGGGCGCGAGCGCGCGGGCAATCGCCACCCGCTGCTGCTCGCCGCCGGAGAGCTGGCCCGGATAATGGGTCAGACGCTCGCCAAGGCCCACCGCCGTCAGTTCACGCTTTGCGATATCGAAGGCATTGCGCACGTTTGCCAGTTCCAGCGGCACGGCAACATTCTCGATCGCCGTCATGTTGGCGATCAGGTGGAAGGACTGGAAGACGATGCCGATGTTACGGCCGCGAAAATCCGCCAGCGCATCCTCGGAGAGCGTGTGCAGCGGCGTGTCCAGCATGTGGATCTCCCCGCTGTCCAGCCGCTCGAGACCGGCAAGCACCATCAGCAGCGTCGACTTGCCGGAGCCTGACGGCCCGACGATGCCAACGGCCTCACCTTCGCCAATTATCAGGTCGATGCCCTTCAGCACATGCACGGCGGCGGCCGCGCTGCCGAGCGTCAGATCAGCCTTCTTCAGGGTGATGATGGTTCTTGCCACGGCAAACGATCCTATATTGGCGACTGAACTGTTTCGAAGCTACGTTTGCCGCAATACGGCGGACCTGTTCAATCTAGGGATGGATTTCATGAAATTCAAAGCAGCCCGGCTTCACGTGATTGTCATTGCCCTGCTTGCGATGGCGGGCCTTGTACCGGCAGAGGCGAAGACCCTGCAGATCGTCGGAATGGGGGACAGCCTGATGGCGGGCTACCAGCTGTCGCCCTCGCAATCCTACACGGCGCAGCTGGAAGGCGCACTTGAGTTGCGCGGTCATGACGTGGCTGTGCTGAATGCCGGCGTATCCGGCGACACCACGTCTGGCGGCCTTTCCCGGCTGGACTGGTCCGTGGAGGATGGGACGGATGGCGTCATCCTTGAACTCGGCGCCAATGACGCGCTGCGCGGCATTCCGCCCGAGCAGACCGAAAGCAATCTGGACGCCATGCTGGCGCGCCTCAGGGAACGCAAGATCCCCGTTCTTCTGGTCGGCATGATGGCGCCGCCGAACATGGGCAGCGATTACGCGGAGAAGTTCAACGGCATCTATCCGCGGCTTGCACAGAAATATGGCGTGCCGCTCTACCCCTTCTTCCTCGACGGCGTGGTGACGCACAAGGAGCTGCAACTCTCGGATGGCATGCACCCGAACGAGAAGGGTGTCGGAGTGATGGTCGACCGTTCGCTGCCGGCCGTGGAGGCCTTCATCAAGGCTCTGCCCAAAGACGGTTGATTGTGCAGGGCAAAAATTGGTGCTTGCGCGCAAGGCCGATGCGTGTTCCGCTACGGCTATCGCAAGAGATTCGAGGAGGTTCGCTATGCCGAGACTTTTCACCGCCCTCGAAATCCCGCGCAATGCCGCCATGAGCCTCTCCCTGCTGCGTGGCGGACTTCCAGGTGCGCGCTGGATCGACGTCGAGAATTACCACATTACCTTGCGCTTCATCGGTGATATCGACAACCGTACTGCCGACGAGATCGTCAATCGGCTGGACAGGATCGATCGGGAGGAATTCCAGATCAGCCTCAGCGGCATCGGTTCCTTCGGATCGAAGAAGCCTCATTCCCTTTGGGCGGGCGTGTCTCCCTCGCCGGAGATGAATGCGCTGCAGGCGGAAATCGAGCGGATCTGCCAGCGTGTCGGCCTGCCGCCGGATCCGCGCAAGTTCACCCCGCATGTCACGCTGGCCCGGCTGAAATCCTCCCGTCTGGACGATGTCGTGCATTATCTTTCAGGCCGCGGCAACTTCCACACCACGCCCTTCACCGTCGGGCGTTTCGTGCTGATGTCGTCGAAGGAATCGGTGGGCGGCGGTCCCTACCTGACGGAAGAGGTGTTTCCGCTGCAGGAAAGCCGCTCTGCCTGGCGGGACGCTAGCCGGCACGCCGAAAGCCAGCTTTACTGAGGGAGTTGCGACCGTGCGTGATCCCCTTCTCGAACCCGCCGCCATCGAGGCGGCGCTTGCGGAAATTGAGGGCTGGGAACTGACGCCGGACGGACGTTCGATATCGCGAAACTTCAAGTTTGCCGATTTCCGCGCCGCCTTTGCCTTCATGACCGAATGCGCGCTGTCGGCGGAAAAGTTGGACCATCATCCGGAATGGTCGAATGTCTATTCCCGTGTTTCCGTGACGCTCACCACCCATGACAGCGGCGGGCTGACCGAGCGCGACCTTCGCCTTGCCCGGCTGATGGACAAGGCCGCCCGCGCCCGCAATTGACGCGGGAACGCTGCCTTCCCATATGCGTTCCAGCACCATGCCGAACGTGGAAGGGATGAAGACCGTGGACGAGGTCAAGATCGGGGAAATTCTGATGCCGGGAGACGAAGAAACCCAGGCCCGTCAGGAGGCCCGGGTACGGCGCTCGTTCTGGCCTACGCTGAAAAAGGCGCTGCGCGTCATCCCCTTCAGCCGCGATGTCGCGGCCGCCTATTATTGCGCGATCGATCCGCAGACGCCGACCCGCGTACGCGGCGTGCTTCTTGCGGCACTCGGCTATTTCGTGCTGCCCTTTGACCTTATCCCGGACATGTTCGTGATGGTGGGCTTCACCGATGACGTGGCCGTTCTGGCGGCCGCCTTCCGGATGATCCAGGCGCATATCAAGGACGAGCATTATCAGGCGGCCGACCGGGCGCTCGCCAACGATCCCGATCTCGATCCGACGAGGACTGCAGCCACAGGCTGAGGTGGCAGTATCTTTTCCCTCTTCCGGTCGCAGTGCGCGAAGGCATGCCGCTTCAGAGCGTATGGCGGCCAAACTCTTGCCCGATTCATCCCATCATTGAAGCTCCGGACGACGATCCGGGGCTGTTGCGATCCATGTCCTGTCAAAAGGTCTTTTCGCCTGCACCTTTCCCAGTCCGCATGCCAAACAGCCGACGATTCCTCTCTGTTGACGATTTGGTAACCAGAATTAAGTCAAAATTGAACGGATTTCGACCAAGCCCGGCTTGCGCCGTCCGGTCGGCCGTTCAATGAGAAACTGGCAGGACACAATGTTTGTAAGACAGATCGCCATCGCGTCGACCCTTTTGCTCGCCAGCACGGCATTCGCCTCGGCCCAGGCGCCCAACCTCATCGGCCAGTTCAAGAACTGGGGCGCCTATTCCTACAAGTCCGGCAACAGCACTGTCTGCTATGTGCTGTCCATGCCGACCACCAAGGAGCCGGCCAGCGTGGACCATGGAGATATCTTCTTCATCGTCTCCCAGCGTCCGGGCCAGAACATTTCCTATGAGCCGCAGGCCATGATGGGCTATCCGCTCAAGCCGGATTCGAAGGTCAACGTCACCATCGACAAGAAGAACTTCGTCATGTTCGTCAAGGACAAGGCAGCCTGGGTGGAAAACGCCGCCGAGGAACCGGCTCTGGTCTCCGCTATGAAGGGCGGCTCGACCATGACCGTGAAGGCGACGTCGGTGCGTGGCACCGGCACCAGCTATTCCTATTCGCTCTCGGGCCTCTCGCAGGCGCTGAAGCAGATCGAAACCTGCAAGTAAGGCCGCCAACGCGGCCTCCCCCTGCCAGAATCGAAGGAAGGCCGGCGGCATGACCGGCCTTTTTCCGTTTGCTGATGACGGGCGCGCCATTTGATGCTAAAGGGCGCCGCAACTGCGGTCGAACTCCGCCATGGCATGCCATGGGCAACAGGCCGCCCGATGCATTTCACACCAGACAGTCCGGACTGCCTTCGGCGCGACGCGCCGTGACGCGCAGCCGTCGAGTGGAAAACGAACATGTCCGTTACCGATGCCATCGTACCCGGTCTTGCCGTCAAGCAGCCGCTGGTGCCCCGCCCGGACCTGATGTCCGGCAAGCCCTCCCTGATCGGTCTCACCCGCGAGCAGATGGGCAAGGCGCTGGTCGAGAAGGGCGTGCCGGAAAAGCAGGTGCGCATGCGTGTCAGCCAGCTCTGGCACTGGCTCTACATCCGCGGCGTGTCCGATTTCGACGCCATGACCAATGTGGCCAAGGACATGCGCGAGATGCTGAAGCAGCATTTCACCATTTCCCGCCCGGAAGTGGTGGAAGAGCAGGTCTCCAACGATGGCACCCGCAAGTGGCTGTTGCGCTTTCCGCCGCGCGGTGCCGGCCGTCCTGTCGAGGTGGAAACCGTCTACATTCCCGAAGAAGGCCGCGGAACGCTGTGCATTTCCAGCCAGGTCGGCTGTTCGCTCACCTGTTCCTTCTGCCATACCGGCACCCAGCGGCTGGTGCGCAACCTGACGGCGGAAGAAATCCTCTCGCAGCTGCTTCTGGCCCGGGATCGCCTCGGCGATTTTCCGGGCACCGATACGCCGCCCGGCGCCTTCGTGCCGACCGGCGAGCGCAAGGTGACCAACATCGTGATGATGGGCATGGGCGAGCCGCTCTACAATTTCGACCATGTCAAGGATGCCCTGCTGATCGCCACCGATGGCGACGGCCTGTCGCTCTCCAAGCGTCGCGTCACGCTCTCCACCTCCGGCGTGGTGCCGGAGATCTATCGCACCGGCGACGAGATCGGCGTGATGCTGGCGATCTCGCTGCATGCGGTGCGCGACGAGCTGCGCGACATGCTGGTGCCGATCAACAAGAAATATCCGCTGAAGGAGCTGATCGAGGCCTGCCGCAACTATCCGGGCCTGTCGAATGCCCGCCGCATCACCTTCGAATATGTGATGCTGAAGGATGTCAACGACAGCCTGGAAGACGCCAAGGAACTGGTGAAGCTCCTGAAGGGCGTGCCGGCCAAGATCAACCTCATTCCCTTCAACCCCTGGCCGGGCACCAATTACCAGTGCTCGGACTGGGCGACGATCGAGAAGTTCGCCGATTTCATCAATCAGGCCGGCTATGCCTCGCCAATCCGCACGCCGCGTGGCCGCGACATTCTCGCCGCCTGCGGCCAGCTGAAATCGGAATCCGAGCGCATGCGTAAGACCGAGCGTCTGGCCTTCGAAGCCATGATGATCGCCGGCCATGGTGAGGACGACTGAGCCGATGTCCGGTGCCTTCGCGCGTCTGATCGAGGCCAATGCGACGGACTGGCAGTCCTATACGCAGCACCGCTTCGTGCGGGAACTGGCTGAAGGCACGCTGCCGGAGGCAGCCTTCCGGCACTATCTCAGGCAGGATTACCTGTTTCTCATCCAGTTCGCCCGCGCCTGGGGTCTTGCCGTCTACAAGAGCCGCACGCTTGCCGAGATCCGGCAGGGGCTCGACAGCCTGAAGGCGATCGTCGAGGTGGAGCTTGGCCTGCATGTGGGCTATTGCGCGCAGTGGGGCATCGACGAGGCGGCGCTTGAAGACCTGTCGGAATCCCGCGCCACGCTCGCCTATACCCGCTATGTGCTGGACGCCGGCATGAGCGGTGACCTGGTCGACCTGCATGTGGCGCTCGCGCCCTGCATCATCGGCTATGGCGAGATCGCACGTTGGATTCTGCAGCAGCCCTTCACGGTGCTGGAGGGCAATCCTTACGCCGACTGGATCGCCATGTATGCCGGCGACGAATATCAGGCGCTCGTCGCCTCCGAGCTGCAGTGGCTTGATGAACGGCTTTCGGCGCTCGATGCAGCACGAATGGCGGCACTATCCACCGTCTTTCGCGATGCGACGCGGCTCGAAGCCGATTTCTGGCAGATGGGGCTCGATCTCGCCTGAGCGAATGCTGAGGGTTGGTTGCCCTCAGCGCGCCTGCGTCATGAAGATCTTCACGGCAAACACGGAAAAGACGCCGGCAAAGGTATAGTCGATGCCGCGCAGCACCTTCGGATTGGCCTGCAGCCAGCGGGCCAGCCGGTCGGCGGCGAAGATCACGATGATGTTGATCGGCATGCCGACGATGATGAAAAAGAAGCCGAGGAAGAGCAGCTTGTGGGTGACGGCCGGATCGCCGGCGGTGACGAATTGCGGCAGGAAGGTCATGAAGAAGATGATGACCTTGGGGTTCAGGAGGTTCACCCAGAGCCCCGTCGAGATATTGCCCCAGACCGAGCCGGAGGGTTCCGCGACCGCTTCCACCTTCAGGCTCGAACCCTGCCGCACCGCCTGGATGGCAAGAAACAGCAGATAGCCGGCGCCGCCGGTCTTCAGCAGGAAGAAGGCGGTCGGCGAGGCGGTGATCAGCGCGGACACGCCAAAGGCCACCAGCATGGTGTGGATCATCACGCCGATCGTGGTGCCCACCACCACATAAAGCGCCCGGCGGCTCCCCTGCGACAGAGCCCGGCTGATTGACAGCGTCATGTCGGGCCCCGGCGTGATGGCCAGCAGCAGGCACATGCCGGTAAAGGTCACGAGGGTGGGCAGGCTCGGCAGAAAATCCATGGAAGGCCTCGGCGAATGATGGTCGCCGAGACTTACCCTGCCTTGCCGGGCTTGCCAATCAGTCTCGCTGGCTGATGAAGGCTTTTGCCGTTTCCGCGTGTGCCGGTTCCCAGCGCGACAGCGGCGGGCGGTTTTCGATGATGTCGCCGGCTGCCCATGCGATGCGCCGCTCGTCGGTCTTGCGGTCCACCTCGTTGTCGGGGCAGAGAATGTAGAAATCGCCGTGCGTCAGGCTCCGCAGCATGAAGTCCACCGTTTCCTCGGGCGTCCAGGCGCCGGCCGGCTTTTCGGTGCGCCCATGGGCGGTGAGCCCCGTGAAGACGAAGCCGGGGATCAGCAGATGCGCCGACACGTTGCAGCCTTCGGTGTTGCGCAGTTCGTGTTGCAGCGCTTCCGTAAACACTTTCACGCCCGCCTTGGCGACATTGTAGGCTGGGTCGCCGGGTGGCGTGGTGATGCCCTGCTTGGAGCCGGTATTGATGATCAGCGCCGGGTCCTTATGGGCGATCATGCCGGGACCGAAGGCGCGGGTGCCGTGGATCACGCCCATCAGGTTGACGGCGAGAACGCTGTCCCAGGCCACCTGTGGGCCAAATAGTGCGCTGCCCGGCTGGATGCCGGCATTGTTCATCAGCACATGTACGCGGCCGAAGCGCTGGATCACGGCGCGCTCCAGCGCCTCCAGCTCGTCGAGCCGCGACACGTCGGTGCCGATGGCCACCACATCGGCCTCTCCGCCGGCAGAGAGGGCGGCCACGGCGCGGCCTGCCTCGGCCAACTGGTCGCCGTCGAGATCGACGAGCACGACGCAGAGCCCCATCCTGGCAAACGCCTTGGCAGCGGCGAGCCCGATGCCGGATGCGGCGCCGGTTACCACGGCGACATGTCCCTGTTGCAGGGCCGGATGCGGGGTTGTCATCTGGTCACTCATTGGAATGTCTCCTTCGGTGGCGTCATGTTCACACGTCGTGGCGCATATGGGACGCTGCCCGCACATCGTCAACATGGCGGGGTGCGGTCGGGAAGCGTTCGCCATGGGCAGGATGGTGACGGTGATGATTTCCGCAGACCTTGCCGCGTTTGTCGACGGCAAGGTCGTGGCCGGCGATGAGGCTTGCGAGGCTGAGGCGATCGCTGCCGCGCTGCCCCTCCTGCGCGGGCATGATGACGGCCTTGCTGCCATTCGTGCCGCCATCGAAGGCGGGCGAAGCCTCCGGAGCGTCGCACCCGTTTGACGTCGATGCTTTCATCGGAGAGAGACATCGGCGCTCGCCGATCAAGTCAAGTCTGGTGCCATGGGGTCATCCGCATCCTTCACCAGCGCAAGACCATCGGCCGGCATCTGTGACGGTTTGGGCTTGCGCATGCCCTTGCACCCCGCCGCAAACTCGCTAAAAGTGCCGCGATCCCAGACTTAAAGCGGCAGGTTCTGCGACCTGCCCTCCAGACGGAACGCAATCGACATGGCACTCCCCAAAGACGTGAAGAAAGTCGTGCTGGCCTATTCCGGCGGCCTCGACACCTCCATCATCCTGAAGTGGCTCCAGACGGAGCTTGGCGCGGAAGTCGTCACCTTCACCGCCGATCTCGGCCAGGGCGAGGAACTCGAGCCGGCGCGCAAGAAGGCCGAGATGCTCGGCATCAAGGAGATCTTCATCGAGGATGTGCGCGAGGAATTCGTGCGCGATTTCGTCTTCCCGATGTTCCGTGCCAATGCCGTCTATGAAGGCGTCTATCTGCTCGGCACCTCGATCGCCCGTCCGCTGATCTCCAAGCACCTGATCGAGATCGCGAAGAAGACCGGCGCAGATGCCATCGCGCACGGCGCGACTGGCAAGGGCAACGACCAGGTCCGCTTCGAGCTTTCGGCCTATGCGCTGAACCCCGACATCAAGATCATCGCCCCCTGGCGCGACTGGTCGTTCAAGAGCCGCACGGACCTCCTGGCATTCGCCGAACAGCACCAGATCCCGGTCGCCAAGGACAAGAAGGGCGAAGCGCCGTTCTCCGTCGACGCCAACCTGCTGCACTCCTCCTCCGAGGGCAAGGTTCTGGAAGATCCGAGCAAGGAAGCTCCCGAATACGTGCATATGCGCACCATTTCGCCGGAAGCTGCTCCCGACAAGGCCACGATCATCAAGGTCGGCTTCGAAAAGGGCGATGCCGTGTCGATCAACGGCGTGCGCATGAGCCCGGCCACGCTGCTTGCCGAACTGAATAATTATGGCCGTGACAATGGCATCGGCCGCCTCGATCTCGTGGAAAACCGCTTCGTCGGCATGAAGAGCCGCGGCGTCTACGAGACACCCGGCGGCACCATCCTGCTCGCCGCCCATCGTGCGATCGAATCGATCACGCTCGATCGGGGTGCTGCCCACCTCAAGGATGAGCTGATGCCGCGTTATGCGGAACTCATCTATTACGGATTCTGGTTCTCGCCGGAGCGCGAGATGCTGCAGGCGCTGATCGACAAGAGCCAGGAGCATGTCGAGGGCGAAGTGACGCTGAAGCTCTACAAGGGCAATGTCATGGTCATCGGCCGCGAATCGGCAAAGTCGCTCTATTCCGACCAGCTGGTCACCTTCGAGGACGACCAGGGCGCCTATGACCAGAAGGATGCAGCCGGCTTCATCAAGCTGAACGCTCTGCGTCTGCGTACGCTCGCCAAGCGCAATCTCGGCAAGTAAGCCGGATCGCCACCCACGTGATTGGCCCGCTCTCTTTCGGGAGAGCGGGCTTTTTCATGCCCGTCGGGAGAGGTGTTGCAGCCAGAGGAAGCCTGCGACGGCCGAGAGTTCCATGAAGGGGATGATGGTGCCGAAGGCGGTCAGCGGATCGCCGATGGCGGCGGCTGCGATGCCGCCCAGAAAGCCGGAACTCATCTGCAGGAACCCAGTCAGCGCCGAGGCGGAGCCGGCCACATGCGCAAAGGGCGCCAGGCTCTGCGTCACCACATGCGGTGTCAGGAAGGCCAGGCCGAAGGTGCAGATCGCGACCGGCCCCATGATCGACAGGAAGAAGGGCGGCACCAGGGCCACCGACAGCGCCATGATCACGCCGCCCGTGCCGCAGAGCGCGATGCCGATCTCGGCGGCACGCTGTCCGCCAATGCGGGCTGCCACCATCTTCAGCGTCAGCGAGCCCATGAGGTAGAAGCCGGACTGCATCAGCATGCCGATGCCGAATTGCGTCGGCGTCAGCCCGACGCGGTTGATCAGCACGAAGGGCAGCATGGTCGATTGCGTGTAGAGCGCCCCGATCGAGCCGGACAGTACGATCGCAGCGGCCAGGAACTGGCGGTTTCGCGCCACCTCGCCATAGGCGCGGATCAGCCGGGCCGGCTCCAGACGGCGCACATCAGGGATGATGGTTTCCCGCATCAGAAAGACCGTACTCGCTGCCGCCAGCAGGCCGAAACCGACCATCAGCAGGAAGACGGCATGCCAGCCGAACGCGGCCAATGTCAGCCCGCCGAGCGTCGGTCCCATGGCGGGGCCGACCGCCAGGAAGATGCCGATCGTGTTGAGAATCCGCGAGGCCTCGGCGCCCACATAGAGATCACGCACGATGGCGCGTCCCACGACGACACCGACCGAGGCGCCGATACCCTGGATCAGGCGGGCCGCGAGGATGACCTCAACCGTCGGCGCGAGCGCCGCCATGGCGGAGCCGACAAGGTAGATGGCGATGAAGATCAGCGTTGCCACCTTGCGGCCCAGCGCATCCGAAAGCGGGCCGGCAACCAGTTGCGCCAGCGCGAAGCCGCCGAAGAACATCGACAGGCTCATCTTGATCGCCGCTTCGGTGGTGCCGAAGGCATGCACCAGCTGCGGCATGGCAGGGGTGTAGATCGCCATCGAGATCGGGCCGAGCGTCGTCAGCAGCGCGCCGAGGAAGGTCACGCGGGCCTCGCTCATGCGGGGTGGCTGTCCGCCTGACATGTCGGATCTCAGGAGCATGTGGCGGGGTCCGGCTGAGCCAGGGCATCGGCCTGCAGATTGGCGCTGATCTGCCCCAGCGCGCTGCTCAGCGCATCGGCTTCAGCGCGCGTCATCCCTGCCGTTGCCATCAGCAGAAGGGCATCCAGCTCTTCTCTCAGGCTTTCGATCAGAGGTTCGCAGGCCGCCGTCAGCGTCACACGTTTGGCCCTGCGATCGTTGGGGTCCGGCTGGCGGTCGATCAGACCCAAACCCTGCAGCTTGTCGAGAAAGGTGCAAACGGTCATCGGCTCGATGCCCATGCGGGCGGCCAGCTCCAGCTGGCGGCAGTCGCCAAGCGCCCGGATGTTGAGAAGCGTGCGGGCTTCTGCGGGCGTGACGCCGAGGCCCGCCTGGGCGATGCGTCGCTCGAAGGCGCCGCGCAGCAGGCGTGCGGCATCCGTCAGGAGAAAGCCGAGACTGTCGTGATGGGTCTGGGGGTGCATGTTACCGTGCCGATTGATAAGGCACCCTTACGATTATTCGTCCCCAAGGCAAGCGGCAATGCGCATTGCACGGTCTTGCTGCCGTGGAAAACAGGTGGTCCTTCAGGTGCGCAGGAAGCCCAGGACGGATTCGAAGGTCTGGGCCTTGTCCTCGTCACCCAGCGTCGTCGCCAGCACCTTCTGGTTCTGGAAGTAGCGGCGGAAATCGAACTCGGTATCGTCGGTCACGTCGGACAGATCCTCGACCGCACCGGACGCACTGACCGCCTGCATCGGCAATTCCTGCGCGAGTGCGATATAGACGTCTTGCGGGATGTCGCCGGCGATATATTTCTGAAGGGCAAGTTCGCGCAGAAGGCGTGGAGAGATGGCGGAAAAGTCCGGTGTCTGGCGCTGCATGTCCTGCAGCTCGAAAACGGGTCGCGTTTCCGCTCTTGGCGAGAACAGGGCTTTTTCGATCCTGGTATTGCGGGCATGCTCTCGATGAAGCAAGCTGCCGGACCAGTGCAGGGAACTCATTTCCACGGCCAGTATCCACCTTCATGGGATATGGTTGCAGAACATAACCGAGGCGTACAACCGGTCAATTATCAATAATCAGCTAATATTTCTTGTATGCCCATGGTTGAACCCTTGCGCCGGTGCCATCATCCGGCATCGCGCGGACACGAAAAGAACAGCTCTAGAGGACAGTGACATGACAGTGCATTCGAAGATCAATCCGGCGCTCGTGGACTGGAGCGGCAGGAACGGCCTTCCGCAATTCGATCTGGTGCGGGATGAGGATTTCGCAGCCGCCTTCGATGCCGCGCTTTCGCTGCATGATGCTGAAATCCTTGCAATCTCCGGCAATCCCGAGGCGCCGTCCTTCGACAACACAATCACCGCGCTGGAGATTGCCGGCGATGAGCTGTCGCGCATTTCCGCCCTGTTCTGGAACCGCGCCGGCGCCCATACCAACGAGGTGGTCCAGGCGCTGGAGCGCGAGATCGCGCCGAAGATGTCGCGCCATTATTCGCAGATCGCCATGAACGAGGCGCTGTTTGCCCGCGTCGACGCATTGTGGGAACAGCGCGACGCGCTCGATCTCACGCTGGAGCAGACGCGGGTGCTGGAACGCCACTGGAAGGGTTTCGTGCGCGCGGGCGCCAAACTGAGCCGCGATCAGCAGGAGCGGCTGGCGACGATCAACGAGACGCTGGCCGGTCTTGGCGCACGCTTCGGCCAGAACGTGCTGGCGGACGAGAAGAACTGGTCGCTGATCCTGACGGCCGAGGAGGAGCTTGCCGGCCTGCCGAGCTTCCTGCGCGATGCGATGGCCTCTGCCGCCCGTGATCGCGGCGCGGCGGCGGGCAGCTATGCCGTCACCCTGTCGCGCTCGATCATCGAGCCTTTCCTTACCTTCTCCAGCCGCCGCGACCTGCGCGAACAGGCTTTTGCGGCCTGGGTGAAGCGCGGCGCCAATGGCGGCGAGACCGACAATATCGGCATTGTCCGGGAAACGCTCACCCTGCGTTTCGAAAAGGCGCAACTGCTCGGCTATGACAATTTCGCCGCCTACAAGCTGGACGACACCATGGCCAAGACGCCGGCCAATGTGAACGGCCTCCTGATGAAGGTCTGGGCGAAGGCGCGCACTCGGGCGCTCGAAGAGGAAGCGTCGCTCGCCGGCCTGATGGCGGAGGAGGGGATCAACGGTCCCGTACAGCCCTGGGACTGGCGTCACTATGCCGAAAAGCTGCGTGAGCGGATGTTCGATTTCTCCGAATCCGAGCTGAAGCCCTATCTGCAGCTGGAGAAGATCATCGAGGCCTGCTTCGACGTGGCAAACCGCCTGTTCGGTGTCACGCTGACGGAAGTGAAGGGCGTGCCTGCCTATCATCCTGACGTCAGGGTCTTCGAGGTGCGCGATCAGGATGGTACGCTGAAGGCCATGTTCCTCGGCGACTATTTTGCCCGCTCCTCCAAGCGCTCCGGCGCTTGGATGAGTTCCTTCCAGAGCCAGCATCGCCTGACGCTGAAGAACGGCGCCGAAGGCGAACTGCCGATCATCTACAATGTCTGCAACTTCGCAAAGCCCGCCGAAGGCAAGCCGGCGCTGCTGTCACTGGATGATGCCCGCACGCTGTTCCACGAATTCGGCCACGGCCTGCACGGCATGCTGTCGGATGTGACCTATCCTTCGGTCTCCGGCACGGGCGTGTCGCGCGATTTCGTCGAGCTGCCCTCGCAGCTTTACGAACACTGGCTGACGGTGCCGGATATCCTGACCCGCTATGCCGTGCATGAAAAGACCGGCGAGCCGATGCCGAAGGCGCTGCTCGACAAGGTTCTCGCGGCACACACCTTCAATGCCGGCTTCAACACGGTGGAGTTCACCTCCTCGGCGCTGGTCGACATGGCTTTCCACACCCGTGGCCCGGTGGAGGATCCGATGGCGGTGCAGGCCGAGGTGCTGGAGGAAATCGGCATGCCGTCCTCCATCGTCATGCGCCACGCCACACCGCATTTCCAGCACGTCTTCTCCGGCGACGGCTACTCGGCCGGCTACTATTCCTACATGTGGTCGGAAGTGCTGGATGCCGATGCCTTCGCAGCCTTCGAGGAGAGCGGCAATCCCTTCGATCCGGTCATGGCGCGCAAGCTGAAGAACAATATCTATTCGGTCGGCGGCGCCATCGATCCCGAAGAGGCCTATCTTGCCTTCCGCGGCAAGCTGCCGGATCCGGAGGCCATGCTGAAGAAGCGGGGCCTTGCCGTGATGGCGGAACTGGCCGGCAGCGACGGCTGAGGGTGTGACGGGCCATTCCCGGTCGGAATGTGATCCATCACAAGAAGTCGCGGGCAAAACGAGCGGGTGTCGCATAGTCTTCATGCGACTCTCCTAGTGGGGAGTTCCTTTTCAAGGACACCCCGCCATGGCCCCCATCATCAGCGCCGAGCATGTCACAAAGGTCTTCCGCCAGCGGGTGCGCCGGCCCGGCCTGCTGGGCAGCTTGCGCGATCTCGCTGCGCCGGTCACGCGGCCGGTCAATGCGGTCGACGACATCTCCTTTGCCATCGCGGTGGGCGAGGCGGTCGGCTATCTCGGCCCGAACGGCGCCGGCAAATCGACGATGATCAAGATGCTGACCGGCATCCTCGCACCGTCTTCCGGTAAAGTGATGGTGCTCGGCCGTCATCCGCAGGCAAACCGCGTGGAGAATGCCCGCCAGATCGGCGTGGTGTTCGGTCAGCGCACCCAGCTGTGGTGGGAGCTGCCGCTCTCGGAAAGTTTCGAGCTGCACCGGCGCATGTACCGCGTGCCGTCCGAGGTCTTCGCCCGCAATCGTGGCGATCTCACCGAGATGATGGGGCTTGCCTCCTTCCTGGAGCGGCCCGTGCGGCACTTGAGCCTTGGTCAGCGCATGCGCGCCGAGATCGCCATGGCGCTCATGCACGATCCCAAGATCCTCTTTCTCGACGAGCCGACCATCGGCCTCGACGTGGTGGCGAAGGATGTGGTGCGCAAGTTTCTCTCCCGCATCAACCGCGAGCGCGGCACCACCATCATCCTCACCACGCATGATCTGCAGGATATCGAGGAGATCTGCCCGCGCCTGATCATGGTGGACGAGGGCAAGCTGCTGTTCGATGGAGCCGTTGCTGATCTGCGCGCCCGCTTTGGCGCGCGCCGGCGGCTGGTGCTGGAATTTTCCCGCGAACCCGGCTTCGTGCATCTGGCGGGCGCCGAGCCGGATGGCGGCGAGGGGCACCTCCGCAGCTTCCTGCTGAACGATGACGGTCGCTCGCTGGTGGAACTGCTGGCGGCTCTTCAGGCCGATGCCGATCTGCGCGACGTGCGCCTGCACGAGCCCGGCATCGAGGAGATCATCCGCACCCATTACCAGAGAAGGATCGAGACGGGGAGGGCGGCATGAGCGCCTTCCTTGCCCTGATCCGCGCCGCCTTCCGCCGTCAGGCCGAGTATCGCTCGCGCAATGTCTTCCGTATTCTCGGCAGCCTTGTCGAAATTCTTGCCCGGATTTCCATCTGGCAGGCAGCCTTCGGCGCGCATCCGGCCCTCTACGGCATCACGCTATCGCAGATGATCACCTATTCGCTGATCGGCGGCACCATCCTGTCGAGCTGGGATGCCACGATGATCGTGCGCGATGTTGGTGCGACGATCCGCACCGGTGCGATCGGCAGTTCGCTGCTGAGGCCGGTCGGTTACCCGCTGATGCTGCTGGCCGACCAACTCGGCGTGCGCCTCTTCGACTGGCTGCTGGTCTCCCTGCCGGTCATCGTCATCATGGGCCTCATCTACGGCATCGAGCCGCCGGCAAGCCTTGGCCATGCAATGTTCTTTCTCGGCCATGTGGTGGTGTCGCTCGCGATCCTGATGCTGACCGGTATCCTGATTGGCCTGTTTTCCTTCTGGGTCTTCGATGCCCATTCGCTCGAATGGTTCATGCGCGGCCTGCTGGCCGTGCTCTCCGGCGGGCTGGTGCCGATCTGGTTCTTCCCGAAAGGGTTGGCCGAGGTCGCGCATGCGCTGCCCTTTTCCTGGATCACCTATCAGCCGATGGCGGTCTATCTCGGCGAGCGCGATCTGGCCGCCTCGGCACTCTCGCTCGCCGCCGGCTGCGGCTGGACGGTGGCGCTCGGCGCCTGCGTCGCCTTCGTCTGGTCGCGGGCCTGCGGTCAGGTCGTGGTGCAGGGAGGCTGAGGGATGCGCGAAACGCTGTCGCTGCTCCTCTATCTCGTCCGGCTCAGGGTGCGCACCCGGCTGGAATTCCGCGCCAGCCTGGTCATTGCCTGGGTGGCGCAGGCCTTCGGCTATGCCGGCGTTTTCACGCAGATCTGGCTGATCCTCACCCGCTTCGAGAACATCGGCGGCTGGACCTGGCCGCAGATGGCGCTGCTTCTCGGCTTCCACACGCTGGGCTATGCGCTGGGCGCCTGCTTCACGCTGGTGCAGCTGAGGCGCATGGAAGAGATCGTGCTGGGCGGCGAGTTCGACACGCTGCTGGTCCGGCCACTGAACCCCTGGGCCTATCTCGTCTTTTCCGGCTTCAACATCGAATATGGCGGTCACATAGCGCTGGGCGCCGGGCTGATCGTCTGGGCATTGCCGCAGCTCTCCATCGTCTGGACGCCCGCGACGCTCGCGCTCTTCGTGGGCGGGCTGATCAGCGCGGCGCTCATTACCGCCTCGATGATCACCATCATCGGCGCCTGCGCCATGGTGCTTGGCCGGGCGCGCTACCTGTTCGGCATCTATTTCGATTTCTGGGAACTGTCGCGCTATCCGGCCAGCATCTTTGCGGTCCCGTTCCAGATCGCGCTGCTCTCCGTCATTCCGCTCGGCTACATGGCCTATGTGCCGGTTTCGGTGCTGCTCGGCCGGCCCGTGCCCTATCTCGCCTCCGCCGCGGAACTGGCGGCGCTTGCGGCTGGCCCGCTTTCCGTCGTGGTGGCTGCCGCCTTCTGGCGGTTCTGCCTCGATCGCTACCAGGGCGGGGGCGGATGATCGCGCCCGCAACCCTGCCCTTAACCGTGCGTTCAGCCTCCCCCTTTCGCAAATGCGAAAAACAGGGTATGAGCGCGCCAACGAAATTTGGCGCGTTATGCTCCCAGTGTGCGCCACAGCCCCAGAGAAACCAAGATGGCACTTCGCAACATCGCGATTATCGCGCACGTTGACCATGGAAAAACGACCCTCGTCGATGAGCTTCTGAAGCAGTCCGGCTCGTTCCGCGAAAACCAGCGCGTGGCAGAACGCGTGATGGACAGTAACGACCTCGAAAAGGAACGCGGCATCACCATTCTCGCCAAGGCGACCTCGGTGGAATGGAAGGGTGTCCGCATCAACATCGTCGACACCCCCGGCCACGCCGATTTCGGCGGCGAAGTCGAGCGTATCCTCTCGATGGTGGATGGCGCGATCGTTCTGGTCGACAGCTCCGAAGGCCCGATGCCGCAGACCAAGTTCGTGGTTTCGAAGGCGCTGAAGGTCGGCCTTCGCCCGATTGTCGCGATCAACAAGATCGACCGTCCGGACGGCCGTCATGAGGAAGTGATCAACGAGGTCTTCGACCTGTTCGCCAACCTCGATGCCACCGACGAGCAGCTTGATTTCCCGATCCTCTACGGTTCGGGTCGCGATGGCTGGATGAATGTCAGCCCGGAAGGTCCGAAGGAAGAGGGTCTCGCCCCGCTTCTCGATCTCGTGCTCAAGCACGTGCCGGAGCCGACGGTCGAAGAAGGCCCGTTCCGCATGATCGGCACGATCCTGGAAGCCAACAACTTCCTCGGTCGCATCATCACCGGCCGCATCGCCTCCGGTTCGATCAAGCCGAACCAGTCGGTCAAGGTTCTCGGCCAGGACGGCAAGACCATCGAAACCGGCCGTATTTCCAAGATCCTCGCCTTCCGCGGCATCGAGCGCACGGCGATCGATGAAGCGCATGCAGGTGACATCGTTGCGATCGCCGGCCTCTCCAAGGGCACCGTTGCCGATACCTTCTGCGACCCCTCTGTCACCGAAGCCATGACTGCCCAGCCGATCGATCCGCCGACGGTCACCATGTCCTTCATCGTCAACGACAGCCCGCTCGCTGGCACCGAAGGCGACAAGGTGACGAGCCGCGTCATCCGCGACCGTCTGTTCAAGGAAGCCGAAGGCAACGTCGCGCTGAAGATCGAGGAAGCCGAAGGCAAGGATTCGTTCTTCGTCTCCGGCCGTGGCGAACTGCAGCTTGCCGTTCTCATCGAAACCATGCGCCGCGAAGGCTTTGAGCTTGCCGTGTCACGTCCGCGCGTCGTCATGCACAAGGACGAGACGACCGGCGAGACCATGGAGCCGATCGAGGAAGTCGTCATCGACGTCGATGAAGAACATTCCGGCGTCGTCGTGCAGAAGATGTCCGAGCGCAAGGCCGAGATGACGGAACTGCGCCCCTCCGGTGGCAACCGCGTGCGCCTGAAGTTCCTGGCGCCGACCCGTGGCCTGATCGGTTACCAGTCGGAACTTTTGACCGACACGCGCGGCACCGCCATCATGAACCGCCTCTTCCACAGCTACCAGCCGTTCAAGGGCGCAATTGCCGGCCGCAACAACGGTGTTCTCCTGTCCAACGGTTCGGGCGAGGCTGTGGCCTATGCCATGTTCAACCTGGAAGATCGCGGTCCGATGATCATCGAGCCGGGTGAAAAGGTCTATCAGGGCATGATCATCGGCATCCACTCCCGCGACAACGATCTCGAAGTCAACGTTCTCAAGGGCAAGCAGCTCACCAACATCCGCGCCGCCGGCAAGGATGAAGCCGTGAAGCTGACCCCGCCGATCCGCATGACGCTCGACCGCGCGCTTTCCTGGATCCAGGACGACGAACTGATGGAAGTCACGCCGAAGTCCATCCGCCTGCGCAAGATGTATCTCGATCCGAACGATCGCAAGCGCTTCGAAAAGTCGCGCGTCGCCTGATCCGGCCCATCGATACTGAAAAAGCCCCGGGGAAATCCGGGGCTTTTTTGTGTGCGCCGCGTTGCGGGCGGGCTTGTTCGCCAGATTAAAAAAGCGTTAACTTCGAGTTGCGGTTCCACGCATGACGTTCGTGAGCCGTACCGTCGTTCCTTTGCGGAATGATGGAAGGGGCGGCGACAGGTTCAGAGTGTTGTCATGAAGACATTGTCCATCGAGGTGCGGCGGGCAGAACCGCTGGATGCAGCCGCGGTGTCTGAGGTTCACCGCGAAGCCTGGCGCCAGGCCTATGCGGGCCTGATCCCGCACCGCCCGCTGACCGAGATGCTGGAGCGACGCGGCGAGACCTGGTGGCGGCGGGCAGCCCGAGGCCCGGCCACCCTGCTTGTTCTCGATGTCGCCGGCACGATTGCCGGCTATGCCACCATCGGCCTCAATCGCGCCCGCGCTCTGCCGCAGGATGGCGAGATCTACGAGATCTATCTGCGCCCGGAATTCCAGGGCATCGGGCTTGGCCGACGCCTGTTCGGCGAGGCGCGGCGTCTGCTGAAATCGCTCGGCTGCAATGGCCTTGTGGTCTGGTGTCTGGAAGACAGCGAGCATGCCATCCGCTTCTTCCGCCGGCATGGCGGGCTGGATCTTGCCGAGGGCATGGAGGATTTCGCCGACGTGCGTCTGCGCAAGATCGGTTTCGTCTGGCCCTGATCACGGCGTGCGACACCGCCTCTGGCAGAGTGATCACGGGCAGCTTCCCGCCCGGGCTTTCCTCTTGATCATCATGTTGCAATGCAGGGAATTTCCCAGTATCGAGGCGTCACCATCCAACGCTTTCGGGGAAAAACATGCGTATTGATGCAATCAAGATCGGCAAGAACCCGCCGGACGACGTCAACGTCATCGTGGAAGTGCCGGTCGGCGGCCATCCGATCAAGTACGAGATGGACAAGGAAGCCGGCGCGCTGATCGTTGACCGTTTCCTGTACACGCCGATGACCTATCCGGGCAATTACGGCTTCGTGCCGCACACGCTCTCGGAAGATGGCGACCCCGTCGACGTTCTCATCTGCAATACCCGCCCGCTCGTTCCGGGCTGCGTCATCGCCGTTCGCCCGATCGGCGTCATGATCATGGAAGACGATGGCGGCAAGGACGAGAAGATTCTCGCCGTGCCGGTTCCGAAGCTGACCCAGCGTTACGACAAGATCCACAACTACACCGATCTGCCGGAAATCACGCTGAAGCAGATCGAGCACTTCTTCGAGCACTACAAGGATCTGGAGCCCGGCAAGTGGGTGAAGATCGGCGGCTGGCAGGATGTGACGGTGGCCAAGAAGCTGATCGTCGAAGCCATCGAGCGCTACAAGGCCCAGAAGTAATCAGCGCGCGAGCAGCTGATCGAGCTTTTTTATCAGATCCTCCGGGTCGCCCTCGATCCGGAGGATTTTTTTGCGCGCCGTTTCGCCGGAGATGAAGGCGATGGAGGATTTGGGAAGCCGCAGCGCCTTCGCCATCAGCTGGATCAGCGCCCTGTTGGCCTTGCCGTCTTCCGGCACGGCGGTAACGCGTGCCTTCAGCCAGCACTCACCATCCGCCGTCGTGTCCAGCCCATCGATCCCGTCGCGGGATGCGTTCGGCGTCAGGCGGACGGCCAGTCTCAGATGGTCGGCAAAGGCCTTGGCCGGGCTCACCGGATGAAGAGCGGCGCAATCGTCGTCCACATCAGGGAGCGGACGAAGAAGATGATCAGCAGCAGGATGACCGGCGAAATGTCGATGCCGCCGAGGTCCGGCATGACGCGGCGGATCGGCCGCAGCGCCGGCTCGGTCAGATTATACAGCATCGTGCCGATGGAGTTGACCACCTGGTTGTGCGAATTGATCACGTTGAACGCATACAGCCAGGAGAAGATGGCACTGACGATGAGCACCCATGTATAGAGGTTCAAGGCCAGGTCGATGGTCTGAAACAGCGCGATCATCCAGAACTCCATATCTGTAGTTGACAGACATGTAGACATTGGCGAACTAAGCGGCAAGTGCCCTGGCAGTGCCCATGGCAAATCATGTTTAACAGGCGACCGCGGCTGAGGCGGTGCGTCGAAAGCGACTCCTGATGTCCATTCCCGCCTCCGGCGACCGGTTCGCCGCCTTCCGCCACAGTTCCTATGCGCGCTTCTTCTTCAGCCGCTTTCTCGCCGCCTTCGCCATCCAGATCGTCAGTGTGTCGGTCGGCTGGCAGATGTATGACGTGACGGGAAATGCGCTGTATCTCGGCCTGATCGGCCTGTTCCAGTTCTTGCCCTCGCTGCTCCTGATCCTTGTCACTGGTTCTGTTGCGGATCGCTACAATCGCCGCGCCATCGTGGCCGCCTGCCTTCTGCTCGGCAGCCTGTGCACGGGCGCCCTTCTGGCGCTGACGCTGACCCACAGCTTCTCGCCCTGGCCGGTGTTCGGTATCCTTCTTGTCTTCGGTGTGGAGCGGGCCTTCATGGGGCCGGCGGTCCAGTCGCTGGCGCCGAACCTGGTGCCGGAACAGGATCTGCCGAACGCGATTGCCTGGAACTCCTCCTCCTGGCAGACGGCCTCCATTCTCGGCCCCGTTGCGGGCGGCCTGCTTTATGGCGCAAGCGCGGTCGCGGCCTATTCCACCGCGCTCCTCTTCATGCTTGCGGCTGCACTTCTCATCATCAGCATTCCGAAGCCGGCGCAGCGGGCTGCCTCCAAGGCCGTGAGCTGGTCCACCATCCTTGCCGGCTTCCGCTTCATCTGGGGCGAGAAGGTGGTGCTGGGCGCCATCTCGCTCGACCTGTTTGCCGTGCTGCTGGGCGGCGCGGTCGCGCTGATGCCGGTCTTTGCCCGCGATGTGCTCGATCTCGGTCCCTGGGGCCTCGGCCTGCTGCGCTCCGCACCCGGCATCGGAGCAATCGTGGTGGCGCTGTTGCTCGCGGCCTATCCGATCCGCAAGCATGCGGGTGTTGCCATGTTCGTCGGTGTCGCCCTGTTCGGCCTCGGCACGGTGATCTTCGGCCTGTCGCAGACGGCCTGGCTCTCTATCGCAGCCCTGATGCTGATGGGCGCCTCCGACATGATCTCGGTCTATGTCCGCGAAAGCCTGATCATGCTGTGGACGCCGGACGAGGTGCGCGGTCGCGTGAACGCCGTCAACATGGTTTTCGTCGGCGCCTCCAACGAGCTCGGCGAATTCCGCGCCGGCACCATGGCGCATGTGATCGGCGCGGTGCCCGCCGTCGTCGTCGGCGGCTTCGGCACGCTGGCGGTCGCCATCATCTGGGCGCTCGGTTTCCCGAAGCTGCGCAAGATCGATAATCTCGACGCGCCGTCCAATCCCTGATCCGTGCCGGGCAGCGACCGGTGCGGCTGTTTCGCCCGCCGGCACCGGCAGGAGACGCCCTGCAACGCTTATAGCGCCGTCGCTTCCAGCTTCGGACGGCTGCGGGCGCGTTCAGCCTCGAAGACCGGACGCTGGAAGACGAGGTCGAGGAAGGTCCAGAGCCAGGCCTTCAGCGGCGCATCGAAGATCATCCGGCCTTCCAGATGCTCGCGTCCCTGCTGCGCATTAGGCAGCACGAAGCGCGACGCGCCCCGCACCACCCAGCTGTGCATCATCGCGCGCGTCAGTTCCGCGTGAAACTGCACGCCCCAGGCATTGTCGCCACAGCGGATCGCCTGATGCGGATAAGCATCGCCTTGCGCCAGCAGTTCCACGCCGCGCGGCACGTCGAAGCCTTCGCGGTGAAAATGATAGACCATCCGCGGCCAGGACATGATGAGGCGACCATGTTCGGTGGCCCGCAAAGGGTACCAGCCGATTTCGGTCATTCCCTCCTTGTCAGGGCCGACGCGACCGCCGAGGTTCTTCACCATCATCTGTGCCCCGAGGCAGATGCCGAGATAGGGCTTGTTTTCCTTGAGTGGCACGGAGATCCAGTCGATCTCCGTCTTGACGAAGGGCTCCGGGTCATTGGCGCTCATCGGGCCGCCGAAGATGACCGCACCGGAATGGCAGGCAAGTGACCTGGGAAGCGGATCGCCCAGCGCCGGGCGGCGGACGTCAAGGGGAAACCCCTTCTCGAGAAGCATCTGTCCCACGCGGCCGGGCGAGGAACGTTCCTGGTGGAGGACGACGAGAACGGGGTCTTTCTGCATGCGTTGCGACGGGTTCATCAGCATCCGGCTATCCTCAGTCTCCTCCCGTATCGCCTCCCACAGTGCGCGCGGCCACCTTTTGCCGCTCCATCACCCGGTCGCGGGCCGAAACGCCCAGAAGATCGGCGATCCTCCAAATCACGTGATCTTCCATTTCGCTGCGTTCGCCGTCGGCATAGACGAGATCCCAGAGGGCGCCCACCAGCGCCACGGCATCGTCCGGCGTGAGGTGTCGTTTAAGATCGGAGGTAAAGCGATAATAGTCAACCGCTTCGGAGCCGGCCTCGCGACCGGCCTCGATCAGTTGCTCCAGATGCACGCTGTCGAGATTGTAACGCTCGCGCAGCAGGTCGTGCAGGCGGCTCTTTTCCTGGTCGGAGATCATGCCGTCGGCTTCCATGACCTGAAAGCACAGGGCGACGAACGCGACGCGCGGATCATCCGGCGCGAACTCGCCATGCGGCCTGTCGCCGGTGATCTCCTGGATGAAGTCGAGGATACGGTCGAACATCTCTTGTCTCAGAACAGCTTCAGGCGCGTCGCGGGTTCGCTCACGGTGTCCCTGTCCTTGACCCCGGGGTCATCGGGCAGGCGACCGTTGAAGGGGGCGGAAGGCTCCTCCCTTGTCGTTGACGCGGGGGCGGGCGCGGCTGCCGGTTTGGCCGGTGTTGCCTCCCGCGGCGCGACCACGGAGAGTGTCGGTGATCTGGCGGCCGCTGTTTCTGCCGTGGCAGCCGCATCGATCACCGGCGACAGGCGCGGCTCGGCCGGCAGGTCCGATGTCGAGAGCGGCGGCAGGCTGGCAATGGCGGTGTCGGCGGCGAGCGAGCCTTCCTCCACCGGACCCTCCAGCTGGCCGAAGGGACGCTTCCACTCGAAGGCATCGAGACGCCCGGTGACGGGGGACAGCGGCAGCCAGCGTTCCGACACGACGCCGTCGGCCACCCAGGCCGGATCGCGCGGCGCACGCAGCGCCTGGTTCAGCCAGTGGCGGATGCGGCCCTGGTCGCCGGTCTCGTTTTCCTCGATGTCGGCGAGCAGAAGATAGGTGGCTTCGCGCGGGTCCATGCGCAATGCAGCCTCGGCCTTTTCGCGGGCGCGCCTGAAATCCTTGGTATCGAGCGCCGCCTGGGCGACCGCCAGCAGGGAATCCGGATTGTTCGGCTTCAGTGCCTCCAGCTTTTCGGCGCGCTTCAGGCGGTCTGCGGCGCTGTCGCCGCTGCGGGCCCGCAGATAGGCCTCCGACAGTTCCGGATGCGGGGCAATCTTCCAGAGGTTTTCCAGGATGGCGGCCGCCTTGCGCAGATTGTCTTCCCGCAGATAGGCTTTTGCCGCGATGATACCGGCCGGCACCAGATCCTTGGCGAGCTTCAGGGCAGCTTTCGCATCGTCGCGGGCGCCCTTCGGGTCGCCTTCCAGCCGCTCGGTGGCGCGTGCGGTCAGAAGTACGGCCTTCCAGCGGTCGGCCTGCCGGCGTTCGATGACATTGGCGATCTTCTGCTGGTCGAGCAGGCGGATCGCATCTTCCCAGCGGCCCGCCTGACAGCGATATTCCAGCGTCGCTTCGGCGGCCCAGGGCAGGTAGGGCGCGTTCTCCACCGCCGTTTCGGCATATTGGCGGGCCGCTTCGTTGGCGCCGAGGCGGCGCGCTTCCATGTAGAGCCCGCGAAGTCCCAGTTCCCGCGTTTCCGGATCCTCGGCCATCTTCTCGAATTTTTCGCGCGCCTCGTCATGGCGGCCTTCGATCAGCGCCGTCTGCGCCTCCAGCAGCTGGATCAGCGGTTCCTGGTCGGCCCGCAGCAGGCCACGGGCCCGGGCGCTCATCTTGCGGGCCAGCAGCGCATTGCCGGCGCCCGCTGCGATCAGCCCGGTCGAAAGTGCCTGATAGCCGCGGTCGCGCTTGCGGGCGCGAAAGAAGCGGCGCACCGAATGCGGAGAGGTCCAGATCGTCTGGATCAGCCACCAGACGAACATCACGGCAAACACCAGCGCGACGATAACGGTGGCCGCTACCATCAGGCTGGTTTCGATCTCCATGCTCTGCCAGGTGATGGTGATCAGGCCCGGCCGGTCGGCAAGCCAGGAAAAGCCCCAGCCGAGAGCGAGCGTTGCGACGGCAAACAGGAAAAGACGGATCATCGGGGCTCTCCTCAGCCGTTGGCGCCGGCGCTGGCCATGGCGCGCGTCAGCGTGCCGTTCATCAGGTCATCGACGGCAATGCGCGCGTCGAGCGCCTGCTTGAAGGGAGCGGATGCCTGGCGGGATGTCTCCGGCAGCTTGCTCCATTCGGCAGACGCGGCCTTCAGATCGCCGTTCTTCACGCGCTCCTCCATGCGGGCGACGATCGCTTCCGCCGTCTCGCCCTCCACCTCGCCGACGGGGCGCACGCGCACCACGCGCATGGCGCTTGCGAGAAGCCGCTCGGTGATCGACTGGCCTTCCACCGGCTGATGCGCGGCGTCCAGAATGGCGTTGGCGGCGGCCGGCAGGCGCCGAGAAAGCTCCGTTCGGGTCGGCACGCCATTGCTGGCATAGGGACGCAGGCCTTCGATCGCCGGGTCGCCCTTGGCAACGCCGGCATAGGTCGCCAGTTCCGCCTCGAAGGAGCCGCCGCGCTCCGTGGCGGCCTTCAGCGCCGCGGCCGCGAGGGCGCGGGCGACCGCCTGTTCGCGACCCGGCTGGTTCACCTTGGCCGCCAGGGTATCCATCTGCCGGTTCAGCTCCGCGTCGCTGGCACCCTGCGCCTGCAGCGCGGATTTCAGGCCGTCGATATCGCTCTTCATCTGCTGCAAGGCAGCCGTCATCTGGCCGGATGCCCCGGTATTGCCGGAGGATTTTTCCAACGCCGCGACACGGGCGGTCAGGTCCTGTCCGCCGGAGCCGCCGCTGCGCAAGGAAGCGACCTCGCGGCGCAGATCCTCCAGCGCCGCCGAACTTGCGCCGCCGCGCTGCTGCGGATCGAGCCCTGGCAGATAACCGGCATATTGCATGCTGCCGGCCAGCGCGAGCGCGACGATGCCGCCGAGAATGCCCGAGGCGATCATGGCGGAGGTTTTCGGCCCTGCGGCCGGCGGCGTGACAACGGGGGCGGCGGCGGCCGGGATCTCCCGTCGCGCATCGGCGTCCACCGTGTTGCCGGCGACCGCTTCCGGCTTTGCGGGCGATGTCAGCGGATCGACGGTCTTCGGGGCTGGCCGGGTACTGTCCGGCGCCTGTGGTTCGTCGGCAGGATCAGGGAAGGGACGTGCGGCCGTCTCGGCGGCCGTCTCGTTCGGCGGTTCCGCAGACTTTGCGGACGTGGTCCAGAGTGCGGAACTGCTCGTTGCGGCCGGCGACACCGGCGCTGCGGCGCGATCGTCGTTCTCCGGGGCGTTCGTCGCCGTCTCGCCATGATCTGTGGAGGGGGGGAGGACTGCGGTATCAGGAGCGGCCGCAGGTCCATCGGCGGGCGTGCTCTGGGCTGGCGCGTCTTCCGGGGTCGCAGTCTCGATCACCGCATCCGTATCGGTGCTGCGCACCGGTTCGGCGACAGCAGGCGGTTCCGCAGCTTTTGTCTCCTCGGCCGCCAGATCGATCGTGACCGGTGTCTTTCCCGAACGGGAGCGGCGGGGCGGCTTGTCGGAAACCATGGCAACCTCATTCTGGACTGTCTTGTTCGAACCTAGTCAGCCGGACGGCGGATGGAAAGAGGCTCAGCGGATTTTGGTTCCCCCGCACGACGAAAGAAGAAGGAGAAGCTGGTCCTCGTCCGGCTGGTCCGCGACATGCAGTTCGATCATGTCTTTTTGCGGGACGGCCTCGGCCACCTGCGGGCTGAGGCACAGAACATGGAAAGCATGATCCCGCTTTTCGTTCAGCCAGGGTGTTAGCCGGCGAAAGACATGCCGGGCCGCTTCCTTCGAATAGAGAAGCAGGGCCTCGGGCAGCGGCGAGAGCGCCGCCACAGTCTCGGCACCCCATGCCACCTCCCGCATCGCATAGGCGACGACGGTGGACACCTTGATGCCGGCCCGGGCAAGCCCGGCCTCGAAGGCGGGAGAGCGCGGATCGCCCGCCAGATAGAGAAGGTTCCCCACCTGTCGGTCAATGATCAGCCTTGCCAGCGCCTCGCCCGTGCCGGTTCCGGCCTCGACATGGTGGAAGCCGGCCTGCCGCGCCGCCTCGGCGGTCGCCGCGCCGACCGCAAACACCGGTGTGTCGTAATGTGCGGTCAGGTCGAGGCCGATCAGTGCCCGCACCGCCTCGGCGCTGGTGATCGCAAGGCTGCTATGCGGGGTGGTGAGCGCTGCGGCAATCGCCTGCGAGTGATGTACCGGCTCCGTGACCGGCAGCAGGATTGGCTCGTGCCCGAGACGGCGGAGCTTTTCCGCCGTGCGTCCGGCACTTGCCGAAGGCCGGGTCACGATCACCCGCATGGTCCGTCAGCTCCAGTCGGAGAAGAAGGCGGGGCCGGCGGCCATGCGCACGGTGGTGCCGGCCTTGTGGCCGAGAGCCACCGCATCGCGGCGCCTGCCGTCCAGCTGCACTGCATGTTCCTGGCGCCCGTCCGGGGTCAGGATCAGGCCGGAGAATGTCAGGTGATCGCCGTCGCAGACCGCATAGCCCGCGATCGGCGTGCGACAGCTTCCGTCCAGCGCCGACAGAAAGGCGCGCTCGCAGCTGACCGCGTCGAATGTCGGCCGGTCGTTGATCGCTTCCAGCAGGTCGAGCACCCTGCGGTCGCCGATCCGGCTTTCGACGCAGATCGCCCCTTGCGCCGGTGCCGGCGGAAACTCTTCCGGATCCATCAGTTCGGTCACGACATCGGTCATGGAGAGACGGTTCAGCCCGGCAAGTGCCAGAAGCGTCGCATCCACCTGGCCTTCTTCCAGCTTGCGCAACCGCGTTTCCACCAGCCCGCGAAAGGTGATGACGGAAATGTCCGGCCGGCGGCGGCGGATCAGCGCCTGGCGACGCAGCGAGGAGGAGCCCACCACCGCGCCATCCGGCAGTGCGGACAGCGTCGGCGCGGTGCGGCCGATGAAGGCATCGCGAAAATCCTCGCGCGGCAGGAAGGCCGAAAGCTCCAGCCCGTCCGGTAACATGGTCGGCATGTCCTTGGAGGAATGCACGGCAAAATCCAGTTCGCCGGTCAGAAGCTTGGCTTCCAGTTCCTCCGTGAACAAACCCTTGCCACCCACTTCCGAAAGCGCGCGGTCTGTGATGCGGTCGCCCTTGGTGGAGAGCACCACGATCTCGAACATCTCTTCCTGAAGCTGATGCGCCGCCATCAGACGGGCGCGTGTTTCAGAAGCCTGGGCCAGTGCCAGCGGGCTGCCGCGCGTGCCGATCCGGAAAGGTTTTGTTTGCATCTGTCGTCATCCATTGTTACCCGTCAGCTTCGTAACCGGCTTTGGCGGGCATCGCAATTCAACCTGACGCTTCATGACCTCTTCCCTGCGCATCCTTGGCATTGAAACCAGCTGCGACGAAACCGCGGCGGCCGTGGTTTTGCGGCATGCGGACGGCCGTGGCGAAATCGTCTCCGACGTCGTTTTGTCGCAGCTCGAGGAACACAGCGCCTTTGGCGGCGTGGTGCCGGAAATCGCCGCGCGCGCCCATGTGGAGGCGCTGGACGGCCTCGTCACCGAGGCGCTCACCCGCGCCGGCGTTTCCCTGCAGGAGATCGATGCCGTGGCGGCGACCGCCGGTCCCGGCCTGATCGGCGGCCTGCTGGTCGGCCTGATGACCGGCAAGGCGATCGCCATGGCGGCTGGCAAGCCGCTCTATGCCGTCAACCATCTGGAAGGCCATGCGCTGACGGCGCGGCTGACCGATGGCCTTGCCTTTCCCTATCTGATGCTGCTCGTCTCCGGCGGCCACACGCAACTGGTCCTGATCAAGGGCGTGGGCGATTACGAGCGCTGGGGCACCACCATCGATGATGCACTCGGCGAGGCCTTCGACAAGACCGCCAAGCTGCTCGGTCTGCCCTATCCCGGCGGTCCGGCGGTGGAGAAGGCGGCGCGCTCCGGTGATCCCGAACGTTTTGATCTGCCGCGTCCGCTGGTCGGCGAGGCGCGCCTCGATTTCTCCTTCTCCGGCCTGAAGACGGCCGTGCGGCAGGCGGCAACCGCCATCCAGCCGCTGACGGAGCAGGATATTGCCGATATCTGCGCCTCCTTCCAGCGCGCCATTTCGCGCACGCTGAAGGATCGCATCGGCCGCGGTCTTGCCCGGTTCCGTGAGCGCTATCCCGAGGAAAACAAGCCTGCGCTGGTCGTTGCCGGCGGTGTCGCCGCCAACCTGGTTCTGCGCGCCACGCTGCAGGAGCTTTGCGTCTCGCACGGCTTTTCCTTCATCGCGCCGCCGATCCGGCTCTGCACCGACAATGCGGCGATGATCGCCTGGGCGGGGCTGGAGCGCATGGCCGCCGGCCTGCCAGACGATCCGATGGCGGTTGCGCCGCGCTCGCGCTGGCCGCTCGATGCAGAGGCGGCCGCGCGGATCGGATCCGGCAAACGGGGAGCCAAGGCATGAGCGCACCACAGGACGGCCAACGCGAAAAGATCGTGGTGATCGGCGCCGGCGCCTTCGGCGCGGCGCTCGCCACCGTGATTGCGCTGGAGGGCAAGGCTGGCGTCACGCTGCTCGGCCGCGATCCGGCCCTGATGTCGGATCTGCGCAATGACCGGATGCATGAAGCGGCGCTGCCCGGCGTTCCGCTGCCCGATGCTCTGGATTTTTCCACCGAGCCGGATGCGCTTGACGATGCAAGCATCGTGCTGTTTGCCATGCCCTCGCAGGCGCAGGGCGATGCGGCCCGCCATTACGGCCCCTATCTGCATGCTGATGCACTGGTGGTGACCTGCGCCAAGGGCATCGAGCGTTCCACCGGCCGTCTGCTGACCGACGTTCTGGAGCAGGCGCTCCCGCGCCATCCGGTTTCGGTGCTGTCCGGCCCCGGCTTTGCGGCCGATATCGCCCGTGGCCTGCCGACCGCGATGGCGATTGCTGCCGGCGATCCGGCGGTGGCCGAGCGCCTCGCGCATGCGGTGTCCGGTCGAACCTTCCGGCTTTATGCCGCAACGGATCGCATCGGCGTCCAGCTCGGCGGCGCCTTGAAGAACGTGCTGGCGATTGCCTGCGGCATTGTGGAAGGCGCCGGCCTTGGCGATTCCGCCCGCGCCGCGCTGATTTCGCGTGGACTGGCCGAAATGTCGCGGCTGGTGTCTGCGATGGGCGGCCAGGCGGAAACCGTGCGCGGCCTCTCCGGCCTCGGCGACCTGGTGTTGACGGCAACCAGCCATCAGTCGCGCAACCTGCGCTTCGGTATCGGGCTCGGACAGGGGGAGCCTGCCGATGCGCTGGGTGGGCTGCTGGTCGAAGGCGCCTTCACGGCGGCCATTGCCGCAAGCCTTGGCCAGAGCCATCAGGTGGACCTGCCGATCACGGCGGCCGTCGCCGCCATCATCGAGGGCCGGCTTGACGTCGCGACCGCGATGGAACAGCTGATGACCCGCCCCATCACCACGGAATAGTCCAAGGAGACACGACCCATGGCCATCTTTGCCTTCGTCTGCGCCGACAAGCCGGATCACCTGCATGTGCGCATGGAAACCCGCCCGGCCCATCTCGACCACCTGAATGCGCTGAACGACAAGGGCATCCTGAAAATGGCCGGCCCCTTTCTCGATAGCGAAGGCAAGCCGAATGGCAGCCTCGTGATCGTCGAGACCGACACGATCGAGGAAGCCCGCGCGCTGGCCGAGGCCGACCCTTACGCCAAGGCCGGCCTGTTTGCCTCCGTCGAGGTCAAGCCCTTCAACTGGGTCTTCAACAAGCCGGGCGCGTGAGGCTGAAATGGCATCCTACTGGCTCTACAAGTCGGAACCCTTCAAGTGGTCCTGGGCAATGCAGAAGGCCAAGGGCGAGACCGGGGAGGAATGGACGGGTGTCCGCAACTATCTGGCGCGCAATAACATGCGGGCCATGAAGATCGGCGACAAGGGCTTCTTCTACCACTCCAACGAGGGGCTGGAGATCGTCGGCATCACCGAGGTCTGCGCGCTTTCGCATCCGGATTCGACGGCAGAAGGTGACCTGCGCTGGGACTGCGTGGATATCCGCGCTGTCTGTGACATGCCGAAGCCCGTTTCGCTGAAGGATGTGAAGGCGAACCCGAAGCTCGAAAAGATGTCGCTCGTCACCTCCATGCGGCTCTCCGTACAGCCGGTGACGGAGGAAGAGTATTTCGAGATCTGCCGCATGGGCGGGCTTGAGAACCCGCCGCGCTCGCCGGATTGACGGGGGCCGCGCTGAAAACCGAACCCCGCGCCTTCATCCTCGCCAACACGTACCTCATGGCGCCGCCGCATGTGCCGGAAATCAGCCTCTATCTGGCCGACGAGGCACATGATCTCTGGCTGAAGACGGAAGAGGATCTGGAGGCGATCGGTCTTCCGCCGCCGTTCTGGGCCTTTGCCTGGGCGGGCGGGCAGGGGCTGGCCCGCTATCTCCTCGATCACCCGGATGTGGTGCGCGGGCGCCATGTCCTGGATTTCGCCACCGGCTCGGGCCTCGTGGCGATTGCTGCGATGCGGGCCGGCGCTGCCTGCGCTACTGCCGCCGACATCGATCCGTGGACGCAAAGCGCCGTTGCCTTGAATGCCGCGGCCAACGGTGTCGACATCACCTTCTTCGGCGCGGATCTGGTCGACCACGCCGTCGAGGCGGATGTCGTGCTGGCCGGCGACGTCTTCTACGACCGCGCCTTTGCCGACCGGCTCGTGCCGTGGTTTGCCGGCCTTGCCGAGGCGGGCCGCACCGTCATCGTCGGCGATCCCGGCCGTGCCTATCTGCCGAAGGACAGGCTTGTCGCGCTCGCCACCTATCAGGTGCCTGTCACCCGTGCGCTGGAAGACAGCGAAATCAAGAAAACCACGGTCTGGCGCTTTGCCTGAGAACCACGGGGCCTTGGAACCACGGGCAGTCTCGATCCGTCGAACGCTCAGCGACCGCCGCGAATCACGCACACGCCGGCTTCGATGGTGCATGCCGCCTTTGGCAGGAACGCGTCGCGGCCGGTGTCGCTCGAGATCTCAATGATGCGGGCAGATGGCGGGTTTGCAGGCGCCGGGCGCGCGGAGACCGCGCCTGCCTCCCGCAGCAGATAGAGACCGTTGCCACGGATGCGCATGGCCAACAGGCTGCCGGCAAAGGTGCCAAGGCCCGGAACGACCGATGGCAGTCTGCTGCCCGCGATCTGCCGGCTTTTTGCCGTTTTCGCATGCAGTCCCGTCGGATGATCCGACGGCGACCATGCCGCCTGATCACTTCTGGCAGCCGTGCCCGTGGCCGTTATACCGATTGCAAGAAGAAGAGCCGTCATCCTGACGGGAATGATGCGGAGCGCCATCATGGCCTCGTCCTGTCCTGTTCATTTAAGCAAGCCTTAACACAAACTGTGTCCAATGGCGCCTAAGATCGTGAAAAACTGATCTATTTTCATATGCTAACGTAGATCCGATGCATGACGCATACGGACGTCCCGGGCCCGGCCGACCCCAATCGATTAAATTTAAAATCCTTCTGGAATCGGCTTGTGGTCTTGTCGTCCGGCGATTAAACCACCCGATGATGCAATGCACATCTTTACGGCATGGTGCATTGCCGGACGCGCTCCCGCGTGAATGCGCACCGAACGCCGCGAGGATATGATGGCGAATATGACAAAAAATCGGCCGCTGTCGCCGCACCTTCAAATCTACCGTTTCACCCCCACCATGGCCATGTCGATCGTGCACCGCATCACCGGTGGCGCACTTTATTTCGGCACCGTGCTGGTGGCTGCGTGGCTGATTGCCGCTGCCTCGGGTGAGCAGGCCTTCAATGCAGTGAACTGGTTCTTCGGCTCCTTCGTAGGACAGGTCATCCTGTTTGGGTACACCTGGGCGATCCTGCACCACATGCTGGGCGGTCTGCGCCACATCATGTGGGACCTCGGCTACGGCTTCGAGAAGCATTTCTCCACGAAGCTTGCCAAGGCCAGCGTGGTCGCATCCGTAGCGCTGACCGTCCTTGTCTGGGCGGTGGTGCTGATCGTTCGCTAAGGAGAAGAACCATGGACATGCGTACTCCCCTCGGCAAGGTTCGGGGTCTCGGTTCGGCCAAGAGTGGCACGGAGCATTTCTGGAAGGTCCGTACGACCTCGATCGCGCTTGTGCCGCTGCTGCTGTTCTACGTGGTCTTCCTCATCGTGCATGCGGGCAAGCCCTATGCCGAGGTCGTCTCGGCGCTTTCCAATCCTTTCGTCGCCACCATCAATGCGCTCACGATCATCGCCAGCATCGTGCACATGAAGCTCGGCATGGAAGAGATCATCCAGGATTACATCCATACCGAAGTGACGAAGCTCGTGCTTCTCATGCTCAATTCCTTCTTTTCGCTTCTCATCGGCGGCCTCTGTCTGTTCGCCGCCCTGAAGATCGCATTCGCAGGATAACCCTCCATGGCATCGATCACCCCCATTGCGCAGACCGGCAAGGCCTACACCTATGTCGACCATTCCTATGACGTCATCGTCGTAGGGGCCGGCGGCGCGGGCCTTCGCGCGACGCTCGGCATGGCCGAGCAGGGCTTCAAGACGGCCTGCATCACCAAGGTTTTCCCCACCCGTTCCCACACGGTCGCGGCCCAGGGCGGCATCGCGGCCTCGCTGCAGAACATGACGCCGGACAGCTGGCAGTGGCACCTTTACGATACCGTGAAGGGCTCCGACTGGCTGGGCGACGTGGACGCCATGCAGTACATGGTCATGGAAGCGCCGAAGGCGGTCTATGAGCTGGAACATTACGGCGTGCCTTTCTCGCGCAACGAGGAAGGCAAGATCTACCAGCGTCCGTTCGGCGGCCACATGCAGAATTTTGGCGCCGGCCCGCCGGTGCAGCGCACCTGCGCCGCCGCCGACCGCACCGGCCATGCCATCCTGCACACGCTTTATGGCCAGTCGCTGAAGAACAATGCGGAATTCTTCATCGAGTATTTCGCGATCGACCTCATCATGTCCGATGACGGCCGCTGCACCGGTGTCGTCGCCTGGAACCTTGATGACGGCACCATCCATCGCTTTGCCGCCAAGATGGTGGTGCTGGCGACGGGCGGTTACGGCCGCGCCTATTTCTCGGCAACCTCCGCCCATACCTGCACCGGCGACGGCGGCGGCATGGTGGCGCGCGCCGGCCTTCCGCTGCAGGACATGGAATTCGTGCAGTTCCATCCGACCGGCATCTACGGTTCGGGCTGCCTGATCACCGAAGGTGCGCGCGGCGAAGGCGGCTACCTCGTCAATTCCGAAGGCGAGCGCTTCATGGAGCGCTATGCGCCGTCGGCGAAGGACCTTGCATCGCGTGACGTCGTCTCGCGCTGCATGACGCTGGAAATCCGCGAAGGTCGCGGCGTCGGCAAGAACAAGGATCACATCTTCCTGCATCTCGACCATCTCGATCCGGCCGTGCTGCATGAGCGCCTGCCGGGCATTTCCGAAAGCGCCAAGATCTTTGCGGGCGTGGATGTGACCCGCGAGCCGATCCCGGTCCTGCCGACCGTGCACTACAACATGGGCGGCATTCCGACCAATTACTGGGGCGAAGTGCTGAACGCCGACAGCGCCAATCCCGAACGTCTGATCCCCGGCCTGATGGCCGTCGGGGAAGCGGGCTGCGCTTCGGTGCACGGCGCCAACCGACTCGGCTCCAATTCGCTGATCGACCTCGTGGTCTTCGGCCGCGCCGCTGCCATCCGCGCCGGCCAGGTCATCGACCGCGCCTCGCCGGTTCCGGCGCTCAATACGGCCGCCTGCGACAAGATCATGGATCGCTTCGACGGTCTGCGCCATGCCTCCGGCGGTACGCCGACGGCGGTGCTGCGCGACAAGATGCAGCGCGCCATGCAGGAAGACGCCGCCGTATTCCGCACGCAGGAATCGCTGGAAAGCGGCTGCCAGCGTCTCTCGGCGATCTGGGGCGAGATGAAGGACATCAAGGTCACCGACCGCTCGATGATCTGGAATTCCGATCTGGTCGAAACGCTGGAACTGCAGAACCTGATGGCCAACGCCATCACCACGGTCTACAGCGCCGAGGCTCGCAAGGAGAGCCGCGGCAGCCATGCGCGCGAGGATTACACGGAAGGTCCGTTCGGCGGCCGTGACGATGTCAACTGGCGAAAGCACTCGCTGGCCTGGGTTGGCGAGAACGGCGAAGTGAAGCTGGACTATCGTCCCGTCCACACTGATCTGATCGCTGACGGTATCGACCCGGTCAAGATCGAACCGAAGGCGCGCGTGTACTGACGATGAACCTGGCGGCCTCTCCGATCGATGCGAAGACGATCGCTCCCGGCGGGAGGCCTCTCGGGCTGTTTGCAATCAATCTCGACCGCTCGCCGGACCGGTGGGCCGAGATCGAGCGCGGCTTTGGCGGTATGCCCTGGCCGGTTCAGCGGGTGCGGGCGCTGGATGCCCGCAGCGATGCGGATCGGGTCCTGTCGGTGCGCGGAACTGTGCTGTCCTATCCGCCAGACGCAGTCGGATGGAACGCACACCGCAACCGGCAGTTCATGTTGACGGAAGAGGCGTGCCTCTGCGGCCATGTGATGGCCTGGCGGCAGTTCCTCGCCTCGGATTTCCGTCACGCGATCGTGCTGGAGGATGATGCGGTTCCGCTCGCCGGCTTCGTGCCGGTCGTCAGCCGGCTTCTGAGCGACGGCTTCGATGCCGATGTGGTGAAGCTGGAAGGCATTTACCGTCCGGGCGGCCGCAAGGTCATCGATCTGGCGCGGCTCGGCGATCATCGCCTGGTGCGCTCGCTGCGGCCGGTCTCGGGTGCTGCGGCCTATCTGATCACCCGCGCGGCGGCCGAGCGGCTGCTCGAGCGGATCGGCAAGGCGCTCATTCCGACCGACGACTTCCTCTGGGCGCCGTCGTGGCATGGGTTGAAGGTCGCGGATGTGGCGCCCTTCGTCGCCATGCAGTCGGGCGCGACGAGCGTGATTGCGACCAGCGTGAAGGCCAAGAAGGCCGGCGCCCGCAAACCCGTGCTGCGCGGTCTGACGACGGCGCTGACGCGGCTTTCGGAGCGGCTCTCCCTCTACTGGAGGGCCTGCGAGGGACGGCCGGTACGACTTTTGACTGCAACCATGGCGCCGTGGGTGCCGGATGACTATAACCTAGGAAACAGAACGGCGGTGATCGCCGAGGATCGAAGGTCCAGCAATGGTTGAACTTGCTCTCCCGAAAAACTCCCAGATGTCCGAAGGCAAGACCTGGCCGAAGCCGGCAGGCGCCAAGAACGTGCGTGAATTCCGCGTTTATCGCTGGAATCCGGACGATGGCCAGAACCCGCGCATCGACACCTATTTCATCGACGTCGATGATTGCGGTCCGATGGTGCTGGACGGTCTGCTCTACATCAAGAACAAGATCGACCCGACGCTGACGCTGCGCCGTTCCTGCCGCGAAGGCATCTGCGGCTCGTGTGCCATGAACATCGACGGCGCCAACACGCTCGCCTGCACCAAGGGCATGGACGATGTGACGGGCACGGTGAAGATCTATCCGCTGCCGCACATGCCGGTGGTGAAGGACCTCGTGCCGGATCTGACCAATTTCTACGCCCAGCATCGCTCGATCGAGCCCTGGCTGAAGACGGTATCGCCGACGCCGGCCAAGGAATGGAAGCAGAGCCATGAGGACCGCCTGAAGCTCGACGGCCTCTATGAGTGCATCCTGTGCGCCTGCTGCTCGACCTCCTGTCCGTCCTACTGGTGGAACGGTGATCGTTACCTCGGTCCTGCCGTTCTGCTGCAGGCCTATCGCTGGCTGATCGACAGCCGTGACGAGGCCAAGGGCGAGCGTCTGGACAATCTGGAAGATCCCTTCCGCCTCTATCGCTGCCACACGATCATGAACTGCGCCCAGACCTGTCCGAAGGGCCTCAACCCCGCCAAGGCGATTGCCGAAATCAAGAAGATGATGGTCGAGCGCCGCGTCTGACGCAGGCCTTGTCCGCCCTTGACCTCGCGCAGATGTGTTCCATCTGCGGGGGCATCGGGCGCATCGGCAGCATTGCGAGGCTTTCGCGGCTTGATTTGACATACCTCTTGGCGATAATTCAGCCGTCCGTCGCGCCTGGGTTCGGCGCGTGTTGCATGGGAGCTTTGTGATGCAGTTCAGATATGTGGTGACCGGCGTAGCGGTTGCTCTTGCCTTGGCCGGCTGCCAGCGTACGTCTTACAGTCCCTACAGCAACCTGCCCGGGCCGGCGCCGCTGCAGGCGCAGCCCGTTCCCTCTGTCCAGTCCGGCTCGCTTGATGCGCCGGCAGGCGCCGGAGATCCCTCGCAGTTCCCGGCTGCTCCCACCGGCAACACAGCGGTTGCCTCTCTGCCGCCGGGCGGTGCTGCTGCCGGCGCCGCACCGCCGGCCACCGCGCTCGATGTGACCAAGGAAACCATGGTGGGCAATTGGCGCGTGTCCAGTGCCGGTGCCACCTGCGACATGTTCCTGACGCTCACCAATCTCGGCAGCGGCTCGCGTGGCGGCACGCGCGGCTGCGTTGGCGAACTGACGACCATGGGCTCCTGGGAAGTCAGCGGAAAGACCGTTCTCTTCAAGAGCCGTGCCGGCGACGTGATCGCCCGTGTCTACAAGAGCGCCGACACCCGTTACGACGGCACGACCCAGTCGGGACAGCCGGTCAGCCTCTCCCGCTAAGCCATCGGGCGGAAGGGCGCTGCCTTTCCGCCGCAAGAGGCGCCTTCCATGCAATCCCTTCCCGATTTCAACCACAGCGTCGGCGACGAGCTGAAAGCCATGGTCGCCGCCGGCACGCTCACGCTCGACAAGGCGCAGCTCGATGTGGCGACCCGCCTCGACCGGGTGCTATCAGCGCTGCGCGAACAGCGGCCCGCGAAGAAGAGCAGCGTTCTTGGCTGGCTGTTTGCCAAGCAGAGCAAGCGTCGCGAGGCCGGCATTCGCGGCCTCTACGTCTATGGCTCCGTCGGTCGCGGCAAGACCATGCTGATGGACATGTTCTTTGCCAAGGCGCCGGTTGCGAAGAAGCGCCGTTGCCATTTTCACGAATTCATGGCCGATGTGCATGCCCGCATCCACGCTCACCGCCAGAAGCTAAAGGCTGGAGAGACGAAGCAGGCGGATCCCGTGCCGCCGGTTGCAGCCGACCTGTTTGCCGAGGCAGAGCTGCTCTGCTTCGACGAGTTTTCCGTCACCGACATTGCCGATGCGATGATCCTCGGCCGGCTGTTCACCGAGCTGTTTTCGCTCGGCTGCGTGCTGGTCGCCACCTCCAACGTGGCGCCGGACGATCTCTATCGTGAAGGTTTGAACCGCAGCCTGTTCCTGCCCTTCCTCGATCTTCTGAAACGCTATGTCGAGGTGACCACGCTCGATTCTCCGACGGATTATCGCATGGAGAAGCTGGCAAGCCTGCCGGTCTATCTGACGCCGCTTTCCGGTGAGACATCGGTTGCCATGGAGGCCGCCTGGCATCAGGTGACGGATGGGGCCAAGGCGGCGCCGGCAGAAATTCCGCGAAAGGGTCGGGTGATCCGGGTGCCACGGGCCGCCGGCCGTGCTGCGCGTTTCAGCTTCGCCGATCTGTGCGAAGCCCCGCTTTCGGCTGCCGACTATCTCGAAATCGCCGCTCGCTACGATGTTGTCTTCGTGGAGGGCGTGCCACTGCTCGGTCCCGAAAAACGGAATCAGACGAAACGCTTCATCAACCTCGTCGATGCACTCTACGACAAGACGGTGCGCCTGTTCGTCACCGCGGCCGCCACGCCTGACGCACTGCTGACAGAAAGGCGTGGTACCGAAGGCTTCGAATTCGACCGGACGATCTCGCGTCTGTTCGAGATGCGCAGCCCCGACTACCTGAGCCTGCATCACGAAAAACGACGCGGGATTTAACGTTTTCTTGATAAAAAATCTTACGTTTACGTAAGAGTTTTTATATCTAACCGTTTGAAAATGCTGGTCTCAAAATAATCGGTTGCCATTTTCCGGCGCAAGGGCTATGCGAGTGGCCGAAACCGGTCGACAGATCGCATGCCGGCCGTGCATTCCAAACAGAGGAAGCATTTCGATGGCTCGCAAGAAGATTGCACTTATTGGTTCCGGCATGATCGGCGGCACGCTGGCTCATCTGGCCAGCCTGAAGGAACTGGGCGACATCGTCCTGTTCGACATCGCCGACGGCATTCCGCAGGGCAAGGGCCTCGATATTGCGCAGTCCGGTCCGGTGGAAGGCTTCAACGCCAAGCTTTCCGGTGCCAGCGATTACGCAGCCATCGAAGGTGCGGATGTCTGCATCGTCACCGCTGGCGTTGCCCGCAAGCCGGGCATGAGCCGCGATGACCTGCTGGGCATCAACCTCAAGGTCATGGAACAGGTCGGTGCCGGCATCGCCAAGTATGCGCCGAACGCCTTTGTGATCTGCATCACCAACCCGCTCGATGCCATGGTCTGGGCGCTGCAAAAGTTCTCCGGCCTGCCGAAGAACATGGTCGTCGGCATGGCCGGCGTTCTCGACTCCGCACGCTTCCGCCTGTTCCTCTCGGAAGAATTCAATGTTTCGGTTCAGGATGTCACGGCCTTCGTTCTCGGCGGTCACGGCGACACCATGGTACCGCTCGCCCGCTACTCCACGATCGGCGGCATTCCGCTGACCGATCTGGTCAAGATGGGCTGGATCACGGAAGAGCGTCTGGAGCAGATCATCCAGCGCACCCGTGACGGCGGCGCCGAAATCGTCGGCCTGCTGAAGACCGGCTCGGCTTACTACGCGCCGGCTGCTTCCGCCATCGAGATGGCTGAATCTTACCTCAAGGACAAGAAGCGCGTGCTGCCCTGCGCCGCCCATCTGACCGGCCAGTACGGCGTCAACGACATGTATGTCGGCGTGCCCACCATCATTGGTGCGGGTGGCGTCGAGCGCGTCATCGAGATCGATCTCAACGGCGATGAGAAGGCTGCCTTCCAGAAGTCCGTCGGCGCCGTTGCCGGCCTCTGCGAAGCCTGCGTCACAATCGCGCCGGTTCTCAAGTAATCGCCAAGCGGCCCAGAACCCAAGGACCAGACGATGAACATTCATGAATACCAGGCCAAGGCTCTCCTGAAGGGCTATGGCGCGCCGGTCGCTGAAGGCGTGGCGATCCTTTCCGTCGATGAGGCCGAAGCTGCTGCCAAGCAGCTTCCGGGCCCGCTCTACGTGGTCAAGAGCCAGATCCATGCCGGCGGTCGCGGCAAGGGCAAGTTCAAGGAACTCGGCCCGGACGCCAAGGGTGGCGTTCGCCTGGCGAAGTCGATCGAGGAAGTCGTGGCGCACGCCAAGGACATGCTCGGCAACACGCTGGTGACGGCCCAGACCGGTGAAGCCGGCAAGCAGGTCAACCGCCTCTACATCGAAGACGGCGCCGACATTGCCCGCGAACTCTACTGCTCGCTGCTGGTGGATCGTTCGGTTGGTCGCGTGGCCTTCGTTGTGTCCACCGAAGGCGGCATGGACATCGAAGCCGTTGCCCATGACACGCCGGAAAAGATCCACACCATCGCCATCGACCCGGAAGCCGGCGTGACCGCCGATGACGTGGCCAAGATCGTTGCGGCGCTCGCCCTCGACGGTGCTGCTGCCGAAGACGCCAAGTCGCTCTTCCCGGCGCTCTACGCTGCCTTCAATGAGAAGGACATGTCGCTTCTCGAGATCAATCCGCTGATCGTCATGACCAACGGTCACCTGCGTGTTCTCGATGCGAAGGTATCCTTCGACGGCAACGCGCTGTTCCGCCACGACGATGTCAGGGCGCTGCGCGACGAGACCGAGGAAGACACCAAGGAAATCGAGGCCTCCAAGTGGGATCTCGCCTACGTGGCGCTCGACGGCAATATCGGCTGCATGGTCAACGGCGCAGGCCTTGCCATGGCGACGATGGACATCATCAAGCTCTACGGCAAGGAGCCGGCAAACTTCTGCGACGTCGGCGGCGGCGCCGGCAAGGAGAAGGTGGCGGCTGCCTTCAAGATCATCACGGCTGACCCGAAGGTCGAGGGCATCCTCGTCAACATCTTCGGCGGCATCATGAAGTGCGACGTCATCGCGGAAGGCGTGATCGCCGCCGTGAAGGAAGTCGGCCTCAAGGTTCCGCTGGTCGTGCGTCTGGAAGGCACCAATGTCGAGCTTGGCAAGAAGATCCTGAACGAATCGGGCCTTGCCATCACGGCTGCCGACGACCTCGACGACGCGGCCAAGAAGATCGTCGCCGCGATCAACGGCTAATTGAAGGACCGGAACGACAATGTCCATTCTTGTTAACAAGAACACCAAGGTCCTCGTTCAGGGCCTGACCGGCAAGACCGGCACCTTCCACACCGAGCAGGCGCTCGCCTATTACGGCACGCAGATGGTCGGCGGCATCCACCCGAAGAAGGGCGGCGAAACCTGGACCGGCTCCAAGGGCGAAACCCTGCCGATCTTCACTTCGGTTGCTGAAGCCAAGGAAAAGACGGGCGCTGACGCCTCCGTGATCTACGTTCCGCCGGCAGGTGCTGCAGACGCGATCATCGAAGCGATCGATGCTGAAATCCCCTTCATCACCTGCATCACCGAGGGTATCCCGGTCATGGACATGGTGCGCGTGAAGGCAAAGCTCGACAAGTCGAAGTCCCGTCTGCTCGGCCCGAACTGCCCGGGCATCCTGACGCCGGAAGAATGCAAGATCGGCATCATGCCGGGCTCGATCTTCCGCAAGGGCTCCGTCGGTATCGTTTCGCGCTCCGGCACGCTGACCTACGAAGCTGTCTTCCAGACCTCCAACGAAGGTCTCGGCCAGACGACGGCTGTCGGCATCGGCGGCGACCCGGTCAAGGGCACCGAATTCATCGACGTGCTGGAAATGTTCCTGGCCGACGAAGCCACGACCTCGATCATCATGATCGGCGAAATCGGCGGCTCGGCGGAAGAAGATGCGGCACAGTTCCTGATCGATGAAGCCAAGAAGGGCCGCAAGAAGCCGATGGCCGGTTTCATCGCAGGTCGTACGGCTCCGAAGGGCCGCACCATGGGCCACGCCGGTGCTGTCGTTTCCGGCGGCAAGGGTGACGCAGAATCCAAGATCGCGGCGATGGAAGCGGCTGGCATCAAGGTTTCGCCGTCCCCGGCGCGCCTTGGCAAGACTCTGGTTGAAGTCCTCAAGGGCTGACGCCACATAAGACCGAGCTGATAAGCTCCGGGCAGGCGAATCAGGAAAGGTTCGCCTGCCTCTGTCGCAACTGGGAATGGCTCGTCCTTCCGGCGTGACAGGCGACGAATGCAAGCGACGGTCGGCGCTTTCCAAGATCCGGCCCCCAATTACGTCAGGAGGCGGGCGTTCAGGTCCGCATAAAGATCATGGCACGGCAAGAAGCCAACGAGCAGTTTCTCATCACCTCGTTCCTCGACGGCGCGAATGCGGCCTATATCGAGCAGCTCTACGCTCGGTACGAGGAAGATCCGACGTCGGTCGGTCCCGAATGGCAGTCCTTCTTCAAGGCGCTGGGCGACAATCCGGACGACGTGAAGAAGGCGGCGACCGGTGCCTCCTGGCAGCGCAAGAACTGGCCGATCCCGGCCAATGGCGAGCTGGTCTCGGCGCTCGACGGCAATTGGCCGGTGGTCGAGAAGGCCATCGAGAAGAAGGTCCAGGCCAAGGCCGAGGCAACCGCTGCCGCTGCCGGCAAGCCGGTTGATCCGGCCGCCGTGCTGCAGGCGACACGCGACAGCGTGCGCGCCATCATGATGATCCGTGCCTATCGCATGCGCGGCCACCTGCATGCCAAGCTCGACCCGCTGGGTCTGGCTGCGCCGGTGGACGATTATAACGAACTGTCGCCGACGGCCTACGGCTTCACGGAGGCCGATTACGACCGCAAGATCTTCATCGACAACGTGCTTGGCCTGGAATACGCGACCATTCGCGAAATGCTGGCGATCCTGGAGCGCACCTATTGCTCCACGCTCGGCGTCGAGTTCATGCACATTTCCAACCCCGAGGAAAAGGCCTGGATCCAGGAACGCATCGAGGGGCCGGACAAGGGCGTTGCCTTCACCGCCGAAGGCAAGAAGGCCATTCTGCAGAAGCTGGTCGAGGCCGAGGGCTTCGAGCAGTTCATCGACGTCAAGTACAAGGGCACCAAGCGTTTCGGCCTTGATGGCGGCGAATCGCTGATCCCGGCGCTGGAACAGATCATCAAGCGCGGCGGTCAGGACGGCATGGAAGAGATCGTTCTCGGCATGGCCCATCGCGGCCGCCTGAACGTTCTGACCAACGTCATGCACAAGCCGCACCGCGCCGTCTTCCACGAGTTCAAGGGTGGCTCCTTCAAGCCCGACGAAGTCGAGGGTTCCGGTGACGTGAAGTATCACCTTGGCGCCTCCTCGGATCGCGAGTTCGACGGCAACAAGGTCCACCTGTCGCTGACGGCCAACCCCTCGCATCTGGAAATCGTCAACCCGGTCGTCATGGGCAAGGCCCGCGCCAAGCAGGACATGCTGGCCAAGGTCTGGGATGGCGACGTCATCCCGCTCAAGGAACGCGCCAAGGTTCTGCCGCTTCTGATCCACGGCGATGCGGCCTTCGCCGGCCAGGGCGTCGTGGCTGAAATCCTCGGTCTCTCCGGTCTTCGCGGCCACCGCGTTGCCGGCACGATGCACGTCATCATCAACAACCAGATCGGCTTCACCACCAATCCGGCCTATTCGCGCTCCTCGCCCTATCCGTCGGATGTCGCGAAGATGATCGAGGCGCCGATCTTCCACGTCAACGGCGACGATCCGGAAGCGGTCACCTATGCCGCCAAGATTGCCACCGAATTCCGCATGAAGTTCCACAAGCCGGTCGTGGTGGACATGTTCTGCTACCGCCGCTTCGGCCATAACGAAGGCGATGAGCCGGCGTTCACCCAGCCGAAGATGTACAAGGTCATCCGCGCCCACAAGACGGTGACGGAACTCTATGCCGACCGCCTGATCTCGGAAGGGCTGATCACCGACGGCGAGTTCCAGAAGATGAAGGCCGACTGGCGCGCCCATCTGGAACAGGAATTCGAAGCCGGCCAGAGCTACAAGCCGAACAAGGCCGACTGGCTCGATGGCCAGTGGTCCGGTCTGCGCTCGGCCGACAATGCCGACGAGCAGCGCCGCGGCAAGACAGCTGTGCCGATGAAGAACCTGAAGGAGATCGGCCGCAAGCTCGCGACCGTTCCGGACAGCTTCAACGCGCACCGCACGATCAAGCGCTTCATGGAAAACCGCGCGCAGATGATCGAGACGGGCGAAGGTATCGACTGGGCCATGGCCGAGGCGCTTGCCTTCGGTTCGCTGGTCACCGAAGGCCACAAGATCCGTCTCTCCGGTCAGGATTGCGAGCGCGGCACCTTCTCGCAGCGTCATTCTGTTCTTTACGATCAGGAGACCGAAGAGCGCTACATTCCGCTCGCCAACCTCGCCCCCAACCAGGCCCGCTACGAAGTCATCAACTCGATGCTGTCGGAAGAGGCGGTTCTCGGCTTTGAATACGGCTATTCGCTGGCCCGTCCGAATGCGCTGACGCTGTGGGAAGCCCAGTTCGGCGACTTCGCCAACGGTGCGCAGGTGGTGTTCGACCAGTTCATCTCGTCGGGCGAACGCAAGTGGCTGCGCATGTCCGGTCTCGTCTGCCTTCTGCCGCATGGCTATGAAGGTCAGGGTCCGGAACACTCTTCGGCACGTCTGGAGCGCTTCCTCCAGCTCTGCGCCGAAGACAACATGCAGGTTGCCAACTGCACGACGCCGGCCAACTACTTCCACATCCTGCGCCGTCAGATGAAGCGCGACTTCCGCAAGCCGTTGGTGCTGATGACGCCGAAGTCGCTGCTGCGCCACAAGCGCGCAACCTCGACGCTGGCGGAAATGGCGGGCGAAAGCTCGTTCCACCGCCTGCTGTGGGACGATGCGGAAGTGATCAAGGACGGTCCGATCAAGCTGCAGAAGGACGCCAAGATCCGCCGCGTCGTGATGTGCACGGGCAAGGTCTACTACGATCTCCTCGAAGAGCGCGAAAAGCGCGGCATCGACGACATCTACCTGCTGCGTATCGAACAGCTCTACCCCTTCCCGGCCAAGGCGCTGATCAACGAACTCTCCCGCTTCCGTCATGCGGAAATGGTCTGGTGCCAGGAAGAGCCGAAGAACATGGGGGCCTGGGCCTTCATCGACCCGTACCTGGAATGGGTGCTGGCCCATATCGATGCAAAATATCAGCGCGTCCGTTATACGGGCCGCCCGGCTGCCGCCTCGCCGGCGACCGGCCTGATGTCGAAGCATCTCGCCCAGCTCGAAGCCTTCCTCGAAGACGCGCTCGGCGGCTGATTTCAGCCGCCCCGTCTTCCCCTGCGCAACATGATATCGGATTGAAAACGGAAACAGATCATGGCCACCGAAATTCGCGTCCCCACCCTCGGCGAATCCGTCAGCGAGGCAACCGTCGGCACCTGGTTCAAGAAGGTCGGCGACACGGTCAAGGCTGACGAGCCGATCGTCGAACTGGAAACCGACAAGGTCACCGTCGAAGTGCCGGCGCCTGCCGCCGGTGTTCTCACGGAAATCGTCGCCCAGGCGGGCGAGACCGTCGGTCTCGGCGCGCTGCTCGGCCAGATCGCCGAAGGCGCTGCCGGTTCCGCTGGCGCCTCCGCTCCGGCAGCGGCACCTGCTCCGGCCGCAGCGCCGGCGCCTGCCGCTCCGGCTCCGGCCGCCGCCCCGGCACCCGCTGCCGCTTCCGCCATGCCTGCCGCTCCGGCTGCCGCAAAGCTGGCCGCCGACAACAACATCTCGACGGCTGATGTCGACGGTTCGGGCAAGCGTGGCCAGGTGCTGAAGGGCGACGTTCTCGCCGCCATCGCCAAGGGTCCGGTTGCTGCTGCGGCGCCTGCCGTTCCGGCCGCTCCGCGCGCCCCGTCCACCACGGAAGATGCCGTGCGCGAAGAGCGCGTGAAGATGACGCGCCTGCGTCAGACGATTGCCAAGCGCCTGAAGGATGCCCAGAACACCGCTGCCATGCTGACCACCTACAATGAGGTTGACATGAAGGCCGTGATGGACCTGCGCAACCGCTACAAGGACGTATTCGAGAAGAAGCACGGCGTGAAGCTCGGCTTCATGGGCTTCTTCACGAAGGCTGTCACGCATGCCCTGAAGGAACTGCCGGCGGTCAACGCCGAAATCGACGGCACCGACATCATCTACAAGAACTATTGCCATGTCGGCATGGCCGTCGGCACCGACAAGGGCCTGGTCGTTCCGGTCATCCGCGATGCCGACCAGCTGTCGATCGCCGGCGTCGAGAAGGAACTCGGCCGTCTTGCCAAGGCAGCCCGTGACGGCTCGCTCGGCATGGCCGACATGCAGGGTGGCACCTTCACCATCACCAATGGCGGTGTCTATGGTTCGCTGATGTCCTCGCCGATCCTGAACGCCCCGCAGTCGGGCATTCTCGGCATGCACAAGATCCAGGATCGTCCGGTCGTCGTCGGCGGCCAGATCGTCATCCGCCCGATGATGTATCTTGCACTCTCCTACGATCACCGCATCGTCGACGGCAAGGAAGCCGTCACCTTCCTGGTGCGCGTCAAGGAAAGCCTGGAAGATCCGGAACGCCTCGTTCTCGATCTCTGATCAACGCCAAGGGAGGACGGGATGGACACGATCGCTTCACATGCCACGCCGTATGTCGCGCTGTTGGCTGTCTCGGTCGTGCTGCTCGTCCTCCACATCATGCTGCAGGGCTTTCTCGCCACCCGCGAGCTGGGCTCGCAATGGAATGCAGGCCCCCGCGACGAGGGCCTGAAGCCAAAATCGCCGCTCGCCGGCCGTGCGGAACGGGCCTCGTCGAACTATCGTGAAACCTATCCGGCCGTCGCCGGCCTTCTGCTGGCGCTTGCCTTCTATGGCGATCTCGCCGGCTGGGGGCTGATCGGTGGCTGGCTGTGGCTTACCTGCCGCATCGTCTATCTGCCGCTCTATCTGGCCGGCATTCCCTATCTTCGCTCGCTGGTCTGGCTGGGGTCGCTCGGCGGCATCGGCCTCATGATGCTCGGATTGTTCGTGTGATGCATCCCTATCTGGTCGAACTCGCCTCGCTGATGGCGATCTTTTCCTTCGCCATCGTGTCGCCGGGCGCCGATCTCGCCATGGTCATGCGCCAGTCGCTGGTGCACGGGCGGCGGCAGGCCATCATCACCAGCTTCGGCATCGGCACCTCGCTGATGTTCCACGTCACCTACACGATCCTCGGGCTCGGGCTGATCATTTCCCAGTCGATCTATCTCTTCAACATCGTCAAATGGTGCGGCGTCGCCTACCTGATCTATATCGGGGTGAAGGCGCTGCGGGCCGGCAAGGCGGATCTTTCCGTCAAGCTCGACGGCGCCGATGCGGACGGGCCGCGTCAGTCGGGCCTGCGCGCCTATGGCCTCGGCTTTGCCGCGAATGCCTTGAACCCGAAGCCGGTTTTCTTTTTCCTGTCGATCTTCTCGACCGCCGTCAGCGCGCACACGCCGATGCCGGTGAAGTTCGGCTACGGCCTCGTGATGGCAAGCTGCCTGATCGTCTGGTTCGTCGGCGTCAGCATCTTCATGACGACGCCGCGCATGCGCGCTGCCTTTTCGCGTGCCAGCCAGTGGATCGACCGGGCGAGCGGGCTGGTCTTCATCGCGCTCGGCCTGAAGCTTGCTGCGCAGAAGGCGACCTGAGGAAAGAACGGAGATGTCGATGCAACACCAGCCTGTCCTGCTCGTCACCGGCGCCAGCCGCGGCATTGGCGCCGCCGTCGCCGTGAAGGCGGCTGCGGCCGGATGGGCGGTTGCGATCAACTATCTCTCCAATGCCGTGGCCGCCGAAGCCGTCGCCAAGGCGATCACCGAAAACGGCGGCACCGCCCGCCTCGTCCAGGGCGATACCGGCACGGAAGACGGCATGGCCGCGATCTTTGCTGCCATCGACCGCGATTTCGGTCGCCTCGACGGGCTCGTCAACAATGCCGGCGTGGTGGACCAGACGGCCCGCGTCGATGAAATGTCGCGCGAGCGGCTCGAGCGGATGTTCGCCATCAACGTGATCGGCAAGATCCGCTGCGCCTCCGAAGCGGTGAAGCGCATGTCCACCCGCCACGGTGGCAAGGGCGGCGTCATCGTCAACATCTCGTCCATGGCGGCCGTTCTCGGCAGTCCCGGCCAATATGTGGATTATGCCGCGGCCAAGGCGTCGATCGACACCTTCACGGTCGGTCTGGCGCGCGAGGTCGCCGGCGAAGGCGTGCGGGTGAATGCGATCCGCCCCGGCATTATCGATACCGACATCCATGCCTCCGGCGGCCTGCCGGATCGCGCACGGGATCTGGCACCCACGGTGCCCATGCAACGCGCCGGGACGGCGGACGAAGTGGCGGAGGCGGTGCTCTACCTCCTCTCGCCGCAGGCCTCCTATGTCACGGGCGCAATCTTGAATGTGAGCGGCGGCAGATAGCGCCGACAGGAAGGAACGTCATCCATGGCTTATGATCTCATCGTAATCGGAAGCGGCCCCGGCGGTTATGTCTGCGCCATCAAGGCGGCCCAGCTCGGCCTGAAGGTGGCCGTCGTCGAAAAGCGTGCCACCTTCGGCGGCACCTGCCTCAATGTCGGCTGCATCCCCTCGAAGGCGCTGCTGCATGCTTCCGAAGTGTTTGCTCACGCCAGCCACGGCATGGCAGATCTCGGCGTCGAGGTGTCCGGCACCACGCTGAACCTCGAGAAGATGATGGGCCACAAGGATGCGACCGTGAAGTCGAACGTCGATGGCGTCGCCTTCCTGTTCAAGAAGAACAAGGTCGAAACCTTCATCGGCACCGGCAAGATCGTCGCCGCCGGCAAGGTGTCCGTCACTGCCGAAGACGGTTCGGTGCAGGAACTGGAAACGAAGAACATTGTGATCGCCACCGGCTCCGACGTCGCCGGCATTCCGGGTGTTCCGGTCGAAATCGACGAGAAGGTCATCGTCTCCTCCACCGGCGGCATCGCGCTCGACAAGGTGCCCGGCCATATGGTCGTCGTCGGCGGCGGCGTGATCGGCCTCGAACTCGGGTCGGTCTGGCTGCGCCTCGGCGCCAAGGTCACCGTGGTCGAATATCTCGACACGATCCTCGGCGGCATGGATGGCGAAGTCTCCAAGCAGTTCCAGCGCATCCTCGGCAAGCAGGGCATGGTCTTCAACCTCGGCGCCAAGGTGACCGGCGTTGAAAAGACCGAAGCCGGCGCCAAGGTGACGTTCGAGCCGGTCAAGGGTGGTGAAGCCCAGACGATCGATGCCGATGTCGTGCTGGTTGCCACCGGTCGCAAGCCCTACACCGCCGGTCTCGGCCTGGAAGAGGTGGGTGTTGCCCTCGACAACCGCGGCCGTGTCGAAATCAATGGCCATTATGCCACCAACGTCCCCGGCATCTATGCCATCGGCGACGTGGTGAAGGGCCCGATGCTCGCCCACAAGGCGGAAGACGAGGGCGTGGCATTGGCCGAAATCCTCGCCGGCCAGCATGGCCATGTGAACTACGATGTCATTCCGGGCGTCGTCTACACCCAGCCGGAAGTGGCTTCCGTCGGCAAGACCGAAGAAGAACTGAAGGCTGCTGGCGTTGCCTACAAGGCCGGCAAGTTCCCCTTCACGGCCAACGGCCGCGCCCGCGCCATGCAGGCGACCGATGGCTTCGTCAAGGTTCTCGCCGACAAGGACACTGACCGCGTTCTCGGCGTGCACATCATCGGCTTCGGCGCCGGCGAAATGATCCACGAAGCGGCCGTGCTGATGGAATTCGGCGGCTCTTCGGAAGACCTCGGTCGCACCTGCCATGCGCATCCGACCATGTCGGAAGCCGTGAAGGAGGCTGCGCTCGCCACCTTCTTCAAGCCGATCCACATGTGATCGCAAGCGTTTCCGAACGTTACGAGGCCGTCGTCTGTCCATCAGGCGGCGGCTTTTTCATGGCGCCCGTGACCGCGTGCCACACGCCGTTCCGATGATTGTTCTCGCGGCCAGGACGCGCGGATTATAGGGTTTGCCGATGACCTCCTCCGCGCAAAAGCTTGTCCGGCCCACGCTCTATCCGTCGCCCCTGCCACATGCGGCACTGCCGCTGGCCGACTGGGCCGATTGTTATCGTGTCTGCGTTGCCACTCATCCCGATCTGTCGGCAATGGCCTTCGCGCGGCTGGCGCTCGGCCGTTTCCCGCCCTGGGCGCGGCTGTTGCTCAGGCTGCGCGACGCGCTGGTCCGGCCCTTCGGGGTGCAGACAACCGACGATCTCGCCGCGAAGGGGGCGGAATCGATCGGCTTCTTTCCGGTTGTCTCGGCGACGGAGCGACAGGTGGTGGTGGGGCTCGATGACACCCATCTCGACTTTCGGCTGGTCATCGATGTCGTTGATCAGGGGCCGGCAGGGACGACCGTTTCCGTCACCACGCTGGTCCATCGAAAGATCCTGCTGGGTCGGCTTTACATTGCCGTGATCACGCCGTTTCACCGGCTGATCGTCAGGGCCGCGCTGTCGGCTGCTGCACGCAGGCTGGCCGCAGCGGCTGCATGACGCCTCGGCGCGCCAACCTGTCGCGGCAGCCGGACCTGCGATCCATCAACTGGCGGATGAAAATCTAGAAACATTCCAAACTACCGCTTGGCACCGCCCGGCGGGCCTGTCATTCTCCGGGCCAGCAACGAACCGATCACACAAAGGTGATGACATGGCTCCGCTTTCCTATTCCGTCCCGCAGCGCATCCTGCACTGGGGCATGGCTCTTCTGATTTTTTTCAATCTCATCTTTTCCGATGGTATCGAGCACTGGCATCACCTTGTCAGGCGTGGCCAGACCATAACGCCGGATGATGTCGCAGCCGCCAATATTCATGCCTATGTCGGCATCGCGATTCTGCTGCTGGCTGTGCTGCGCCTCGCACTTCGCCGCATTCAGGGCGTGCCGGTTGCGCCGGCGGAAGAGCCGCCGCTGCTCTCGCTGGTGGCGAAGGTCACGCACGGGCTTCTCTATCTGCTGCTGATCCTGATGCCCCTCAGCGGTATCGGGGCCTATTACTTCGGCAACGGGACGGCGGGCGATGTCCATGCCGACATTCTGAAGGTTGTGCTCTGGGCGCTGCTGGTCGCGTATATCGCGGGCGCGCTTGTCCACCAGTTCTACTGGAAGACGGATGTGCTGGCCCGCATGACGCATGGTGTCAGGAAGCGGGCGTGACCGTATAGCCGGCCTTGCGGAAGAGGGTCACCAGACCCTCGTCGCCGACCAGATGCATGGCGCCGACCGCGATGAAGGCGCCGCCGTCCTTCAGGATCGGCAGGGCGCGTTCCGCCATGCGGTGGTTGCGCTCGGTAATGATCCGCTGCTCGAAGGCAGCATAGCCTTCGCCGTCGGATCCATCGGGCGCCAGCGCTTTCAGAAGCGGCATCAGCAGGCCAACGTTACCGGCGAGATAGAGGTCGACGGTGGTCGCTGTGATATCGCCCATCCGGTCGTCCTGTTCGATGCCCTCCATCAGCGATTTCATGTGCAGATCGGTCGGCACGGCGGCCATGGATTCCAGCTGTTCCTGCAGCGTTTCCAGCCCCTTCACGGGCTTTCCGGCGCGCACGGCATCCTCGGCGATCTTCTGGTCCAGAAAGGCTTCGCCGGTAGCCTTGCGGTTCATCTCGCAAGGGGAAAGGGCAAAGAAGCTGTAGAGCATCCACGGCTGCATGCGCGAGACGGCGGCAAGCGGAATGCCGCGCTTCTTCAGCGCCGCCTCCAGCAGCCGCGCCTGATCGGCCGTCAGATAGCTCTGCAGCGTCTTGCCATCGGTCATCATGGTCAGCTGCGGCTTGGTCAGAAGCTTGCCCATGGCCTTCTGCTGGTCGAGGATCTCGTCCGATTCCAGCACGGTGACGCGTGAAGCGGCCTGTGCCTCGGCCGCGCCCTTCGGCATGGCAAGCACGCGCGGGTCGGTCAGGTGCATGGTGCCGAGCAGCCAGGAGGGGGCAAGACCCGGCTTCTCGATCTTCCAGAAGATCGCCTTGCCATTGGCGATGCCATCGGCCGCCGCAACAATCCGCGCATAGCCGGCCGGATCCTTCGCCTGCATCTCCGCCGCCAGATTACGGCCGGCACAGGCATCCTCAGCCGCGGCCGCCGGCTGAAGCGCGCCCAGCACCAGCAGGAAGGAGAGCAGGGCGAGCACATGCAGGGCGGCGATTGTGGCAAGCGCCACATCGGCGGACTGGCGCAGCACGGACAGGGGGCGGACGGCGAGGCGGGTCATCGGCATCGGGCTCCGGGATCATAGAGAAACGGGCATCGGTGACCTGGCCATCGCGCCAGACCGGGCTTTGCGAAGGACGGCAAGGCGCGCATGGGGCATGGTGGCACCCTTGCCGTCATGCCTAGCGAAACGGCCTGCACGAAGCCTTAAAGAACATGGTTAATGTCAGGCGCCCGGCAGGATTGTGGCGGTGTCCGGCGGTTGACTGTCCCGTTTTCAGGCACGCGGATGCGCCCGGTCATAGACCTCCAGCAGCCGGGCCTGATCGACGCCGGTATAGACCTGCGTGGTGGAGAGGCTGGCATGGCCGAGCAGTTCCTGGATGGTGCGCAGATCGCCGCCGCCGGCCAGAAGATGGGTGGCGAAGGAGTGGCGCAGCGCATGCGGCGTGGCGCTGTCGGGCAGGCCCAGCGCGCCGCGCAGCTTCTGCATCTCGCGCTGGATGATCGACGGATTCAGCTTGCCGCCGCGCGCGCCGCGAAACAGCGGTTCCTCCGCTGCGAGATGATAGGGGCAGAGCGTGCGGTAGGTCTCCACCGCCTGCGGCACCACGGTGAGAAGCGGCACCAGCCGCGTCTTGCCGCCCTTGCCGGTTATCCGCAGTGTTGTGGTGTCGGCGGAGACATCGCCGGCCTTGAGGTCCAGCGCCTCGGAAATGCGAAGCCCGCAGCCATAGAGCAGGGTCAGCACGGCGGCATCGCGCGCGGCGATCCATGGCTCCTCGTGCAGCTGCGCCTGCTGAGTCACCACCTCCAGCGCCTGGACGTCGCTTAAAGGCTTGGGCAGCGATTTCGGCTGTTTCGGCGCGCGGATCGCACCGGCGGCAGCAGCATTCACCAGGCCCTTGCGTTCGAGGTAGCGCAGGAAGGAGCGCAGGCCCGCCAGATGCCGCCCGAGCGAGCGGGCACCCGCGCCGTCGCGCCGTCGCTGGGCCAGAAAGGCGCGCAGATCCGCCGTGCGCAGCGTGTGGATATCGGCAAGCGTCGCCGGCCCGCCGAGATGCCCCGTGAGGAAGGTCAGGAACTGCCGCGTATCCCGCTCATAGGCGTCCAGCGTATTGGCCGCCAGCCGGCGCTCGCTGCGGAGGCTTTCCAGCCACTGGCGGCGCTTTTCCATCAGCTCGGGGGAGGCGGGAATCAGGATTTCGCTCACGGAATGCCCGTTGTTTTTGCCGGTGATCGCCCCACATTGGCCGTGTTGCGTTACCAAATTGCTAACCGTACCGGCGGCAGCCCTGTCGCGGTTCGATCGTCATCGTTCGATCATACACGGCTGCGATAAAGCCGGGATAGGCAGGCGGGAGTTTTCATGCAACGCCGTGAGTTGACGTCTTCCATCGGCCAGTTTGCCGAGGCCATTGCCCTCGTTTCCCACGGTACACCCGGCCATATCGTCGATACGCTGATTGCCGAGCGTGGCACCCGCATTGTCCGGCATCCGCTCTGGCCGGTCATGCGGCCCTTTCTGTATTCGCTCCTACGCTACAGCAGCGCGATCCGCTTTAGCAACCGCATCGAGGGCCTTTCGGGGTTCGAGTCCTTTTCCTATCTCAGCCAGCTGTTGAAGCTCGATGTGCGGGTGCGCAATGCCGAGCGCATTCCGGCCAAGGGCGGCTTCATCCTGGTCAGCAATCATCCGACCGGCATTGCCGACGGGGTGGCTGTGTTCGATCTGCTGAAGGATCGCCGGCCGGACATGATGTTTTTCGCCAACCGCGATGCGGTGCGCGTCAATCCGCGGTTTGCCGAGATGATCATTCCCGTCGAGTGGCGCGAGCAGTTCAAGACCAAGGACAAGGCGCGCGAGACGCTCAGGCTCACCAATCATGCGGTCGAAACCGGCAAGGTCACCGTGCTTTTTCCCTCTGGGCGCATCGCCTACTGGGAGAACGGCCGGCTGAACGAACGGCCGTGGAAGACCTCGGCCGTCAGCCTGGCCCGCAAATACAATCTGCCGATCCTGCCCATGCATATGCGGGCCCGCAATTCCGGCCTGTTCTACTGGTTCGCCAAATGGTCGACCGAGCTGCGCGACATGACGGTGTTCCACGAGCTGCTCAACAAGAAACGCGATCTCTTCGATTTCTCCATCGGCCAGATGATTTCCCCCGATGCTCTGGACGGCGATCCGACAGAGATCACGCGGGCGCTCGAGAAGCATACGGTGTTCGAACTGGCCGAAAACCCCGATGCGCGCTTTCAGCCGTTGCATATCCGCGCCGCCGCGGCCTGATTTCCGGTTCCCTTTTGTTCCCGGTCGGGGCATGGTCCCGCTCCATGGGAAAAGATTCGTCCGATCTGTTCGGCGCCCTGTTCGATGCGCCTCCGCTTGCCCGCCCGCCGCTTGTCAGCGTGGTCTCGGTTCTGGTGCCGCTGCCGGTGCCGGAGGCCTATAGCTATGCCGTGCCGGACGGCATGGCGGTGATGCCGGGTTCCGTCGTGCAGGTACCGCTCGGGCCCCGCCAGGTGATCGGCGTCGTCTGGGACGGCGAACCCGATCCGCGTCTCGATCCGAAGAAGCTGCGGCCGATCACCCAGGTCTTCGATTGCCCGCCGCTGACGGACGAGATGCGCAGCTTCATCGACTGGGTGGCCGGCTACACGCTGTCGCCGCCGGGGCTTGTCGCGCGCATGGCCGTGCGCGCGCCGGCAGCACTTGAGCCGGAGCCGATGGTGGAGGCGCTGCGCTATCGCGGCGGCGAGCCGGAGCGGATGACGCCGGCGCGTGCCCGCGTGATGGATCTGGTGCGTGACGAGGTGCCGTTCACCCGCAGCGGCCTGTCGCATGCGGCGGGCGTTTCCATCAGCGTCATCGACGGCCTGGTGAAGCAGGGCCTGTTCGAGACGGTCTTCCTGCCGCCGCCGCCGGTCGTCGCCCGTCCCGATCCCGATTACACCGCGCCGCGCATCGAGGGGCCGCAGAAGCAGGCGGCTTCCGAAATCGTGGAGGCCATGCAGGGCGGCGGCTTTTCCGCTTGCCTCATCGATGGCGTCACGGGTTCCGGCAAGACCGAGGTCTATTTCGAGGCGATCGCGCAAGCCTTGCGCCAGGGCCGGCAGGTGCTGATCCTGTTGCCGGAAATCGCGCTGACGGCGAGCTTTCTCGAGCGTTTTCAGGATCGTTTCGGCGCCAAGCCCGCCGAATGGCATTCCGATCTCGCTCCCCGCATGCGCGAAAAAGTCTGGCGCGGCGTCGTCACCGGCGAGGTCCGGGTGGTGGCCGGCGCGCGCTCGGCGCTCTTCCTGCCCTTCGAGGAGCTTGGCCTCATCATCGTCGACGAAGAGCACGATCCGGCCTACAAGCAGGAAGACCGCGTCTTCTACAATGCCCGCGACATGGCGGTGGTGCGCGCGCGCATCGGCCAGTTTCCGGTCGTGCTGGTCTCCGCCACGCCCTCGGTCGAAAGCCAGGTCAACGGTCAAAGCGGCCGGTATCATCTGGTGCATCTGCCGACACGCTTCGGCGAGGCGGCCATGCCCGATCTCCACCTCATCGACATGCGCCGGCATCCGCCGGAGCGCGGCGGCTTCCTCTCGCCGGTGATGCTGCGGGCGGTGAAGAAGACCATCGAGAAGGGCCAGCAGGCGCTGCTCTTCCTCAACCGGCGCGGCTATGCGCCGCTGACGCTTTGCCGCGTCTGCGGCCATCGCTTCCAGTGTCCGCAATGTTCCAGCTGGCTGGTGGAGCACCGCTTCAAGGGCCAGATCCAGTGCCATCAGTGCGGCTACGCGGAAAAGACCCCGGAAGCCTGCCCGGAATGCGGCACCTTCGACCATCTGGTCGCCTGCGGCCCGGGCGTGGAACGCATTGCCGAAGAAGTGGAGAAGCATTTTCCCGAGGCGCGCACCATCGTCATGTCCTCCGACCTGCTTGGCGGCGTCAAGCGCATGCGCCTCGAGCTGGAGGCGATCGCCAAGGGCGAGGCGGACATCGTCATCGGCACGCAGCTGGTCGCCAAGGGCCATAACTTTCCGCTGATGACGCTTGTCGGCATTATCGATGCCGATCTCGGGCTGGCAAATGGCGATCCGCGCGCCGCCGAGCGCACCTTCCAGCTGCTGAGCCAGGTGACGGGACGCGCCGGCCGCACGGGCCTGAAGAGCCATGGCCTGCTGCAGACCTACCAGCCGCAGCATCCGGTGATGCAGGCGATCGTCTCCGGAGATGCCTCGGCCTTCTACGAGCGCGAGATTGGCGAGCGGGAAAAAGCGCTTTTGCCGCCCTTCGGCCGGCTCGCGTCGATCATCGTCTCGGCCGATACGCGACTTGATGCGGAAACCCATGCGCGGGCCCTGCGGGCCGCAGCGCCAAAGGTTTCGGGAATCACGGTGCTCGGACCCGCCGAAGCGCCTCTTGCGCTGGTGCGCGGTCGCCACCGTTTCCGGCTTCTCGTGCACGGGCGCCGCAACAGCGACATGCAGGGCTACCTGCGCAGCATGCTTGCCAACGGGCCGAAGGTGCGCGGCACGGTGCATGTGCAGCTCGATGTCGATCCGCAAAGCTTTCTCTGACCATTTCGCTGCACTTGCCGGCTTGTGTCTTTCGACTTGTCTCTATTTCCGATCAGGAGTCGCCCATGGATTTTTACTTCCCTGCCGAACGTCCCGAACAGCTGGCTTTTCTCGCCTCCGCGCTGGTGGCCTTGATCGGCCTCTTCATTCTGGCGCTGCCGCAGGCGGCGCTGAAGCTCGCCGGCTTTTCCGTCGGCGAGGTGACGGCCAGCGGCTACGGCGCCACACGCGCCACGGGCGGGCTCTATCTCGGCCTTGGCCTCACCGCCGTGCTGGTTGCCCAGGATTGGACCTATCTCGCTCTCGGTGCCTCGCTGCTGACGGCCGCCTTCGGCCGCCTCGTTTCGATCCTCGCTGACCGGGGTTTCACGCTCCAGAATCTTGCGCTTTTGCTGCTTCAGGTTGCGCTTGCGGCATTGCCTCTCGGCTATGTCCTGGGATACCTCTCCGGGCTGTAGGACGCAGGAGGGAGGCGTCCTGGGGGATTTCTTCGCAAAATGACATAAAATCGGTTCAAGCCCTTGCAGAGAAGGCTCTTTCCGCCGTCACGCGTGTTGCGAGTCCCAACATCCTATGCTAGACGAACCGCGAATTTCGGAAAAAGACCGAAGCCCTTCTTCGGTACTGTTGAGAAAAAGAAGCAAATTCAAGCATTTGTCTGGGCTCCGAAAACAGGCCGAATGCTTGGATGAAAATCAGGGAAATTGTGCCCGTGGCAGACACATCCCAGCGGACTTCCGGCGTTGCCGACCGTTACGCCTCATCCCTCTTCGAGCTGTCGCTCGAAGCTGGTGCGATCGATCAGGTGCGCGCAGATCTTGACCGTTTTCAGGCAATGATCGACGAAAGCGACGACCTGAAGCGGCTGATCGCAAGCCCGGTCTTTTCGTCCGGTGATCAGGCGCGCGCCATCGTCGCGCTCTGCGAAAAGGCGGGCATTCAGGGGCTCGTGGCCAACTTCCTCAAGGTTGTTGCGGCAAACCGTCGCCTCTTTGCTCTGCCGGGCATGATCCGTGCCTATCGCGATGCTGTTGCTCGCCATCGTGGCGAAGTCACCGCCGAGGTCGTCTCGGCCCATGCGCTCTCCGCGGCGCAGGAAGAAGAACTGAAGTCGGCGCTGAAGGGCGTAACGGGCAAGGAGGTCGCGGTTGACGTGACTGTCGACCCGTCGATCCTCGGTGGCCTGATCGTCAAGGTCGGCTCCCGTCAGATCGATACGTCTCTCCGCACCAAACTTTCCACCCTTAAGCTTGCACTGAAAGAGGTTGGCTGATGGATATCCGCGCCGCGGAAATTTCCGCAATTCTCAAAGATCAAATCAAGAACTTTGGCCAGGAGGCTGAGGTTTCCGAAGTCGGCCAGGTGCTCTCCGTTGGTGACGGTATCGCCCGCGTCTATGGTCTGGACAATGTTCAGGCCGGCGAAATGGTCGAGTTCCCGGGCGGCATCCGCGGCATGGCGCTGAACCTCGAAGCCGACAATGTCGGTGTGGTTATCTTCGGTTCCGACCGTGACATCAAGGAAGGCGACACCGTCAAGCGGACCGGCGCCATCGTCGACGTTCCGGTTGGTCCGGAACTGCTCGGCCGCGTTGTTGACGCGCTCGGCAATCCGATCGACGGCAAGGGCCCGATCAACGCGAGCCGCCGTTCGCGCGTCGACGTCAAGGCTCCCGGCATCATTCCGCGCAAGTCGGTTCACGAGCCGATGTCGACCGGCCTCAAGGCTATCGACGCCCTCATCCCCGTTGGTCGTGGCCAGCGCGAACTCGTCATCGGCGACCGCCAGACGGGCAAGACCGCCATCATTCTCGATGCCTTCCTCAACCAGAAGGCCATTCACGACAATGGTCCGGAAAACGACAAGCTGTTCTGCGTCTACGTGGCTATCGGCCAGAAGCGTTCGACGGTTGCGCAGTTCGTGAAGGTGCTCGAAGAGCGCGGCGCCCTGCCGTACTCGATCGTTGTTGCCGCGACCGCCTCCGACCCGGCTCCGATGCAGTATCTCGCACCGTTCGCCGGTTGCGCCATGGGCGAATTCTTCCGGGACAACGGCCAGCACGCCCTGATCGCCTATGACGACCTGTCGAAGCAGGCTGTCGCCTACCGTCAGATGTCGCTGCTGCTGCGCCGCCCGCCGGGCCGCGAAGCCTATCCGGGCGACGTTTTCTATCTGCACTCGCGTCTCCTCGAGCGCGCTGCCAAGCTCTCCGACGAGCGCGGCGCCGGTTCGCTGACGGCTCTGCCGGTCATCGAAACCCAGGGCAACGACGTGTCGGCCTTCATCCCGACCAACGTGATCTCGATCACCGACGGCCAGATCTTCCTTGAAACCGACCTGTTCTACCAGGGCATCCGCCCGGCCGTGAACGTGGGTCTCTCGGTTTCGCGCGTCGGTTCCGCCGCCCAGATCAAGGCCATGAAGCAGGTTGCCGGCTCCATCAAGGGCGAACTCGCGCAGTACCGCGAAATGGCGGCCTTCGCCCAGTTCGGTTCGGACCTCGACGCCTCCACGCAGCGCCTCCTGAACCGCGGTGCCCGCCTGACCGAACTCCTGAAGCAGCCGCAGTTCTCGCCGCTGAAGACGGAAGAGCAGGTTTCGGTGATCTTCGCCGGCGTCAACGGCTACCTCGACAAGCTTCCGGTCGCTCAGGTCGGCAAGTTCGAACAGGGTCTGCTGAACTACCTGCGTACCGAAGGCAAGGCCATCCTGGACGCGATCCGCACCGAAAAGCAGCTGTCGGACGATACCCGTGCAAAGCTGAAGTCGGCTCTGGACGCATTCTCCAAGACCTTCGCCTGAACGGATAAGCTCAAGGACCGATAACGGATGCCTTCACTTAAGGATCTGAAAAACCGGATCGCCTCCGTCAAGGCGACGCAGAAGATCACCAAGGCGATGAAAATGGTCGCCGCGGCGAAGCTGCGCCGTGCGCAGGAGGCGGCCGAAGCGGCTCGTCCTTATGCGGAACGGATGAACCGTGTTCTCGCCAGCCTCAGCGCTGCCAATGCCGAAAACGCAGAGGCACCGCTGCTCCTCAAGGGCACCGGCCGGAACCAGACCCATCTGCTGATCGTTGCCACCGGCGAGCGCGGACTGGCGGGGGGCTTCAACTCCTCGATCATCCGCCTCGCTCGTGACCACGCGCTGAAGCTCATCGCGGAAGGCAAGACCGTCAAGATCCTGACCGTCGGCCGCAAGGGTAACGACATCCTGCGCCGCACGTTCCGCGAAAACATCGTGGATTACGTGACGTTCCGCGAAGTGAAGCAGCTTGGCTTCGTCAATGCCAACGACGTGGCGCAGAAGGTTCTGGCGCTGTTCAACGCCGGCGAATTCGATGTGGCCACGCTGTTCTTCGCCCGCTTCCAGTCGGTGATCTCGCAGATCGCCACGGCGCAGCAGATCATCCCGGCCAAGTTCGAGCAGGGTGCGCAGGCCGGTTCCGCCGATGCGCTCTACGAATACGAGCCGAGCGAACAGGAAATCCTCGAAGACCTCTTGCCGCGCAACATCGCGGTGCAGATCTTCCGTGCGCTCCTTGAAAACAACGCTTCCTTCTACGGCGCGCAGATGTCCGCAATGGACAACGCGACCCGCAACGCCGGCGAGATGATCAACAAGCTGACGCTGTCCTACAACCGCCAGCGTCAGGCGCAGATCACCAAGGAACTCATCGAAATCATTTCGGGCGCTGAAGCGCTCTGAAGGCCCAGAGAAGAAGGGTAAGAACACATGGCTAGAGCAGCGACCCTGAATACCAATTCGAGCAGCACGAGCGAGTCCGTCGGTCGCGTGACGCAGGTTATCGGCGCCGTCGTCGACGTTGCCTTCACGGGTGACCTGCCGGCGATCCTGAACGCGCTGGAAACCGACAACAACGGCAACCGCCTCGTTCTGGAAGTTGCCCAGCACCTCGGCGAAAACCAGGTCCGCACGATCGCCATGGACTCGACCGAAGGTCTCGTCCGTGGTCAGCCGGTCGCCAACACCGGCGCCCCGATCTCGGTTCCGGTCGGCGACGAAACGCTCGGCCGCATCATCAACGTCATCGGCGAGCCGGTTGACGAACTCGGCCCGGTTCCGACCCAGGCACGCCGCGCCATCCACCAGCCCGCTCCGGAATATGTCGAGCAGTCGACGGAAGCCCAGATCCTGGTGACCGGCATCAAGGTCGTCGACCTCCTGGCGCCTTACGCCAAGGGCGGCAAGATCGGGCTGTTCGGCGGCGCCGGCGTCGGCAAGACCGTTCTGATCATGGAACTGATCAACAACGTCGCGAAGGCACACGGCGGTTACTCCGTCTTCGCAGGCGTCGGCGAGCGGACCCGCGAAGGCAACGACCTCTACCACGAAATGATCGAATCCAAGGTCAACGTGGACCCGCATGAGAACAATGGTTCTGCTGCCGGCTCCAAGTGCGCCCTGGTTTACGGCCAGATGAACGAACCGCCGGGTGCGCGCGCTCGCGTCGCTCTGACCGGTCTGACGATCGCTGAAGACTTCCGCGACAAGGGCCAGGACGTTCTGTTCTTCGTCGACAACATCTTCCGCTTCACGCAGGCTGGCTCGGAAGTGTCGGCTCTGCTCGGCCGCATCCCGTCTGCCGTTGGTTACCAGCCGACGCTCGCAACGGACATGGGCGCCCTGCAGGAGCGCATCACGACCACCAACAAGGGTTCGATCACCTCGGTTCAGGCCATCTATGTTCCGGCCGACGACTTGACCGACCCGGCACCGGCAACCTCGTTCGCCCACCTGGACGCAACGACCGTTCTGTCGCGCTCGATCGCCGAAAAGGGTATCTACCCGGCCGTTGACCCGCTCGACTCCACGTCCCGCATGCTCGACCCGATGATCATCGGCGAAGAGCATTACGAAGTGGCCCGTAAGGTTCAGTCGACGCTGCAGCGCTACAAGGCCCTGCAGGACATCATCGCCATCCTCGGCATGGACGAACTGTCGGAAGAAGACAAGCAGACGGTTGCCCGCGCCCGCAAGATCGAGCGCTTCCTGTCGCAGCCGTTCCACGTCGCCGAAGTCTTCACCGGCTCGCCGGGCAAGCTCGTTTCGCTGGAAGACACGATCAAGGGCTTCAAGGGCCTGGTCAACGGCGAATACGACCACCTGCCGGAAGCCGCCTTCTACATGGTTGGCTCCATCGAGGAAGCCATCGAGAAGGCCAAGAAGCTGGCCGCTGGCGCCTGATATCAGACGGACCGGCGCCCGGGAAACCGGGCGCTCTTCCTTTCCGCATAACGCCCAAAGAAGTGGACCGTCATGGCCGACTCTTTCGAATTTGAACTGGTTTCGCCCGAACGCCTTCTCCTGTCGGAAAAGGTGACGGAAGTCGTGATCCCGGCGACGCTCGGTGAAATGACCGTGATGGCGAAGCACGCGCCGACGATGACGACCATCAAGCCCGGCGTGGTCACTGTGAAGCTGGCCTCCGGTGGCGTGAAGAAGTATGTGGTTTTCGGCGGCTTCGCCGATATCCTGCCGACCGGCTGCACGCTGCTGGCCGAATCCGCTGTTCCGCAGGAAGAGGCCAATCGCGACCTGTTCCAGCGCCGGATCGATGCGTTGCGTCAGGACATCTCCGATGCTCCGACCGACGAGCATCGCACCCGTCTCGAGCACATGCTCGGCGACCTCACCCATCTCAACCATTCGATGCCGCACGAGTGATCGCGCGGTCTTGATGAGGGATCGAAGCCGGGTCTTGTGCCCGGCTTTTTTCATGTCTGCGGGTCGGTGCGCGGCCTGCCGATAGTCGTTGCCAGGGGCTGGATCAGGACACTTGTGCCCGATCGCGGACCTGCCGCGATGGCTGCTCCCTTGCGTCTGAGAGAATGAGCGCCGAGGCCTTTTCCGCCACCATCATGGTCGGGGCGTTGATGTTGCCGGCAGTAATGTTGGGGAAGATCGAGGCATCCGCGATCCGGAGCCCTTCGACGCCATGCACCCTCAGATCCGGAGTGACGACGCTGTTTCGCGGATCGGGCCCCATCGCGCAGGTGCCGCACAGGTGATAGATCGAGCCGCTGTTGTCGCGGAAATAGTCGATCAGGCCGCCATCCTCGGCAATGGCCGGGGAGGGGGAGACTTCCGCCTCCAGCCAGTCCGCCAGCGCCGGCGCCGCAGCGATCCGGCGCATCAGCCGCATGCCTTGCAACGCTTCCGCCACATCGCGCTCCGCCGAAAGATAGCGGGGGGCAATCAATGGCGCTGCTGCGGGATCGGGCGAGGCCAGCCGGATTTCGCCGCGGCTTGCAGGCCGGCAAGCGCTGATCGCCATCAGGAAACCGTGATAGGGCTCCGGCTTCAGTCCCGCCTTCGGATTGGGGGGGATGCGATAGGAGAGGGGGTTGAAATAAAGCTGCAGATTGGCGCGGTCTGCTGTTTCGCTGCCGCGAAAGAAGCCGCCCGCCTGGTTTACGCTCATGGCAAAAGGTCCCTTGCGCGTCAGCAGATACCGCAGGCTTAACAGCGCCTGGCCCGTCAGGCTGCCGAACAGCGCGTTCAGCGTCGGCCGGCGGGAGCGATAATAGAAGCTGGCGCAGAGATGGTCCTGCAGGTTCTGCCCCACCGCCGGCAGATGGTGGCGAGGGGTTATGTTGAGCGCCTGCAGTTGCGCGCCATCGCCGATGCCCGAGCGCTGGAGCAGAGCCGGGCTTTGCACGGCACCGGCGGCAAGAACGACCTCGCGGCGGGCCGTAAACAGTCGCCGTTGCCCGTTCTGGCGCACGGCGACACCGCTCACCCGTCCGTCCCCGTCGAACAGCAGATGCTCGGCAAAGGCCTGCCGTTCCACGCGCAGATTGGGGTGTTTCAGTGCCGGGCGGAGATATTCGGCGCCGGAATGCGAGCGCAGGCCCCGTCTCGTGTTGATGTCATAGATGCCGGCCCCCTCGATCGAGGCGCCGTTAAAGTCCGGATTGGCCGGATATCCCAGTTCGTCGCAGGCCGAGAGGAAGGCGCGGCTGACCGGATGGATGCCGTCGCGCATCGGCGTCACATGGATCGGGCCCTCGCCGCCGTGCCAGCGGGAGGCGCCATCGGCATGGGTTTCCAGCCGCTTGAACCAGGGCAGCACGTCGTCCGCCCCCCAGCCGGGATTGCCGGCAGCCTTCCAGTCGTCGAAATCGGCTGCAGCACCGCGCACGAAAACCATGGCATTGATCGCACCGGAACCGCCCAGCACCTTGCCGCGCGGCACATAGACCCGGCGATTGTTCAGCCCCGGCTCCGGCTCGCTCCAGTGCATCCAGTTGACGGCGGGGTCGTAATAGCTCCTGGCATAGCCGACCGGAATCTTCAGCCACGGCGAACGATCGCCGCCGCCTGCCTCCAGCAGCAGAACGCTGTAGCGCCCGTCCTCGCTGAGGCGATGCGCCAGGATGCAGCCGGCCGATCCGGCGCCGACGATGATGAAGTCGAACAGCATCGACGGATCACCCCTTGGCCGGCGCGAACTGTTTCACATCGGCGGGCTCGGCTGCCATCTGCAGGTGTAGCCGCTCGCCGCGATAGGGCGAGTGCGCGGCAACCACCGCATGGTTCAGCTCCACCCCGATCCCCGGCTCGCGCGAGGGGATGAGGTAGCCGTCCTCGACCACAAGCTTGGTCTTCAGCACCTCGGCATGGAAGCCGGAGAAATCCATGATCGCTTCGTGGATCAGGAAATTCGGCGTGGCGGCGGCCAGCTGGATGCTGGCGGCGGCACCGACGGGGCCGTTGTAGAGATGCGGGGCGATCTCGGCATAGAAGCTTTCGGCCATGCCGGCGATCTTCTTCGCCTCCAGCAGCCCGCCGACGCGGGCGACATTCATCTGCAGGATCGAGGCGGCACCCTCCTGCAGCACGCGCTGGAATTCGTATTTGGTGGTCAGCCGCTCGCCGGTCGAGACGGGAATGGAGGTCGCGCGCGCCACTGTCGCCATCGCTGCCTCCTGTCCCGGCGGCACCGGCTCCTCGAACCATAGCGGATCGTATTTTTCGAGCCGTTTGGCCAGCCGGATGGCGGAGGCCGGCACCATCTGCCCATGCGTGCCGAACAGGATGTCGGCCCGCGCGCCGATCGCCTCGCGGATCTTGCGGCAGAAGGTTTCGCAGCGGTCCATCACGCCAAGCGACAGGTGATGGCCGCTATATTGCGTGTAGGGGCCGGCCGGATCGAATTTGAGCGCGGTAAACCCCATTTCCACCATGCGCACCGCTTCCTCGGCGGCGAGGTCCGGATCATTGTAGTCGTAGTCGCCGGCCGCGTTCTTCGGATAGAGATAGGTATAGGCGCGCAGCCTCTCATGCACCGTGCCGCCCAGGAGATCGGCAACCGGCCGCCCCGCCGCCTTGCCGATGATGTCCCAGCAGGCGATTTCAAGGCCTGAAACAATGCCCATCATCGTCGGGTCGGGGCGCTGGGTGAAGCCGCTGGAATAGGCGGCGCGCCAGAAGCGTTCGATCCGGTGCGGGTCGTGGCCTTCCAGATGGCGCTGGAACACATCCTCGATCAGCGGCACCAGCGCGTTGGGATCGAAGGCGGTGGAATAGATCTCGCCCAGTCCGCGAATGCCGCAGGCCGTCTCCAGTTCCACGAAGATCCAGTACATGCCGCCGATATGCGGCGGCGGCACGGCGACGACATGGGTTGCAAGCGATGTCAGCTTCATCGGTCTGCTCCTCAGTAATTCAGGATCACGAGCCGTGTCTGGGTGAATTCCAGCATGCCGTGCTTCCCGTCGTCGCCGCCAAGGCCGGAGCGTTTCCAGCCGGCGTGGTAGCCCTGATAGGGATCTGCCGGGAAGCGGTTGATGTAGAGTTCGCCTGCCTCCATCGCCGTCGTTGCCTGCATCACCTTGCGGTAATCGTTGGAAAACACCACGGAGGCGAGGCCGTACTGGCTGTCGCTTGCCAGCCGCAGCGCCTCGTCGAAATCGCGGTAGACGATCACCGGCAGTACGGGGCCGAACACCTCGTCCCGCACGATCTCCATTTCCTGCCGGCAGCCGGAGAGAAGGGTGGGGGGATAGAAATAGCCCGGTGTGTCCGGCAGAACGCCGCCGGCCTCCAGCACCGCGCCCTCGGCCACCGCGCGCTCCACCATGGCATGCACGCGCTTTCGTGCGGCTTCGGAGGCAAGCGGCCCCATCAGGCCCGCATCCGTCGCGCGGTCGCCGAAGCTGCGTGCGGCAAAGCCGGCCTTCAGCCGTTCAAGCAGCGCATCATGAATGGAGGCATGCACGTAGAGTCGCTCGACCGAGGTACACACCTGGCCGCAATGGGCGGTCTTGGCGGCAAGCACCATGCGCGCCACCGCATCGAGATCGGCATCCGGCTCGACGATCACCGGTGTCTTGCCGCCAAGCTCCAGGGAGGGCTTGGCGATGTTCTGCTTGCAGAAATCCAGCACCGCGCGACCGGCGGTCACGCTCCCCGTCAGCGTGATCATGCCGACTTCCGGCCGCGTGCAGAGTGTCGCCGCCACGTCATGCGTCATGGTCAGGATACTGACGAGACCCTCCGGCAGCCCGGCCTCCGCCAACGCTTCGGCAAAAGCGAAGGCGGAGGTCGGCGTCGTGTTGCTGGGCCGCACCACCACCGCATTGCCGGCCATCAGCGCCGGCGCGATCTTGCGCACCAGCGTGTAGATCGGAAAGTTGAAGGGGATCAGGCAGGCCACCACGCCGATCGGCACCCGCTGCAGCATCAGCGTTTCGTTCGGCGTGTCGCTGTCGATCACCTCGCCGTCGATGCGCCGCGCCCATTCGGCATGGTAGCGCATCAGTTCCACGCCGTAGCCGACTTCCGCCGTCGCATCGGCAAGGCTCTTGCCCGATTCTTCCGCCAGTGCCGCGCCGATGATCACGGCCCGCTTCTGCAGACTGTCAGCCAGCCGGCGCAGGGCATCGCCGCGCTCGATCGAAGGCCTTTTGCCCCAGATCTTCTGCGCCGCGGCGGCGCGCTGCACCGCCTCGATGACTTCGGCATCGGTGGCGGCCGGCACCTCGGCAAACACCGCGCCGGTGGCGGGGTTGTGGACCGCGATCCTCTCCGCGCTTGCGGGCTCGACAGACTGTCCGGCGATGACATTGCGATAGACGCGCATGGGTATCCTCCCTGCTTTTCCCTGCAAGGAGATGTCAGGCGCAGGCCGTGCCGCAAGCGAGGAATTCTCGGCCCGACCATTCCAAAAAGGAATGTTTCAGGCGCGTCGCGCCCCAGGCGCCGTGGCGCGGTCGCTTTCGAGTTCACTCTGGAGTTCGTTGCGCAGCCAGTCGCGAAACGCCGCCACCCGTCGCGGCGGCAGCTGGTCGGTGCGGGTCACCAGCCAGTAGGCCTCGTGCCCTTCCACCTCCACGTCCAGCACCTGCGCCAGCTGGCCGGTCGCCATCAGCGGCGCCACCATCGCCTTGTCGGCAACGGCAACGCCGAGCCCGTTGCAGGCGGCTTCGATGACGAGATCCAGCAGATCGAATTCCAGACCACCCCGGGTATCTGTCTGGCTGAGGCCTGCCGCGTCCAGCCAGCGCTGCCAGGTGAGATAGCGCTGGTCGGCGGAGGCCAGCACATGCAGCAGTGTGAACCGGGACAGGTCGATCGCGCCATCCACCGGTAACAGATGCGGTGCGCAGACGGCGATATGCCGTTCCGTCATCAGCCGCTCGGAGGCGAGAATCGGCCATTCGCCATCGCCGAAACGGATCGCGCAATCCAGCAGGCTGCGCTCGGCGAGGCTGTCGGCAGGATCGGTGGTGATGCTGATGTCGATGTCCGGCAGCGCGGCATGCAGGCGGGAAAGGCGGGGCAGCAGCCAGCGCTTGGCAAAGGTGGGCGGCACATTGATGCGCAGCCGGTGGCGGTTGCTCTTTTCCATGATGCCGCGCACCGTCAGCTCCACCGAATGGAAGGCGTGCTGCAGGCTGGCGTAAAGCTCGGCGCCGGAGGGCGTCAGCTCCAGATGGTGATGGTGGCGGATCACCAGCTTCTCGCCCAGCTGGTCCTCCAGATTGCGCACCTGCCGGCTTACCGCGCTCTGGGTCAGGTTCAGCCGCTCGGCCGCGCGGGTGAAGCTGCGGGTCTGGCCCACCACCTCGAACACCTTCATCGCTGTCAGTGCCGGCAACCGTCGCATGCAGGACCCTCCGTCTGCCGGCATATAAACAGACGGAATGCTGCATCGTCATCCTGTTTTTCCGCGCTACGTCTATCGATTGGGGCGCCGGGTTGAGGCATGTCATGACACAGCGTGGATCCGGCCTTAACCTCTCTGCAAATCCCAGCCACGGAGGACACGGATGAAGGTCGGAATCGTAGGTGCTGGCATGGTCGGCAGCTCGGCAGGTTATGCGCTGGCGCTCACCGGCACGGCGAGCGAAGTGGTGCTTGTCGATGTCAGCGAGAAACTGGCGATTGCCCAGGCGGAAGACATCGCGCATGCCACGCCCTTTCACTCGGCGACCAAGGTCCGCGCCGGGGATTATCAGGCGCTGGCCGGTGCCGGCATCGTCATCCTCGCCTGCGGCGTGAACCAGAAGCCGGGCGAAAGCCGGCTGGCGCTTCTGGAGCGCAATGCAGAGGTGTTCCGCCAGGTGGTGGGCGCCGTACTGGCGGTGGCGCCGGATGCAATCCTGCTGATCGCCTCCAACCCGGTCGACATCATGACGGAAATCACCACGCGGCTTTCCGGTCTTCCAGCCACCCGTGTCATCGGTTCCGGCACCATTCTCGATACGGCCCGCTTCCGCAGCCTGCTCGGCCGTCATCTCGGCATCTCGCCGCAATCCGTGCATGCCTATGTGCTCGGCGAACACGGTGACAGCGAGGTCCTCACCTGGTCGAATGCGCTGGCGGGTTCCGTCTCCGTCGCCTCTTTCGCCGAACAGGTGGGGCGGCCGCTGACGCCCGAGCTGCGGGCCGAGATCGACGACAATGTCCGCAATGCCGCCTATCGCATCATCGAGGGCAAGGGCTCGACCTATTACGGCATCGGCGCCGGGCTGGCGCGGCTGGTCAAGGCCATCGCGCTCGACCAGCGGGCGGTCTTCTCCGTCTCGATCCTGACGCCGGAAGTGGAAGGCGTGCGGGATGTGGCGCTGTCCGTGCCCCGTGTCGTTGGCGCGTCCGGCGTGATCGTCGATCTTTTTCCGGAACTCGATGCGGCGGAACATGCGGCGCTCACCCGCAGCGCTGCCCTTCTCAAGGAGAAGACGGCCTCGCTTCAGCTGTAAAGACGCTCAGCGCTTCAAGGCCGGCGTATCGATCCGGTAGGACAGGCCCTCCGGTGCATAAGTGAGCGTGGCGCTGCCGCCGAAATCATGCGGCACCACCCGCTCCATCAGCGTGGTGCCGAAGCCGCGGCGGGAGGGTTTCGTCACCGAGGGGCCGCCCTGTTCTCTCCACTGGAGGATAAAGGAGCCTGCCCCGTCGCCCTGCCAGCACAGATGGACCCGCCCGTCCTCGACGGAGAGGGCGCCATATTTCATGGCATTGGTCGTCAACTCGTTGATGGCCAGCGAGAGCGACAGCGCCTGCTTGTCGCTCAGCATCACCTCCGGACCATCGGCATGCACCTGGCTGGAGACGGTGCGATGCACCGAAAGCGCCGTTTCCACCACCTGCGCCAGGGACACATCGCCCTTCGGCGCGTCGGTCACCAGCGCATGGGCGTTGGCGACGGCGGCCAGCCGCTGCAGCAGCAGCGGACGGCTCTCCTCCACCGAATGGGCCACCCGCAGCGTCTGGCTGACGATGGAGGTGACCATGGCGAACATGTTCTTCATGCGGTGCTGCAGTTCGGAATTCATCAGCCGCACCTGGCGCTGGCTTTCCATCCGCGCCGTCGTCTCGATGACCGTATCCAGCAGCCCGACGATCCGCCCAGCATCGTCGCGCAACGGGCTGTATGAAAAGGTAAAGAAGGCCTCTTCCGCATAGCCGTTGCGTTGCACGGTCAAGGGAAAATCCTCGATGAAGGTTGCCTGGCCTGCCAGTGCCTTGTGAGCAATGGGGGCGATATCCTCCCAGATCTCCGCCCAGACACGGCTCAGCGGTTGTCCCATAGCCTCCGGCTTGCGGCCGAGAATCGGATGGAAGGCGTCATTGTAGATCATGGTCAGTTCAGGGCCCCAGGCGATCATGGCCGGAAAGCCTGAGGTCAGGACCATCCCCGCTGCCGTTTTCAGCGCCACCGGCCATTGCCGGATGGGACCAAGCGGCGTGTTCGACCAGTCGAGGTCGCGGATCATCTCCGCCGAACGGCCACCGCCGTCCAGAAATGAAAATGTGTCATCCGTTGTTACCTTGTCCATCATGACCGAGCCTCCGGTCGATAAATGGCGACTGGCGGGCTTTGGTTCCCGCCAGGTTCCAGTCGCGGATGCCCAACGACGAGCCGGCGGCAGCTTGACGCACGGCGCCCGCTGCCCTCACAACAGAAGGCTCACAAAACCCCGGAGCGGTGCCATGATCGACAAGCTGGAATTCTTCATTGCGCTTGCCGGGGCAGGTCATTTCGGCCGTGCGGCGGAGGAATGCGGCATTTCGCAGCCAACACTCTCGGCCGCGATCCGCCAGCTGGAGGATCAGCTCGGCGTGGTGCTGGTGGTGCGCGGCTCGCGGTTCCAGGGGCTGACGCCGGAAGGGCAGCGCGTGCTGGAATGGGCGCGCCGCATCGTTGGCGATACCCGCACCATGCGCGAGGAAATGCGCGCCGCCCGCAAGGGCCTTGCCGGCCATATCCGGCTGGCGGTCATCCCCACCGCGCTTGCCATGGTGCCGCGGCTTACCGAACCCTTTCAGGCTCGCCATCCGAACGTCACCTTTTCCGTCACGTCGCGCACCTCGCTGCAGGTTCTGAGCCAGCTGGAAAACCTCGAGATCGACGCCGGCATCACCTATCTCGACAACGAACCGCTTGGCCGCGTCACCACGGTTCCCCTGTATTCAGAGCGCTATCACCTGATCGCCGCAGCCGGCACGCCGCTTGCGGATCGTCAAAGCGTGACCTGGAAGGATGTATCAGATCTTCGGCTTTGCCTATTGACCCCGGACATGCAGAACCGCCGGATTATCAACAAGCACATGGCGGAAGCCGGCGTCTGGGCCAAGCCGACGCTTGAGTCCAATTCCATGATCGTGCTGTTTTCACATATCCGCACCGGCCAGTGGGCCTCGATCATGCCGCGTAACGTTGCGGAATCCTTCGGTTTTTCTGAGGAGATCCGGATGATCCCGATCAGCGAGCCGGAGGCCGAGCATCTGGTGGGTCTCGTTGCCACGCATCGCGAACCACACACGCCGCTCGTCTCTGCCCTGCTGCACGAGGCGAGATCCCGCGCTGCAGCATCCGCATTCGATAGATTTTTTCTATCGCACAACGAGACGGCGATATTGACCTGATGTATGCATCTTCGTCATCCTTCACGAACAGGCAGTGTTGCCGTTTCGGATGACGGCGCCCGGATCCTCTGCGATCCATGACATCAACCGGTGGTTTTGCCGGGAAGCGTGCCGGGCGTCGGTTTGGGAGGACTGACCATGAATGTTCGGGTGGTTGCCGTGGATGAGGCAACCCGTATTGCGGCCATCATCGAGGACTGTCGGCATCTGGAAGGTCCGATGCTGCCGATCCTGCACAAGGTGCAGGCGGAATTCGGCTATATCCCTGATGGCGCCAAGCAGATCATTGCACAGGCGCTGAACCTGTCGCGCGCCGAGGTGCACGGCGTTGTCACCTTCTACCATGATTTCAAGGATCATCCGGCCGGCCGCCACACGCTCAAACTCTGTCGCGCCGAAGCCTGCCAGTCGATGGGCGGCGATGCGCTGGCCGAGCGGGTGAAGGCGAAGCTCGGCCTCGGCTGGCATGAAACGGCGGCCGATGGCTCGGTGACGCTGGAGCCGGTCTTCTGTCTCGGGCTCTGTGCGCAGGCGCCGGCCGCCATGCTGGACGGTGAGCTTTATGCGCGCCTCGACGAAGACTGTCTGAACGACATTGTTGCGGAGGTGCGTGCATGAGCGTGCCCGAAACCATCACTGTTTTCGTTCCCCGCGATGCGGCAGCCCTTGCCGTCGGTGCCGACAAGGTCGCCGCCGCGATCGAGCGCGAGGCAAAGGCCCGCAATCGCGATGTGCACATCGTCCGCAACGGCTCGCGCGGCATGCTGTGGCTGGAAGTGCTGGTCGAGGTGCGCACTGATCACGGTCGCGTCGCCTATGGCCCCGTCAGGGCTGCCGACGTGCCGTCGCTGTTCGAAGCCGGCTTCCTCGCCGGCGGCGATCACCCGCTCTGTCATGGGCTGACCAGCGAGATCCCTTTCCTCAAGAACCAGACGCGGCTCACCTTCTCCCGCTGCGGCATCACCGATCCTCTGTCGCTGGAGGATTACCGGCACTACAAGGGCCTCACGGGTCTTCAAAAGGCCGTGGCCATGCCGCCGGCCGACATCGTCAGCCAAGTCACCGACAGCGGGTTGCGCGGTCGCGGCGGCGCCGGCTTCCCGACCGGCATCAAATGGAAGACGGTCGCGGACGCGACGGCTGACCAGAAATACATCGTTTGCAATGCTGACGAGGGCGACAGCGGCACCTTCGCCGACCGGATGATCATGGAAGGCGATCCCTTCGTCCTGATCGAAGGCATGGCGATTGCCGGCATCGCAGTCGGCGCCACCAGGGGCTATGTCTACACCCGCTCCGAATATCCGCATGCCATTGCGATGATGGAAGAGGCGATCGCCATCGCCCGCCGGGAAGGCATTCTCGGTCCGTCCGTGTTGGGGTCGGCTTACGCATTCGATATGGAAGTGCGCATGGGCGCCGGCGCCTATGTCTGCGGCGAGGAAACCTCGCTGCTGAACAGCCTTGAAGGCAAGCGGGGTATCGTGCGCGCCAAGCCGCCGCTGCCGGCGCTGCAGGGCCTGTTCGGCAAGCCGACGGTCGTCAACAACGTCATGTCGCTCGCCTCCATCCCCGTCATCATGGACCGCGGCGCCCAATTCTACCGCGATTACGGCGTCGGCCGCTCGCATGGCACGATCCCGATCCAGCTCGCCGGCAATCTGAAGCATGGCGGGCTTTATGAAACCGCCTTCGGCCTGACGCTCGGAGAACTGGTCAACGAGATCGGCGGCGGCACCATCAGCGGCCGTCCGGTCAAGGCGGTGCAGGTCGGTGGCCCGCTCGGCGCCTATTTTCCGCCGTCGCTGTTCGACACGGTGTTCGATTACGAGGCCTTCACCGCCGCCGGCGGTCTCATTGGACATGCGGGCATCGTGGTGTTCGACGACAGCGTCGACATGCTGAAGCAGGCGCGCTTTGCCATGGAATTCTGCGCCGTGGAAAGCTGCGGCAAGTGCACGCCCTGCCGCATCGGCTCGACGCGCGGCGTCGAGACCGTGGACAAGATCGCCCGCGGCATCGAGCCGGAGAAGAACAAGGTGCTGCTGGAAGACCTCTGCAACACCATGAAGTTCGGTTCTCTCTGTGCGCTCGGCGGCTTCACGCCCTATCCGGTGATGAGCGCCATGACGCATTTCCCGCAGGATTTTGCGCCGGCCCCGGTGATGGAGGCTGCGGAATGAGTGTCGTAGAAAGACCCCTCCCGCTCGCTTTGCTCGCCGCCCTCCCCACAAGGGGGAGGGCTCAGTGCGCGGCACCGTCTCGCCCAACGCAAGCGCATAAGGCAGCTGCACCGTTGTTAACCCGCTCGTTTCGTTACCGGGAGCAGACGGCTGCCACAGGTTGTCTCCCCCCTTGTGGGGGAGATGGCCGGCAGGCCAGAGGGGGTCTTGTCTCCCATTCGCCCCGCGTCCTCGCCCATTCCGCACAGGAGGCCCTTCATGCCCCTCGTTCCTGAAATCGATTACGGCACCCCCGCCTCGAAATCCGCAGACCTGGTGACGCTCACAATCGACGGTCGCGAAATCACGGTGCCGGCCGGGACTTCGATCATGCGCGCCTCGATGGAGGCCGGCATTCAGGTGCCAAAACTTTGCGCGACCGACATGGTCGATGCCTTCGGTTCCTGCCGTCTCTGTCTGATCGAGGTGGAGGGCCGCAACGGCACCCCCGCCTCCTGCACCACGCCCGTTGCGCCCGGCATCGTCGTCCACACCCAGACGGAGCGGCTGAAGGCGATCCGCAAGGGCGTGATGGAGCTTTACATCTCCGACCATCCGCTGGACTGCCTCACCTGCGCCGCCAATGGCGATTGCGAGCTGCAGGATATGGCCGGTGCCGTCGGCCTGCGCGATGTGCGCTATGGTTACGAAGGCGAGAACCATGTGAAGGCGCGGTCTGCCGAGGGCGGGATCAATGCGCATTGGATGCCGAAGGACGAGAGCAATCCCTATTTCACCTATGACCCGTCGAAATGCATCGTCTGTTCGCGCTGCGTGCGCGCCTGCGAGGAGGTGCAGGGCACGTTTGCGCTGACCATCGAAGGCCGCGGTTTCGACAGCCGCGTCTCGCCCGGCGCGCATGAGGCCTTTCTCTCTTCCGAATGCGTTTCCTGCGGCGCCTGCGTGCAGGCCTGCCCGACGGCGACGCTGACGGAAAAGTCGGTGATCGCCATCGGTCAGCCGGAGCATTCGCTGGTGACCACCTGCGCCTATTGCGGCGTCGGCTGTTCGTTCAAGGCGGAAATGCGCGGCGAGGAGCTGGTGCGCATGGTGCCCTGGAAGGATGGTCAGGCCAATCGCGGCCATTCCTGCGTCAAGGGTCGGTTCGCCTATGGTTACGCAAGCCACAAGGACCGCATCCTGAACCCGATGATCCGCGAGAAGATCACCGACCCCTGGCGCGAAGTGACGTGGGAAGAGGCTTTTGCGCATGTCGCCTCGGAATTCCGCCGCATCCAGTATCAGTATGGCCGTGAAGCCATCGGCGGCATCACCTCGTCGCGTTGCACCAACGAGGAAACCTATCTCGTCCAGAAGCTGATCCGCGCCGGCTTCGGCAACAACAATGTCGATACCTGCGCCCGCGTCTGCCATTCGCCGACCGGTTATGGTCTCGGCCAGGCCTTCGGCACCTCGGCCGGCACGCAGAATTTTGATAGCGTCGAGCATTCGGATGTGGTGCTGGTCATCGGCGCAAACCCGACCGACGGTCATCCGGTGTTCGGTTCGCGGTTGAAGAAGCGCCTGCGCCAGGGCGCAAAGCTGATCGTCATCGATCCGCGCCGCATCGATCTGGTCAAGACGCCGCATGTGGAGGCTGCCTTCCACCTGCCGCTGAAGCCCGGCACCAATGTCGCGGTGCTGACGGCGATTGCCCATGTCATCGTCACCGAAGGCCTGTTCGACGAGGCCTTCATTCGCACCCGCTGCGACTGGTCCGAATTCGAAGACTGGGCGGCTTTCGTCGCCGAGCCGCAGCACAGCCCGGAAGAAACGGAAAAGTTCACCGGTGTTCCGGCGGAAGACCTGCGCGGCGCGGCGCGTCTCTATGCCAGGGGCGGCAATGGCGCGATCTATTACGGCCTCGGCGTCACCGAACACAGCCAGGGCTCGACCACGGTCATGGCGATTGCCAACCTGGCGATGGCGACCGGCAATATCGGCCGTCCGGGCGTCGGGGTGAACCCGCTGCGTGGCCAGAACAATGTGCAGGGCTCCTGCGACATGGGATCCTTCCCGCACGAACTGCCGGGCTATCGCCACATCTCCGACGATGCGACGCGCGAAACCTTCGAAAAGCTCTGGGGTGTCACGCTCAACAACGAGCCGGGGCTTCGCATTCCCAACATGCTGGATGCCGCCGTCGAAGGATCTTTCAAGGGCATTTACATCCAGGGCGAGGACATTCTCCAGTCCGACCCGGACACCAAACACGTCTCCGCCGGTCTGGAAGCCATGGAATGCGTCGTGGTCCACGATCTCTTCCTGAACGAGACCGCCAATTACGCGCATGTCTTCCTGCCGGGGTCCACCTTCCTCGAAAAGGACGGCACGTTTACCAATGCCGAGCGCCGCATCAACCGCGTGCGCAAGGTCATGACGCCGAAGAATGGCTATGCGGATTGGGAAGTCACCCAGAAGCTGGCGCAGGCCATGGGCCTTTCCTGGACCTATAGCCATCCGTCCGAAATCATGGATGAGATCGCCGCGACGACACCAAGCTTTGCCGGCGTGTCCTACGACTATCTGGAGAAGAAGGGTTCGGTGCAGTGGCCCTGCAACGAAAAGTTCCCGGATGGCTCGCCGATCATGCATATCGACGGCTTTGTGCGCGGCAAGGGTAAGTTCATCCGCACGGAATATGTCGCGACCGACGAACGCACTGGTCCGCGCTTCCCGCTGCTGCTCACCACCGGCCGCATTCTCAGCCAGTACAATGTCGGCGCCCAGACGCGGCGTACGGAGAATGTCGTCTGGCACGAGGAGGACCGGCTGGAAATCCATCCGCACGATGCCGAACAGCGGGGCATCAAGGATGGCGACTGGGTGAAGCTCGCAAGCCGTGCCGGCGAGACGACACTGCGCGCGCTGATCACCGATCGTGTGGCGCCGGGCGTGGTCTATACCACCTTCCACCATCCAAACACCCAGGCCAACGTCATCACCACCGACTTCTCCGACTGGGCGACGAACTGCCCGGAATACAAGGTGACGGCGGTGCAGATCTCGCCCTCCAACGGTCCGACCGAATGGCAGGAGGATTACGAGGAACTCAGCCGTCGCTCACGCCGCATTGCCGGCAAGCTGGAAGCGGCGGAGTAGGGCTGGCCGATGGCAGACAACACCAGCCGCACGGTTCAGGAATGGCGCTTCCGGCAGGGGCAGATGGCGGATGGCCATCGGATCGTGCCGGAAGAGGTGCCGATCGCCTTTTCCTATGGCGGTTCCACCCATGCGGTGATGATGGCGACACCGGCCGATCTCGTCGATTTCGCCTACGGCTTTTCGCTGGCGGAGGAGATCATTGCGTCGGCCGCGGATATTCTCGATGTTGAACCGGTCGAAGCCGATGCCGGCATCGATGTGCAGGTGACGCTGAAGGATCAAAGCGCAGACGCGCTCACAGCGCGGCGTCGCCGCATGGCCGGTCCTGTCGGCTGTGGCCTCTGCGGCATCGAATCGATCGAGCAGGCGGCGCGGGCCGTGGCCCGCGTGCCGGAGGGGCGCCTTCATCTGACGCCAGCCATGGTGGCGGATGCGGTGCGTGAGCTCGGCGACGGTCAAAACCTCAACCGCGAGACGCGCGCCGTGCATGCCGCCGGCTTCTATCGTCCCGGTCGGGGCATCGCCGCAATCCGCGAGGATGTCGGCCGCCACAATGCGCTGGACAAGCTCTGCGGTGCCGTGATCCGCGCCGGTCTCAAGCCCGCGGACGGCGTGGTGGTCGTCACCAGCCGCCTTTCGGTGGAAATGGTGCAGAAGACGGCGCTGCTCGGCTGCTCCTGTCTCGTGGCGGTCTCCGCCCCGACCGCGCTTGCCATCGAGACGGCAGAGGAGGCGGGCATCACGCTGATCGGCATTGCCCGCGGCGATGAATTCGAAGTGTTTACCAGGCCTGATCGTCTGATGACGGGAGAAAGCAGCCATGTCGCTTAGCCACACCGATGAAAAGCTTGTCCGCATGGCAAACCAGATTGCCACCTTCTTTGCCTCGCAGCCGGAGGCAGTTCGGGTGGATGGCGTTGCGACCCACATCAACAAGTTCTGGGAGCCGCGCATGCGCCGCCGATTCTTCGAGATGATCGATGCCGGCATTGGTGGCTTCTTGCCGCTGGTGATTTCGGCTGCGGCAAAGATCAGGCGCCCGGAAAACCCGACGACGGAAGCCGTCGGCCTCGGCGCGGATGCAGCAAAGGGTGCGCCGGGCGGCAAGGGCCCGGTCGCCGGCGAATCCCTGTCGGAACCCAGCGTTCCGGCCGGCGTGACGTAAACGACGCCAGTCCGGAACAAGCCGGACCGGTCAGTCTCTGCCTTGCATGACCAGAAAGCCGTCGACGGGGAGATCGTCGGTCTTCTGGAGTGTGAAAACCCGAGCGCGTCCGGTGCGCGGGCAACAAAATTCAATATCCTGACAGCCCAAGAGGAGGAGTTCGTCCATGGCAGTTGCAGGTGTAAGTGGAGGGGATCTTGCCGGCATCGGCCTCCTCGACCGGGAGCGCATCATCGCGAGACCCGGCTTCAATCGTTGGCTGGTCCCGCCGGCCGCACTCGCCATCCATCTGTGCATCGGCATGGCCTATGGCTTCAGCGTGTTCTGGTTGCCGCTTTCCAAGGCGCTGCCGACCACGGATCCGAGCTGCTCGAGCCTGACCCTTGCCGGCGCCTTGTTCACGACCGCCTGCAACTGGCGCGTGGCGGATTTGGGCTGGATTTACACACTCTTCTTCGTGCTGCTCGGCTGCTCGGCGGCCATCTGGGGCGGCTGGCTGGAACGGGTCGGTCCGCGCAAGGCGGGCTTCGTCTCCGCCTGCTGCTGGTGCGGCGGCATTCTCGTGGCCTCGGTCGGCGTCATGACGCATCAGCTGTGGCTGATGTGGCTCGGCGCCGGTGTGATCGGCGGCATCGGCCTCGGTCTCGGCTATATCTCGCCGGTGTCCACGCTGGTCAAATGGTTCCCCGACCGGCGCGGCATGGCAACCGGCATGGCGATCATGGGCTTTGGCGGCGGCGCGATGATCGGCGCACCGCTCGCCAACCTGCTGATGACCTCGTTCAAGACGGATGTCTCGCCGGGCGTCTGGCAAACCTTCGTGGTGATGGCGCTCGTCTATTTCGTCTTCATGATGGGCGGCGCCTTCGGCTATCGCATCCCGCCGGCCGGCTGGCGTCCGGATGGCTGGACGCCGCCGGTCGCGAAAAGCAACATGATCACGCACCGCCACGTGCATCTGCGCGATGCGCACAAGACGCCGCAGTTCTGGCTGATCTGGGCCGTGCTCTGCCTTAACGTGTCCGCCGGCATCGGCGTCATCGGCATGGCCTCGCCCATGTTGCAGGAAATCTTCGCGGGCTCGCTGATCGGCCAGCCGGGTGTCGCGTTTGCGCAGCTCGATGCCGGACAGAAGGCGCAGATCGCCGCGATTGCCGCCGGCTTCACCGGCCTACTCTCGCTGTTCAACATCGGCGGCCGCTTCTTCTGGGCCTCGATGTCCGACAAGCTCGGCCGCAAGAACACCTATTTCTGCTTCTTCATCCTCGGCATCGTGCTCTATGCGCTGGCACCCACGCTTGCGCTGATGGGCTCCAAGGCGCTCTTCGTGCTCGCTTTCGGCATCATTCTCTCGATGTATGGCGGCGGCTTCGCCACCATCCCGGCCTATCTCGCGGATATTTTTGGCACGCAGTTCGTCGGTGCGATCCACGGCCGGCTGCTGACCGCCTGGGCGACGGCCGGCATCGCCGGTCCCTTCGTGGTGAACTATATCCGCGAGGCACAGATCGCCGCAGGCGTGGCGCCCGGACCGGCTCTGTACACCAGCACGATGTATATCCTTGCCGGCATGCTGGCGGTCGGTCTCATCGCCAATGCCTTCGTCAAGCCGCTGTCGGATAAGTGGTTCATGTCGGATGCGGAGGTTGCGGCCCTGCAGGCGAAGACCGCCGCCGCCAATGCCGGCCCGACGGGTTCCTTCGGCATCGGCAAAGGTGGGCTCGATGCCAAGGCAGCTCTGGCCTGGGCCGTGGTCGGCCTGCCGCTTCTCTGGGGCGTCTGGGTTACGCTGAAGAGCAGTTTCGCGCTGTTCGGCTGAGGCCTGGACCTTATGTCAGAATCCTGCGGGAGCCGGCCGAGTGCCGGCTCTTGCCGTTTCGCCCGTCAGGTCAGCCAGAGATGGATGAGCGCCGCCTCCGGTGTTTCCAGCCCGCCGTTCTCGATCCCCGTGCTCCACAATCCCGCACCCGCCGCATAGGTGCCGGGTGTCAGGCCGCCCGCCTCGCACTGGCTGACGGCGCGCAGGCGTTTTCCCGCCGCGACAGCCTCGGCAAGCGCGCCAAGGATTGCCGGATCCTCCATCGCCGTGCCGGAGCCGAACACCCGCAGCACCGCGCCGTCCAGCACCGACAAAGCGGCGGAGAGAAGTTCTGCCGTCATGCCGGGCGAGAGTGTCAGGATCGCCAGCCGGCGGGCCGCATCGAAGTCGCGCCGGCGGGGCGGTGCGGCTTCCGCCTGCGGCTGGGCGCGAAAACTGTCGGCGGCATGGCTGTCATGCTTCACAAGGCCGGCGGCCGGCAGCAGGTGTCCGGCAAAGGCAAGATGGACGCCGGCTCCGGGGGCGAGTGCTGCGTCCAGCGCCAGCTGAAGATTGCCCTCCGCGTCGCCGCCTTCGCCGAGCGGCACCATGGATCCGCACAGGATGATGCGCCGCGTCTCGCCGGCCAGCGCCTGCGTCAGCGCAGCACCCGTGAAGGCCATGGTGTCGGTCCCGTGAGTGATGATGACCGGCAGGTCGGGATGCGCACGGATCGCCGACAGCATGTCGTTCCAGTGGCGCGGGCCGACATTGGCGCTGTCGAGCAGCGGCGAAAATACATGGGTTTCAAGCAGGGCATCCGGCGGCAGCAAGGCGGCGAGCGCACCTTCCACCAGTCCCTCGACCGGCCGAAGGCCCTCCGGCCCCGGTGCCATGCCGATGGTGCCGCCGGTATGGATCAGAAGCAGACGCATGGGACCTCTCCGTGACATGCAGGGAGCTGCTTCCTAGACCATTTCCGCTGCAAACGGAATCCATCCTCCCGGTCCCTGGTTTACGCGGTTGCGTCGGCTGGAACGCAAAAGGCAGCGGTGGTCGCCGCTGCCTGTCGGTCTCGATAGTGTCGTCGGATGGGCTCAGGCGGCGAGATCGTCCAGATCGCTGCCCTTGAACATCTTGGAGAGGTTCAGGAAGCAGATCATGCCGTTCTCGCTGGCGATGATGCCTTCGGAGAAGGACTTGTCGAACGAGGCGGAAACTTCCGGTACCGGCTGGATCTGGCTCGACGAGATGGTCAGGATGTCCGAGACCCGGTCGACCAACATGCCGATGACCATGTTGTGCACTTCGGCCACCACGATGGCGGAACGCTCGTTGGCCACCGTGCTCTTCATGCCGAGCTTGTAGGCGAGATCGATGATCGGGATGACGGAGCCGCGCAGGTTCATCACGCCGATCACGTCGGACGGCGCATGCGGGATCGGCGTGGACGGGGCCCAGCCGCGGATTTCGCGGATCGTGGTCGTCTTCACGCAGAATTCCTGGTCATGCAGCCGGAATGCGATGATCTCGAGGGTCTCGCCGCTGAAGCTTGTCGTGGTGATCGTCGTAGCCATCAGATTTCTTCCCAGTTCTTCGATGCCTTGACCGCGGCGGCTGCACCCGATGGCACCTGCGACCTTAGCCGTGAGTGAGCGAACCGGGCATGCAAGGGCGTGCATCGGGATCGCGCGAAGAAAAGTCTAATGAAAGAATGTTTCTCAAAGCTGAATCGGCACTCTCACTTCTTGCAGCGATTTCTGGGACGCCTGCAGAGAGGTACGTGTCGCCGTGAATGTGCCCCCGGGCTCAGTACTCGCGTTCGTAGAAGACGCCTGCCGAGCCGCCGTCGCTGCCGGCGGACCCCTTCAGCTTCACGCCGCGCCCGACATCCAGATTGATCGAGGCGCGCGCACCGCCGCTGCTACCGCCCTGCTCCAGCTGGAAATAGGTCCGGTTGTTGATGTAGCGCCCGACGGAAACGGTCGTCTGTCCGCTCGAATCCGTGTTGATGTCGAGATCGTCGACGCCCAGGCTGCTGCGCAGCGTCTGCAGGAGGGAGGTGGATCCGCCGCCGGCAAGCTGCGTCACCGCATCGGCCAGCTGGGCGATCTGCACCGGCGAGAGCTTCGAGATCGACTGGCCGAAGATCAGCCGCGCCAGCACTTCGTCCTCCGGCAGGGCCGGGGAGGAGGAGAAGCCAATGGTCGGGTCATTGGCGAGGCCCGTGACAGAAACGGTCACTGTCGTCTGGTCGGCGGTGTTGGAGGCTGCAAGATCCAGCACCGGGATCAGACTGCCGCCAAAAGTGATCTTGCCGGTCGAAAAATCCAGCCGCCGGGTGAGGATCACGATACGGCCGCGCCGCATCTCGAAAGCGCCCGTCACGTTTGGCTCGGCGGCCGTGCCGCGGATGGTCAGCGAACCACCGAGTTCGGCATCAATGCCGCGGCCGCGCACGAAGATGTTGTTCTGGGCCGCCAGCGTAAGGTCGAGGCCGATGCCGGCATTGGTGCCGTTGCCGTCCTTCTTGCCGTCGGGACCAATGCTTTCCAGGAGCGCCCTGACACTCGGCGGTGCATTGACATGCGCCACCTTCAACTGCGCAAGCGAAGCGGGCAGGCTCGCGGGAACCGTGATGTTGGCCCGCCGTACCGTCAGCCGTCCGCCGAGCATGGGTGTCGCGCGCACGGGCCCCGTCAGCGTCAGCGCGCCGTTGACGGTTGCGGTCAGCAGATTGCCGTCCACATACGTCGCCTCGTTCAGCGTGATGCGCAGATCAGCGGGCAGGTCACCGGTGATGCCGATGGAGCCATCCACGGCGATGCGGCCGCCGGGCGAGAGTGTGCCGCCAAGGCTGGAGATCACCGCCCTGTCGCGGTTGAAGCTCACGGTGCCGGCCACATCGTTGATTGCCAGATTGCGTTTCACGTCGATCAGCCGCGCGCCGGAGGTCGTAACGCTCCCATCGATGGCGGGGGCTGTGGCCGTGCCGGCGATGGTCACATTGGCCTTCGCGCCACCTTCCAGCACGAAACCCTGATCGGCAAGCAGGGGGCCGAGCAGCGCAAACGGCACGTCGCCGGCAATCTTCATGTCGAGCGGCCGCTCGCCCGCGAGGCCAACCGCACCGCTTGCCGTCAGTGCAAGACCGCTTGCACCGCCAAGCTCGGCCTTCTGCAGGGTGAGGCGATTGCCTTCATAGCGACCGGCAGCGCTGATGCGCATGGACGCCAGGCCTGCTTCGCGCGTCTGCGACAGCGAAGCATCCTCCCAGGAAAGGTCGAACTCAGCGCCACCGGCGCCAGGACCGGGCAGTGCCTTGACCTTGCCGGAAATGCGGCCGGTGGCGCCGAGACCCGGCACGAAGGCATTGGCAAGCGTGGCCGGCAGCGAGCGGATATCGGCAGAAAGATTGAGGACCGGCCCCTGCGGGTCGCTCGGCACTACCGATCCCTGCGCTGTCAGCGACAGGCCCTGCGGACCGCTCAGCACGGTCTCGTCGAGCGTCAGCCGCCCATCCGCGAAGCCGCCGCTCGCCTTCAGCGACAGGCCCGAAAGCCCGGCATCGCCCTGACGGCGGATCTCGCCATTGGCCCATTGCAGGTCATAGCGCAGTTGAGGCGCTGACAGCGTGCCGCCAATGGTGGTCGAGCCGGACACGGTTCCGCCAGCCTGCAGACTCGGCACAAATCCGGACATCAGGCTGGCCGGGATGCTGGCAAGGTCTGCCGAAAGGGCGAGCGTCCGGTCGCCGGATAGTGCCACGCTGCCACGCGCCGAGGCCGACAGTCCGGAGGGACCGGTCAGCTGCATTTCCTCCAGCTTTACGGTGGCCGCTTCCAGCGTTCCGCGCGCCGTGACCGTGAGGCCTGCAAGACCTGCGCTGAGTGTCTGCTGCAGCTGGGCGTTGCGCCAGCGCAGGTCGAAGCGGGCCACCGGGGCCTCCGCCGGGCCGGTTGATGCAATCGTGCCGGAAATGATGCCGCCGGCCTTCAGGTCCGGCAGAACGGCATTGGCGAGCGTGGCTGGCAGCGCTGCGATCTCAGCATTGAGATCGAGTGCCGGAGCGTTCGGGCCAGTCAGGATCACACGGCCGGCCGCCGTTGCGGAGAGGCCGGAAGGGTCGCTCAGACGTGTTTCGCCAAGTGTCAGTACACCGTTCTCGAAGGAGCCGCGGGCGCGAAGGCTGAGGGCACGCAGGCCCGCCTCGCGGCTCTGGCTGGTTGCGATGTCGTTCACTGTCACGTCGTACTGGGCAACCGGTGCCGTCAGCGCCCCCTTGGCGGCGATGGAGCCGCTCGCGGTGCCGCTCGCTGCAAGCCCGGGGCGGGCAATGTTGGCAAGGGCTGCGGGAAGTGACTGGAAATCGGCTGTGACATCAAGCGTCGGTGCAGAGCCGAGTGCCACTGTCCCGCCGGCGTTCAGTGACAAGCCGTCTGCGCCCGTCAGTTTCGCTTGTGTCAGTGTCAGCGTCTCGCCGGCAAAGCGTCCACTGGCGGACAGTGCCATGGGGGCAATGCCGGCGGCACGTGTCTGAGCGAGGCTCAGTCCATTAAGGTTCAGCTCGAAGGTGACATCCGGTGCCGGCAATGTGCCACCGATCCGGGCGGTGCCGGACAGGCGGCCCTCCGCGGCCAGATCCGGCCTCACCATGTTGATCAGGCTTGCTGGCACCGCGCCGAAGCGGGCCTCGATCAGCAGCGAGCGTTCGCCGCCAAGGTTCACGGTGCCATTGGCATTCAGCGAAAGATCCTGCGGTCCCGTTACCGCCAGCCGGTCGAGCCGCAGCGTCTGGTTTTCGAAATGGCCGTTGGCAGTGGCGCCGATGCTCTCTAGCCCTGCAGCGCGGGTCTCGGCTGTGGAGCCGCCCTTGAGTACAAGCGCAAGATCGGCGATCGGGGCACTCAGCGTGCCGGTCACGGTCGCGCGGCCGCTCAGCATGCCGCGCGCCTCAAGGCCGGGCTTCAGGCTGTTGGCGAGTGCTGCCGGCAGTGCAGAGAGGGTGACGCCGAGCACGACCTGCTGGCTGGATCTGACGCTGATCGTGCCGCTTGCGGTGGCGGCAAGGCCGTTTTCGCCATCCAGTTCCGCCTGGTCGAGTGTAACCGTGCCATCCTCGAAACGGCCACGCGCCAGCACAGAAATGGGTGCGATTGCGCGCTCGCGGATGGCCGCGACGCTGGCATCGGAGAGGGTCAGGCTGTAGCGGATCACCGGGGCCGCCGCCGTGCCGCCGATCGTCACGGCGCCGCCCAGATCGCCTGCGGCGCCGAGATCCGGCACCACGCTGTTGGCAAGCGCTGCCGGTACGTCGCTGGCGCGGAGTGCCATGTTCAGTTGCGGGCCAGCGCTGCCGTCGAGAACCAGCCGTCCGTTGCCGGTCTTCAGGGTTAGGCTCGCGATTTCTGCGCGCCCGTCGACCACGCGGATCGTCGCCGGTTCGGTAAGGGCAAGGGCAATGCCGGCGGGCGCGGCGGTGAAGCGGTCAAGGACAAGGCTCATGCCGGCCGCGTCGCGCGTCACCGCGCCGTCCAGCGTTACCGGTGCACCGGCATAGCGTGCATCAAGGCCGAAGCCGGTCGCAGACCCCTTGTCCAGGAGGGTGAGGCGCGGGGCTTCGATCAGCTGCCCGCCGGTCTCGACCCGATCGGCCGCCACGCTGCCATCCACCTTCGCCTGCAGCAGGTTGCTGCTGTTCAGCGCAACCTTTGGAGCGGCGACCGTAAAGCCCGCGGCAGTGAGCGTCTGCCCGGCGGCATTGATGCTGGCGGACAGAACGCCGTCCGTGTTCGAGAGTTTTGCCGTGCCGGAAAGGTCGCCGCGTACCTGCTGGTTGGCAAGGGCCGAGAGAAGGCCGATATCCGGCAGCTGGAACTGCAGGTCGCCGGCCGGCAGATAGTCCTTCGAGAAGGCAAGGGTCCCCGTCACCCGGTTGCCGCCCGCCTCCAGCAGAAGCTTTGGCAGAGCGATCAGGCCGCCGGTCTCGGTGAGATCGGTCTCGATACGGATCGGCTTGCCGTCAACGCGGCCGGTGCCGGTAACATTGCCGCCTTGCTGGCCATTGGCCATCTTGCCCTGCAGCTTGAGGCTGATTGCCTCGAACAGGTGGCCGCTCAGGCGCGCTTCCGCGGAATTGACCTGTGCGGTGGCCTGGAGCGTGTCGAGCGGGCCGGCGACACGGATATCGTAGCCGATCGCGCCCTTGGCGTCCGGCCTCAGGCGCGAAAGGTCCGGCAGGCGGCCGGCAAGGCCCGCCTCCAGCTTTCCGTCCTTCAGCAGCACATTGCCATGGCCTTCGATGATGTTCGACTTCACCACGAGGTTTTCGAGGCTCATGCGCCCGCCGATGGTGGCGTCGACATAGCCCTCGAAGCCGATCATGCCGTTGATATAGTCGCCGATCGCCTCCGGCAGGCCATCCGGGTTGAGCGACATGCGCACATTTCCGGTGACCGTTTTCTGCGAGAGATTGTAGGCGCCGCTGATCGTGCCGGAAATATTGGCGCTTTCGAACGTTGCGGCGTCGAGCCCGATGGCAGGCGGCGCCAGCCTGACCGGCGCATCGAGACGGATCGGCCCGTCGATCAGCCGGTCCAGGTCCGGGTCGGCGAAGTTGGCCTGGGCGGCGCTCGAGCGGGTCCGCACGCTGCCCGTCCAGGCGGAGAGGTTCAGGTCCTCGCTTTCCGCCTGCAGCCGCACCTGGCCGAAGCTGGCGCCGGAGACGGAGACGGAGCGCAGCGCCGCCGTGGCGTTGAAGCGCGAGGCGGTGGTCGGTCCGGTCAGCGTGAAGTTGAGATTGTCGAGCCCGACGCGTAGCGGCTCGCCCTGCAGCGGCCATTCCAGCGCGACCGCGCCATTGGTGGCCGCCACACTGGCCGTCAGGCTGTTGTCGCCGGAGGGATCGAAGGTACCGGCAGCCGCCACCTTCATCGCGCCGGTCACGAATTCGCCCTTGCGGATCTCGATACGACCGCTGCGACCGATCACGGCGCCGAGATTGATATCGGTGCGGCCTGCAAACAATGGCCGGAGCGTCGGCGGCATCAGTTCCGCCAGCTGCCCGCCGCCCTCGATCTGCACGCGGTGTGCCCCTTCCGGCGTCAGTATGTGCTGGCCGTCCATGCTGATCACGGGCTTGCCGTCGACGGTACCGCGCAACTGGCCGTTCCAGTTGGAGAGCGGGCCGTAGCCATCGAGCGCCAGTGCTACGGACGGCGCACCCGGCAGCAGCAACAGTCGCGCCAGAAGCCCGCCCTGCGGCTCGGATACCAGCGCCTGCAGCTTCAGCTCGTTCTGGGCCGGGGCAAACAGGATGTCGGCCTTGGCGATGGCGTTCGGCGCATCCTTGCGATGGGCGGTCAGTGCCAGCGCCACGCGCTGGTCGGTCGCGTCAAGGGCGCCGGTCGCGGCGAGTTCGAACTGCCGGCCGGTGACCGCCGGTTCGATCGTGATGTCGGGCAGCGCCAGACTGTCGATATCGATGGCGATGGGCAGCGAGAAGCTGTTGTTTTTGGTCTGCGTCGTCTGCTGTGCCCGTGCCGGTGGCGGCACCGGCGGCCGCTCCAGCGCCAGCCGGTCGATGGCGATACGGTTGGCATGGAAGGTGCCGGAGAAAAGCGCAAGCGGAGACCAGTCCACCTCGATTCCATCCGCCGAGGCAAACATGCCCTCGCTATCCGACAGCCGCACGCTGTCGATCCGGAGCCTTCCGGTCAGCAGGCCCTGAGGCGCGGAAAGTTCGATGGATTGGCCCGGCGATGAAATCAGCGAGGACACCAGCTCGCCGACCAGCCGGTTGCCGGCCGGCGCGAAGCCGAGAAACAGCACTAGACCCGCCAGCAGGACGAACAAGGCCGCCACCGCGCCAAGCGCGATGCGGAAGATCCCTGCCCTGGTGCGGGATGATGACGTCATGAACGCGGGGTCACTCTTGGCTGCCTCTTGGCTGTGCTTATCCTGATCTTCGTTCGCGCGCGACATCAGAATGCCTGTCCGATGCCCGCATAGATACCGTATCGGCTGCCGCCATCAAAGCGATTCAGCGGCAGCGCAACATCCAGCCTCAAAGGGCCGAACGGCGTTGCATAGCGCAGGCCAAGGCCGGCGCCCATACGGATATCAGAGAAATCGGGCACGATTTCGGTCGAGACGGTTCCGATGTCGAAAAACGGAACAATCCCGATCTTTTCGTTCACTTTGAAGCGGGCTTCAAGAGAGGCCACGGTGTAGGAGCGACCGCCGGTCGCCTCGTTGGCATCGTTGTAGGGTGAGATCTCCTGGTAGGCGTAACCACGCACCGAGCCGCCGCCGCCGGCAAAGAAGCGGCGGGTGGTCGGAATGTCCTTCAGGCTGTTTGCACCCACCACGGAGCCGGCGGCCAGATGGCCGGCCAGCACCAGCCGGTCGCTGTTGCCGATGCCGAGATAGCCGGAGGCCGAGCCCTCGAAGGAGGAGAACACGGCGCCGCCGAGCGCCTCGTAGCTTGGTGTCACTCCGGCCGTCAGGCGAAAGCCGTCGGTCGGATCGAGCTTGTTGTTGCGCGCGTCGCGCTCGAAGGTCATTGGAAGCGAGAGGGTGAGGTAGGTATTGCTGCCGAAGGCATCCTCGCTTTCGCTGAGCGCCACCTCGAAACCTGCGCCCACGGTGTCTCGGTCGTTCAGTTCGTAGGAGAGTTTCGAAAGCGCTGTCAGCGAGTTGGCGGTGTAGGTATCCGGCGTTTCGCGCTTGGCCACCAGGCTCGCGTCCCAGGTGATGCGCGGCAGGAACGCGCCGGGCTTGGTGAAATAGATGCCCGCCTTGTAGTCGAAGGACGTGTAATCCGTGGTGGCGCCGAGGCCCGACACACTGCCTTCGATGCGCAGGGTTTCCGCCTCGCCGAACAGGTTGCGATGGCCCCAGTAGCCGTTCAGGCCCGCGCCATCCAGCGAGGAATAGCTGGCGCCGACCCCGAAATAGCGGAACTTGCCTTCGGACACCTCGATCGTCAGCGGCAGGGAGCCATCCGGTGCGAGATGATCGGCCTCGCGGATGGTGACGCTGGAGAGCGCGCTCAGCGCCCGCAGGCGCTCGGCGGCTTTCTTCAACTGGTCCGGCGAATAGGTCTGGTTGTCGTCCAGGCGCGAATAGCGGCGGATGAAATCGGAAGAGACGGCGCGCGCGCCCTTGACACTGACGCTGCCGAGGTCGGCGACTGGTCCGCTTTCGGCTTTCAGCGTCACGTCGACGGTGCGGGTGGCGTGATCGGCCACCACGTCGCGCGTCGCCAGCCGGGCCAGCGGTCTCCCTTCGGCCTTGAGGTCCCGCACGATGCGCTCGCCCGCCTGGATCAGGCGCACGGATCCCGCCTGTCCGCCCGGCACGAGTCCGTAGGTTTTTGGGTCAAGCTTGGCGGCATCGCCCTTGAGGTGCACGGCGCCGAGGGTAAACACCGGGCCGGGATCGATGGTGATCGAGACCGGAACCGGCCGGCTGCGGTCAAAGCTCGGCGTGGGGGGAAGCCTGTCGAGATCCGTGCCGGCAATCGTGATGCGCACCACGCCGCCATAGCGGGCCTCCTCGTAAAGCACGGCCACCAGCCGCTCCCGGTCCTCGCGCGCCTTGACCACGAGGCCGAGATCGCCCGAGACCGGCGCTTTAGCGTCCTGCACCAGGGTGGCGGTCGTCTCCAGCCGTTCCGTCAGCGCCTTGTCGGCGCCGGGCGCTGAAAGGGACGCAGTATAGGCGACCGGATCGATCACCTCTTCCTTCTCCTCGTCGCTGCCGAACAGCGTGATGCCGAAGATCTTGAAGGCGTGGGCCGATTGAACGAATCCCGGCCATGACAGGGCGCTCGCTGCAAGGAAAGCTGCGACTGCGGCCCTCTGCAGCGCACGCGCGCGTCCTGGCCCCGGCATGTCGTTACGCACACTCAGTTTCGGCGTTCCCACCCTGCGGACCGTCATGGCCCGATTGATATCCTGCTAATTTATCAGTGAATTCAGCGATTGAATATCGGATTCCTGTCGTTGTCCGATGAAAAGACCCCGGAGTTGCCCCCGGGGCCAGCGTTCATGCCTGGACGAAACCCCGCCTCAACGCGGGCAACGGTCCACGTAGCGGTTGCCGTAGCGGTCGCGGTAGTAGCACTGTCCCGGCTGTTCCGAGACCGAGCCGATCAGCGCGCCCGAAACGCCACCGATCGCGGCGCCAACGGCAGCACCGCGCACATTGCCGGTTGCCAGACCGCCGATGATGGCGCCCGTGCCGGCGCCGATGCCGGCGCCTTTTTCCGTCTGCGAGCAACCGGCGACGGTGAGGCCCATCACCAGAAGTACCAAAGCCTTTTTCATCATGACTCTCTCCGTTTTCTTGTCAGCGTCGGCCGTTTCGAAGCCGGTCGTTCCCGATCTGCGGCCACCCGAGGCAACCCCGATGGAGAGGAGGATAAGATTCGAAAACCGTAAGTCCAGACGCATCTTTCGGCTTTCGCTTAACAAAATGGCAATCTCGTGCCCTGACAAATAGGAAATGCCCGGAAAGTAACTGTTGATCCCCCGCCAAAAAAGGCAAATGATGGGCACCGTGTTTGAGGAGACACGCGCCCCTTCCATGGGGCAGGAGGAGGACAATATGGCGAAAGTGACGTTGACGGTGAACGGCCGGACGATGTCGGGCGAGTGCGACGACCGCACCCTGCTCGTGCACTTCATCCGCGAGAAGCTGGGGCTCACCGGCACGCATGTGGGGTGCGATACCACCCAATGCGGCGCCTGTGTGGTGCACATGGATGGCAGGTCTGTCAAAAGCTGTTCCATCCTGGCGGTGCAGGCCTCCGGCTCCACCGTCACGACCATTGAGGGCATCGCCGCGCAGGGCGAACTGCATCCGGTGCAGGCGGCCTTCAATCAGCATCACGGCCTGCAATGCGGCTTCTGCACGCCCGGCATGGTGATGACCGCGGTGGACATGATCGGCCGCCACGGCGGCGCGCTCGACGAGGCGACGGTTCGCCACGAGCTGGAAGGCAATATCTGTCGGTGCACCGGCTATCACAACATCGTCAAGGCGGTTCTTGCCGCCAATGAAGAGATGCACGGCGCCGCGCGGCAGGCCGCCGAGTAGACAGAAGCGAATAGGATGTAGCGAATAGCGAAGAGTTGGCCGCTGCGCGGCCCGTCGCGTTCCCTCTCCCCTATTCGCTATTCGCCACTCACTATTCGCTCGTTTCTGGAGGAGACGATAATGGGAATGGAAGGTATTGGTGCACGCGTGGCCCGCAAGGAAGACAAGCGCTTCCTCACCGGCAAGGGCCGCTACACCGACGACATGGTCGTTGCGGGCATGAAGTTCGCGTATTTCGTCCGCAGCCCCCATGCGCATGCAAAAATCACCGGCATTGATGCCGCGGCGGCGAAGGCCATGCCGGGCGTGATCGACGTGCTGGACGGCCGCCAGCTGCAGGCCGATGGCATCGGCAATCTCATCTGCGGCTGGATGATCCACTCGAAGGACGGCTCGCCGATGAAGATGGGCGCCTGGCGTCCGCTCGCCGTGGACACCGTTCGCTATGTCGGCGATGCCGTGGCGATCGTCGTGGCGGATTCCGCCGCCGAGGCCCGCGATGCGGCCGAAGCCGTCATCGTCGACTATGACGAGCTGCCGGCGGTCACCACCTCGCTCGCAGCCCTTGGCGATGGCGCGCCGCAGATCCATCCGGAAGCCCCCGGCAACCTGATCTTCGACTGGCAGATCGGCGATGCCTTGGCTGCCGACAAGGCGATTGCCGAGGCCGCGCACGTCACCGAGATCGAGATCCTCAACAACCGCCTCTCGCCGAACCCGATGGAGCCGCGCGCCACGCTCGGCATCTATGACAGCGCCGAGGACCACTTCACCTGCTACACCACCAGCCAGAACCCGCATGTGGCGCGCCTCGTGATGAGTGCGTTCTACAATGTGGCGCCGGAAAACAAGCTGCGGGTGATTGCACCGGATGTCGGTGGCGGCTTCGGCTCGAAGATCTACATCTATCCGGAAGAGATCGTCTGTCTCTGGGCCTCCAAGAAGACCGGCGTGCCGGTGAAGTGGACGTCGGATCGCACCGAGGCCTTCCTCACCGATGCGCATGGCCGCGACCATGTGTCGAAGGTGAAGATGGCCTTCGACAAGGATCATCGCATCACCGCGCTGAAGGTCGATACCATCGCCAATCTCGGCGCATATATGTCGCTCTTCTCCTCGGCAGTGCCGACCTATCTCTATGCGACGCTGCTCTCCGGCCAGTATGCTATCCCGGCGATCCACGCCAATGTGCGCACCGTCTACACCAATACGGTGCCGGTCGATGCCTATCGCGGCGCTGGCCGTCCGGAAGCCACCTATCTCCTGGAGCGTACGATGGAGACGGCGGCGCGCGAACTCGGCCTGTCGCCGGCGGAGCTTCGCCGCAAGAACTTCATCCGATCCTTCCCCTACCAGACGCCCGTCATCATGACCTATGACGCGGGCGATTATGAGGCCTCGCTGAATGCGGCCATGCAGGCCGCCGACTGGGACGGTTTTGCGGCCCGCCGGGCAGAGGCCGAACGGCGTGGCAAGAAGCGCGGCATCGGCATGAGCTGTTATATCGAGGCCTGCGGCATCGCGCCCTCGCAAGCCGTTGGTTCCCTTGGTGCCGGTGTCGGCCTGTGGGAATCGGCGGAAGTGCGGGTCAACGCCGTCGGCACCATCGAGGTGCTGACCGGATCGCACAGCCACGGCCAGGGCCATGAAACCACCTTCGCGCAGCTGGTGGCCGACCGCCTCGGCGTGCCGATTTCGAGCGTCAACATCGTGCATGGCGATACCGACAAGGTGCAGATGGGCATGGGCACCTATGGTTCGCGCTCCGGCGCGGTCGGCATGTCGGCCATCGTCAAGGCGCTCGACAAGGTGGAGATGAAGGCGAAGAAGATCGCCGCTCACCTGATGGAGGCCGACGAGAGCGATATCGTCATCGAGAACGGCGAGCTGAAGGTGGCCGGCACGGACAAGGTGCTGCCCTGGTTCCAGGTGGCGCTTGCCGCCTATACCGCGCACAACCTGCCGGCCGGCATGGAGCCGGGCCTCAAGGAAAGCGCCTTCTACGATCCGTCCAACTTCACCTTCCCGGCCGGCTGCTATATTGCGGAGGTCGAGATCGATCCGGAAACCGGCAAGACGGAGATTGTCCAGTTCGTGGCGGCGGATGATTTCGGCAACATCATCAATCCGCTGATCGTTGAAGGCCAGGTGCATGGCGGGCTTGCCCAGGGCATTGGCCAGGCGCTCCTGGAAGAGGTGCGCTATGACGAGGCCACCGGCCAGATCCTGACGGCAAGCTACATGGATTATGCCATGCCGCGCGCCGACGACCTGCCGTCGTTCACGCTCTCGCACCAGAACACGCCGTGCCCGGGCAATCCGCTCGGCATCAAGGGCTGCGGCGAGGCGGGTGCCATCGGCTCGCCGCCGGCACTGATCAACGCGATCACCGATGCGATCGGCATAAAATACCTGACCATGCCGGCAACGCCCTTGAAGGTGTGGACCGCCCTGCAGGGTGCCGCCATGCCGATGGCCGCCGAATAGAGAAAAGGGGGAGACCATCATGTATGCTACCAGCTACCACCGTGCATCCTCCGTCGGCGAAGCCGTCAATCTGCGCGCCTCGCATGACGAGGGGCGCTATGTCTCCGGCGGCATGACGCTGATCGCCACCATGAAGCAGCGTCTGGCGGCCCCGTCGGACCTCATCGACCTGCGCCACATTGCGGATCTCAGGGGCATCTCCGTCGAGGGGCGCTCCGTGCGGATTGGTGCCGCCACCCCGCACGCGGATGTGGCCGGCTCTGCGGCTCTGCGGGCCGTCTGTCCGGCGCTCTGCCATCTCGCTGGCCTGATCGGCGATCCGCATGTGCGCAACATGGGAACGATCGGCGGTTCGGTCGCCAACAACGATCCGGCGGCGGATTATCCCTCCGCCGTCCTGGCGCTGAATGCCACCGTGGTGACCGACCGACGCGAGATCGCGGCCGATGATTTCTTCCTCGGCATGTTCGATACCGCGCTGGAAGAGGCGGAGATGATCACCGCCTTCCGCTTCGAGGCGCCGGAAAAGGCAGGTTATGCCAAGTTCCCGAATCCTGCCTCACGCTATGCGATCACTGGCGTCTTCGTGGCGAAGACGGCGGGCGGCGCGCGTGTTGCCGTCACCGGTGCCGGTTCCGCCGGCGTCTTCCGGGTGCCGGAGATGGAGGCGGCGCTGTTGTCCTCCTGGGCACCCGAATCAGTCGCTAATGTCTCCGTCGATCCGGCCCAGCTGATGTCGGATCTGCATGCCACGGCCGAGTATCGCGCCAATCTGGTGCGGGTCATGGCCAAGCGCGCCGTGCAGGCATCGCTCTAAAGGTTCCAAGGCGAGCAACTGGGGCGGTTTCGGCCGCCCCTTTTTTGCGCTTTTTGCCCTGGTCTTGATGTGAATCAACTTTCTCTTATCGATACCGTCATAAATTCAAATTGGAATTGTTCAAAAAAATGGGCCAAATGCCGCAGGCGACTGTGATTTGTACCCGTCGGGGTTGACGCCAAAGCAGCTGCGACCGACAAAAGGCGCAGGTTCTGGAGTGTGAGAATGGATTTCGAGGCATTTTTCAAGGGCGAGCTGGACAGCCTTCACCAGGAAGGTCGTTACCGCGTGTTCGCCGATCTCGAGCGGCATCGCGGCAATTTTCCCCGTGCCACTCGCCACACTGCGGAAGGCAAGCGTGACGTCACCGTCTGGTGCTCGAATGACTATCTCGGCATGGGCCAGCATCCGGCCGTGATCGCCGCCATGCATGAGGCGATCGATCACTGTGGCGCGGGTGCGGGAGGCACCCGGAATATTTCTGGCACCAACCACTACCACGTCCTTCTGGAGCAGGAGCTGGCCGATCTGCACGGCAAGGATTCCGCCCTCATCTTCAATTCCGGCTACATGTCCAACTGGGCGACGCTTGGCACGCTGGGTGCCAAGATTCCCGGCCTCATCATCTATTCCGACGCGCTGAACCATGCCTCGATGATCGAGGGCATCCGCTATGGCAAGTGCGAGCGTGTGATCTGGAAGCATAACGATCTGGACGACCTGCGCGCCAAGCTTGCGGTCGCCGATCCGAAGGCTCCGAAGCTGATTGCCTTCGAAAGCGTCTATTCGATGGATGGCGATATCGCACCGATCAAGGAGATCTGCGATCTGGCCGACGAGTTCGGCGCCATGACCTATCTCGATGAAGTGCATGCGGTCGGCATGTATGGTCCGCGCGGCGGCGGCATTGCCGAGCGCGAGGGTCTGATGGACCGCATCACCATCATCGAAGGCACGCTCGGCAAGGCCTTCGGCGTGATGGGCGGTTACATCACCGGGTCGCATGCCGTCTGTGATTTCATTCGCTCGTTTGCCTCCGGTTTCATCTTCACGACGGCCCTGCCGCCGGCGCTCGCCGCAGGCGCGCTCGCCTCGATCCGCCACCTGAAGGCAAGCCCGTTCGAGCGCGCCCGCCATCAGGATCGCGTGCGCAAGCTGCGCGCCTCGCTCGATGCCCGTGGCATTCCGCACATGCCGAACCCCAGCCACATCGTGCCGGTCATGGTCGGCGATGCCGCCAAGTGCAAGTGGATCTCGGACCTGCTGCTGGATCACTCCGGCATCTATGTCCAGCCGATCAACTACCCGACGGTGCCGCGCAAGACCGAACGCCTGCGTATCACGCCGACGCCGCTGCATTCGGATGGTGATATAGAGCATCTGGTCGGTGCGCTGCATCAGTTGTGGTCGCGGTGCGCGCTCGCGCGGGCTGTCGCCTGACGCTTACATTCCTGGCTTGCATTCGAGGGACGTATCATGGAGACATGATACGTCCTTTGGTTTTTGTGGGGAGTGTCGGCCGTGTCCTTGGATCGTGTGAATGGCCTTCTCGATCAGGTGACGGCGAGCGGTCGCATCACCGGTGCCGTGGTGCTGGTCTACCGCGACGGCGTGCCGGTGCTGGAGCGCGCAGTCGGCTATCAGGATCGCGAAGCCGGCGTGCCGGTCAGCCTCGATACCATCTTTCGCTATGCCTCCGTTACCAAGCCGATCGTGGCGGCCACTGCGCTGGCCATGGTCGAGCGCGGGCTTTTTTCGCTGGATGATGCGGTGGCCGATCATCTGCCCTGGTTCCGCCCGCTCGATCCCGATGGCGCGCCGGCCGATATTCGCGTGCGCCATCTCATCACTCACACCGCGGGCCTCTCTTATGATGCGGGCCTTGAACAGCGTTCGGCCGAGCGCGCCGTCAACCAGGGCCTCAGCGATACCAGCCTGTCGCTGGAGGAGAATTTTTCGCGGTTGAGCGGCACGCCGCTGGCCTTCCGCCCCGGCGCACAGTGGCTCTATTCCACCGCCATCGACGTGCTGGGCGCGGTGATCGAGCAGGTGCATGGCGCCTCGCTGGAGGATGCGGTGATCGTGCATGTCGCCGGCCCGCTGCAGATGAAGGATGCGCGTTTCCACGTCACGGACCTGTCGCGGCTTGCCGTCGCCTATGCCGATTCGTCCGAGGGGCCGGTGCGCATGCCGGATCCCTGGCACGCAAAGACCGAAACCTTCGAGGCCTTCTTCTCGCCGTCGCGCATCTTCAACAGCCGCGCCTTCCAGTCCGGCGGTGCCGGCATGGTCGGCACGGCGCGCGATGTGATGCGGCTGCTGGAGGCGATCCGCACCGGCGGCGAGCCGCTGTTTTCCCGCGAGATGGCCGAGGCCGGCCTCTCCAACCAGATCGGCGATGTGCCCGGCAATCCCGGCCAGCGTTTCGGCTATTTCGGCGCGATCATCACCGATCCGGCAGCGGCCATGACGGCACTGCCGGCTGGTGCCGTGCAGTGGGGCGGCGTTTACGGCAATACCTGGTTCATGCTGCCGGATCAGGGCGTGACGGTGGTCAGCCTCACCAACAATGCGCTGGAAGGCTGCAACGGCGCCTATCCGGAAGAACTGCGCGCCGCCGTCTGCGAAAGCCTCTGACGTCCTGACCCCTCAGACGATCCGGTAGGGAATGATCGAGCGGTTGTCGTGATCGACCGCAAGCCGGCTTTTCAGGGGCGGCATGGCGCGCTGCGGGCAGGTGTGCCGCTCGCAGATGCGACAGGATATGCCGATCGGCTCGAAGGCAGCGCGATTGTCGAGATCGAGGTCGTCGGCATAGACGAAGCTTCCGGCGTCGGAAATCTCGCAGCCGAGCGCCAGCGCATAGCGCGGCTGAACGGCGCGAAAGCCGCCGCTGCCCTTGGTGATCTGCGTGGCAAGGCAGAGATAGCGCACGCCATCCGGCGTTTCCGCCAGCTGGCGGATGATGCGGCCCGGCATTTCGAAGGCCTGATGCACATTCCAGAGCGGACAGGCGGCGCCGAAACGGGCGAATTGCAGCTTTGCCGCGCTATGGCGCTTGGTGATGTTGCCGGCCCGGTCGACGCGGGCGAAGAAGATCGGAACCCCCTTCTGCCCCGGTCTTTGCAGCGTGCTGAGGCGATGGCAGACCTGTTCCAGGCTCGCGCCGAAATGGGCGGCCAACAGGTCGAGATCGTGGCGCAGCGCGCGCGCCCGTTTCAGGAAGTTCTCATAGGGCAGGAGAAGCGCGCCGGCAAAATAGTTCTGCAGGCCGATACGGCAGATATCGGCCGCCTCCGCCGTGCGGAAGCCTGCCTCGCGCACCATGCGGTCGATCATGTCGGCGGCATGCAACTGGGCGATCTGCAGCGCCATCTGGAAATCGCGCGTCGCGGGCGTCGCATAGGCATTCAGAAGCAGGCGGCGGGTCGCCGGGTTGAAGCTGCGGATCAGGTCGTCGGCAAGTACGGCGCGCTCCACGACGATGCCGAAGCGGGTGCCGAGATGGTGCTGCAGCGCCGCATGGTTCTCGCCGCCGCCGAGCCCCAGTTCGCCGGCCAGCGTTTCGGCGGCCACATCCAAATCGTGCAGGTAGTTGTCGACGAAGTGAAAATAGTCGCGCACCTCGTCATAGGGCGTGGCCTCTGTCAGCGCCGCGCGTCCCAGCCGGTCATCCATGCTGGCCAGCTGCTCGCTGGAGCGGCGATAGGCCTGATGGGCGGTGATCAGTGCATGCGCCAGCCCCGGCGCGTTCTGCGTCACCAGCTTCAGGTCGGCAAGACTCGCATGGTAACCGTCAAACAGCGGGTCGGAGAGCGCCTCCGACAGGGCGGATAGCAGCCGGTCCCCTTCGCCGGAGGAAAGTTCGGCAAGGCTGATGCCGAATTTTTCCGCCAATGCCAGCAGCACGGCGGCGGAGACGGGCCGCTGGTTGTTCTCGATCTGGTTCAGATAGCTGGTGGAGATGCCGAGCCGGTCGGCGAACTGCGCCTGCGTGGCGCGTGCCGCATCCCTGAGTTCGCGCACCTTGCGCCCGATATAGAGTTTTCCGATTGCCATGATTTGCAACTTCGCAAAATGCAGTTTGCATATTCATAGATTACACACCGCCACCCATTCAACGAAAATCCATGTTTCGCGTGCAGGTCCAGCAGGATACAACACGGGGAAAAGCAGAATCTGGGAGGCAGCATGCGTGCAGTCTTGAACGAAGTGGAAGCCCGCCGCGCCGAAGCGCGGCTGGGGGGCGGGCAGAAGCGCATCGATGCGCAGCATGCCAAGGGCAAGCTGACCGCGCGCGAGCGCATCGAGGTGCTGCTCGACGAGGGCTCCTTCGAAGAATACGACATGTATGTCACCCATCGCTGCGTCGATTTCGGCATGGACGCGCAGAAGGTGGCGGGCGATGGCGTCGTCACCGGCTGGGGCACCATCAACGGCCGGCAGGTCTATGTCTTTTCGCAGGATTTCACGGTTCTGGGCGGCTCCCTCTCTGAAACCCATGCGCAAAAAATCTGCAAGATCATGGATATGGCGGTTCGGGTCGGCGCACCGGTGATCGGCCTCAACGATTCCGGCGGCGCGCGCATCCAGGAGGGTGTCGCGTCGCTCGCCGGTTATGCGGAGGTCTTCCGCCGCAACGCGGAGGCCTCCGGCGTCATTCCGCAGATCTCCGTCATCATGGGTCCCTGCGCGGGCGGCGCCGTCTATTCGCCGGCCATGACCGATTTCATCTTCATGGTGCGCGACTCATCCTACATGTTCGTCACCGGCCCTGACGTGGTGAAGACCGTGACGAACGAGATCGTCACGGCCGAAGAACTGGGCGGCGCTTCCACCCACACAAAGAAGTCTTCCGTCGCCGATGCGGCCTATGAGAACGATATCGAAACGCTGGAAGCCGTGCGCCAGCTCTTCGATTTCCTGCCGCTCAACAACCGCGAGAAGCCGCCGCTGCGGCCCTTCTTCGACGATCCGGCCCGGGTGGAAATGCGGCTCGACAGCCTGATCCCGGATTCGGCCACCAAGCCCTACGACATGAAGGAACTGATCTACGCGATTGCCGATGAGGGCGATTTCTTCGAGATCCAGGAAGCCTTTGCGAAAAACATCGTCACCGGCTTCATCCGGCTGGAAGGCCAGACGGTTGGTGTCGTCGCCAACCAGCCGATGGTGCTGGCCGGCTGCCTCGATATCGATGCCTCCCGCAAGGCGGCCCGCTTCGTGCGCTTCTGCGATGCCTTCTCGATCCCGATCCTGACGCTGGTCGATGTGCCGGGTTTCCTGCCGGGTGTCGCGCAGGAATATGGCGGCGTCATCAAGCACGGCGCGAAACTCCTGTTCGCATATTCCGAAGCGACCGTGCCGATGGTGACGCTGATCACGCGCAAAGCCTATGGCGGAGCCTATGACGTGATGGCCTCCAAGCATATCGGCGCGGACGTCAACTATGCCTGGCCGACGGCGGAAATCGCGGTGATGGGTGCCAAGGGCGCCACCGAGATCCTCTACCGCTCGGAACTGGGTGACGCGGAGAAGATCGCGGCGCGGACGAAAGAGTACGAGGAGCGTTTCGCCAACCCCTTCGTGGCGGCCGAACGGGGCTTCATCGACGAGGTGATCATGCCGCATTCCTCCCGCCGCCGCATTGCCCGCGCCTTTGCGAGCCTGCGCAACAAGCAGGTGACGACGCACTGGAAAAAGCACGACACCATTCCGCTGTGAGGAGGCAGGCAGTGACCTCCAGCTATGCCGTGAGAGCATTTGCATCGTTTTTGGTACTAGGCACCCTCGTGGCAGACCTGTCGCTGGCACAACCGAATGAAGTGGAGATCGTCCACATCGATCCTAGTCAAATCCAAACTCTGGTCGTGCCCCCTTGGGAAAGACCGACGAATGACGAAACGAGAGCATGGGAAAATAGCGTTCGAGCGTCGGTCACTGATGAGTTTGGTGGGGATTTTAGGAAGGCAGCGGGTGCTGCTGCGAACAAAGGGTTCCAAGCTCTGGATGAGCTGGATTTCGCCTCTGCCTCGAAAGCTTTTAGCGAAGCGGCCGTGCTCGACCCTAAGAGCCCTTACCCATACATCGGTTTTGTAGGCATCTATCGTTTGATGTACCAGTTGGAAAAGAAGGAATTTTGCCTACAAGCCGCCATCGACCGCAGTGAAAGACAAAAGGCGGCGCTGATCATGATAGGAGCCCACCTCGGGATCGATGGTGATTACTGGAAGGCTGTGGAGTTCTTTAACTCGGTGCTGGAGCTTGACGCCAAGGATCAAGGGGCTCACCTGATGCTGGCGAAGACATATCGACTTCTCAAAGATTCCGAGCGAGCCGAGTACCACGAACAGCGCGCGAAAGAGTAAGCGGAAGTCGTCTTCGACCCTTCGTGAACCAAGGAACAGAGGCAATCCATGACCGACACCAAATTTCCGCCGGAAAACAACCTGCCTGCCGGCTACGAGCCGCCCAAGGTCTGGACCTGGGAGCCTGGCAATGGTGGCCAGTTCGCCTCCATCAACCGGCCGATTGCCGGCCCGACCCATGAGAAGGAACTGCCGGTCGGCACCCATCCGCTGCAGCTTTATTCGCTCGGCACGCCGAACGGCCAGAAGGTCACCATCCTGCTGGAAGAACTGCTGGCCGCCGGCCACACCGGTGCCGAGTATGATGCCTGGCTGATCACCATCGGCAAGGGTGAGCAGTTCGGCTCCGGCTTCGTCGCGGTCAACCCGAACTCCAAGATCCCGGCGCTGATGGATCATCAGCCGAAGGATGGCGGCGAGCCGGTGCGCCTGTTCGAATCCGGTTCCATCCTCGTCTATCTCGCCGAAAAGTTCGGCGTCTTCCTGCCTTCCGATCCGCGCGCCAAGGCGGAAGTGATGAACTGGCTGTTCTGGCAGATGGGCTCGGCGCCCTTCGTCGGCGGCGGCTTTGGCCACTTCTTCTCCTATGCTCCGGTCAAGATCCAGTATGCGATCGATCGCTATGCCATGGAGACCAAGCGCCAGCTCGACGTGCTGAACCGCCGCCTGGCGGAAAGCGAATTCGTCGGCGGCAGCGAGTATTCGATCGCCGACATGGCGATCTGGCCCTGGTATGGCCGGCTGGCTCTCGACAGCTCCTATCCGAATGCCGGCGAATTCCTCTCGACCGGGGACTACGAGCATCTGGGGCGCTGGGCACGGCAGCTTGCCGCGCGCACCGGCGTCAAGCGCGGCTCCATCGTCAACAAGGCCTCGGGTGATCCCGGCACCTTCCTGCCCGAACGCCATGCGGCATCCGATTTCGATGCGCTGACGCTCTGACGTGATCAAAAACCGGCTTCCCCTTGCGCCATTGGCCGGAGGGGAGGCCAGCCGGCGGGGGCCTTTCCCCTGCCAAGAGACAGACTGAAGGACTGGAGAAGAACACCGTGGCCCTGCCCGACATGACGAAACATCGCGGTTTTCCAGGCGGCATGCCCGGAACCGGCGTCCAGTTCACCATCCGCCGTGCCAATCCGAAGGGTGTGACGCCCATCAAGGCGCTGCCGCGCAAGGCGCGCCCCGGCAGCAAGGAACACCGCATCGATGCGGCCTTCCTGCATGCGCTCTGGCATCATTTCGGGTCTGAGCCCTTCGAGCGCGGCAATCTGGATGCCGCCCGCCTCAACCTGCTGTTCGGCCGTGAGGTGGTTCCGGTGGAGAAGGACTTTGACCCAATGTCCTACGAGGCGCTGCTGCGCATCGACGAACGCGTCGCCCGCCAGAATTTTCCCGAATCCTTCGACGACGTGTTTGAGGTCTGATGATGCCCACATTCGTTTTTGTGCCGGAGCGCGGATGATGGCCAAGATCCCCGAAATGCCGAAGCATCGCGGTTTTCCTCTCGGTCTGCCGGGCACACAATGGCAGTACACCCTGCGCCGCGCCAATTCGAAGGTCACCAAGCTCTACGCCATGCCGCGTTACCGCACGCTGGACCAGACGGTGGCGCTGGCCGATATCGGTTTCGTGCAGGCGCTCTGGCACTTTTTTGGCACCGAGCCGTTCGAACGCGGCAATCTGGATGGCGAGCGGCTCAGCCGCCTGTTCGGGCGCGAGGTGATCGCTGCCGAACGCGGCTTCGATCCGGCCTCCTACACCGCCAAGCTAAAGCTGAATGAGGCCGTGGCGCGGAAGAATTTTCCGCAGGCCTTCGAAGACGTTGCGGAGGGGTGACGGAATGCCGATCCAGAAAATTCTCATAGCGAACCGGGGCGAAATCGCCTGCCGCGTCATCCGCACGGCAAAGAAGATGGGCATCAAGACGGTCGCCGTCTATTCCGATGCGGATGCCAATGCGCTGCATGTGCGCGAAGCCGACGAGGCGGTGCATATCGGTCCGGCCCCCTCGTCGCAGTCCTATATCGTCATCGACAAGATTCTGGGCGCCATCCGCCAGACCGGCGCGGATGCCGTGCATCCGGGTTACGGGTTTCTCTCGGAAAACCCGCTGTTTGCCGCGGCGCTGGAAAAGGAAGGCGTCACCTTCATCGGCCCGCCGGTCGGCGCGATCCAGGCCATGGGCGACAAGATAACCTCGAAGAAGATTGCCGCGGAAGCCGGTGTCTCCACCGTACCCGGCCATATGGGCCTCATCGAGGACGCCGACGAGGCGGTGAGAATCTCCGCATCCATCGGCTATCCCGTCATGATCAAGGCCTCTGCCGGTGGTGGCGGCAAGGGCATGCGCATTGCCTGGAACGATGCGGAAGCCCGCGAAGGCTTCCAGTCCTCGAAGAACGAGGCGAAAAGTTCTTTTGGTGATGACCGCATCTTCATCGAGAAATTCGTGACCGAGCCGCGCCACATCGAAATCCAGGTGCTGGGCGACAAATTTGGCAACTGCCTCTATCTCGGAGAGCGCGAATGCTCCATTCAGCGCCGGAACCAGAAGGTCATCGAGGAGGCGCCGTCGCCCTTCCTCGATGAGGCGACCCGCCGTGCCATGGGCGAACAGGCGGTGGCGCTGGCAAAAGCGGTCGGTTATCACTCGGCCGGCACGGTGGAATTCATCGTCGATGGCAAGGCCAACAGGTTCTATTTCCTCGAAATGAACACCCGCCTGCAGGTCGAGCATCCGGTCACCGAACTCGTGACCGGCATCGACCTTGTCGAGCAGATGATCCGCGTCGCCTCGGGCGAGAAGCTTTCGTTGACGCAAGCCGATGTGAAGCTGAACGGCTGGGCGATCGAAAGCCGGCTCTATGCGGAAGATCCCTTCCGCAACTTCCTGCCCTCCATCGGCAGGCTCAGCCGCTACCGCCCGCCCGTCGAAGGCGTTCAGGCCGATGGCACCGTGGTGCGCAACGATACCGGTGTCTACGAAGGCGGCGAGATCTCCATGTATTACGATCCGATGATCGCCAAGCTCTGCACCTGGGGCGAGACGCGCGCCGTTGCGATCGATGCCATGGCGGCGGCGCTGAATGATTTTCAGGTGGAAGGCATCGGCCACAATCTGCCCTTCCTCTCGGCCGTGATGGGGCAGGAGCGCTTCCGCTCCGGCCGGCTGACGACGGCCTATATCGCGGAAGAGTTTCCGGAGGGCTTTGCCGGCGTGGCGCCGGATGCGGCATCCTCGCGCAAGCTGGCGGCGATTGCCGCTGTCGTCAATGCGAGGGTTCAAGTCCGCGCGACACAGATCTCAGGCACCATCGGCAACCATGCCCGCGTGGTGGGACGGGACTGGGTGGTGAAGCTCGGCGACGATGCCCATGCCGTCAGCCTTTCGGGCACGGCGGAGGCGGAGATCGTGACCTTCGCCGAGGGCGGCGAGAGCGTCACGGTGGCCGGCTCTTGGCATCCCGGACAGACGCATGCGCATTTCGTGCTGAATGGCGAAAGGCTGGGCGTGAAGGTGGATCTGATCGGCTCCGTCATCCGCCTTCGCCTCAACGGCATGGATGTCGCGGCCCGCGTCCGCTCACCGCGTGTTGCGGACCTCGCCAAACTCATGCCTGTGAAGCTGCCGCCGGACACCTCGAAAATGCTGCTCTGCCCCATGCCGGGCGTCATCACCAGCGTGGCGGTCAAGCCGGGTGATACGGTGGAGGCCGGCCAGACGCTGGCGACCGTCGAAGCCATGAAGATGGAAAATGTGCTGAAGGCCGAACGCCGCGGCGTGGTGAAGCGCGTCGCCGCGAGTGCCGGTCAGAGCCTTGCTGTCGATGAACTCATTATGGAGTTCGAGTGAAAATGGAGTGTGCGGCTTCACCCCCCTCTGTCCTGCCGGACATCTCCCCCTCAAGGGGGGAGATCGGGTGTGGAACCCTCTCGCATACCCTCACACGCTTTAAGGGCTACCCGGATTTCTACGATCACTGTCTGCTAAGGCCTTGCTTCATGCCGATCTCCGCCCTTGAGGGGGAGATACCCGGCAGCGCAGAGGGGGGTATCCGGCTATGCCGGTCTTATCGAAAGGCACCTCGCCGATACTCCCAAGCTATGGGACATAGGTGCAGTACCAAGCCATCAGTCATACACCGTATTCGGCCTTCTTTCGAGCAATCAAAGCCTCGATTTGTGCATGGCTTTCTTCCATCGTCAGGAAGGCCCCCTTGCGTCGTTCATCGACCAGAGCCCGCAACGCCGCAAGCTCCGCCTCTTTCATCTCGGTCTGCTCACGCAGCAGTTCCAGCCCCTGCTGCACCACGGCGCTCACGCTGGAATAGCGACCTTCCTCAACCAGCCGGCGGGCAAACGCGTCCTGCTGGTCGGAGATCGAGACGGATGCTTTTACGGTCATGGCTCAAGGCTCCCGAGAAGACTAGATCCCATATGCTACTGAGTAGCAATCCCGTCAATCTCAATGCCGCGCCGATCATGATGTCGGCCTCTGGAGGATCAGCCCGATGAGCAAGAAAACCGTCGCAGACTGGCAGGCCCTGGCGGAAAAGGAGCTGAAGACATCCCCCGATGCGCTGGTCTGGAACACGCCCGAGGGCATTCCCGTCAAGCCGCTCTACACGGCGGAAGATCTTGAAGGTGTCGCGCATCTGGAAAGCCTGCCGGGCTTCAAGCCCTTCGTGCGCGGCCCGCGTGCCACCATGTATGCCGGCCGCCCCTGGACGATCCGCCAATATGCCGGCTTCTCCACGGCAGAAGAAAGCAATGCCTTCTATCGCAAGGCGCTGGCCGCCGGCCAGCAGGGCGTGTCCGTTGCCTTCGACCTCGCCACCCATCGCGGCTACGATTCCGATCACCCACGCGTCGTCGGCGATGTCGGCAAGGCCGGGGTCGCGATCGACAGCGTGGAGGATATGAAGATCCTGTTCAGCGGCATTCCGCTGCAGGATATTTCTGTGTCGATGACCATGAACGGCGCGGTGATCCCGATCCTTGCCAATTTCATCGTCACCGGCGAGGAGCAGGGCGTCTCACGCGACCAGCTGTCCGGCACCATTCAGAACGATATTCTGAAGGAGTTCATGGTCCGCAACACCTATATCTATCCGCCGGAGCCTTCCATGCGGATCATTGCGGACATCATTGCCTATACGGCCAAGGAAATGCCGCGCTTCAACTCCATCTCGATTTCCGGCTATCACATGCAGGAAGCTGGCGCGACCCTGGTGCAGGAACTGGCCTTCACGCTGGCCGATGGCCGCGAATATGTGCGTGCCGCTCTGGCGCGGGGTCTCAATGTCGATGAGTTCGCCGGCCGTCTCTCGTTCTTCTTCGCCATCGGTATGAATTTCTTCATGGAAGCCGCCAAGTTGCGCGCCGCGCGCCTGCTCTGGTCGAAGATCATGGAGGAGTTTGAGCCGAAGAAGCCGGGCTCGCTGATGCTGCGCACCCACTGCCAGACATCCGGTGTCTCGCTGCAGGAACAGGACCCCTACAACAACGTGATCCGCACGGCCTATGAGGCGCTCTCCGCCGTGCTCGGCGGCACGCAGTCGCTGCACACCAATGCGCTCGACGAGGCGATCGCGTTGCCGACGGAATTTTCGGCCCGCATTGCCCGCAACACGCAGCTGATCCTACAGCACGAGACGGGCGTCACCAAGGTGGTCGATCCGCTGGCCGGCTCCTACTATGTCGAAAGCCTGACGAAGGAGCTGGCGGACAAGGCCTGGGCGCTGATCGAAGAGGTGGAAGCGCTCGGCGGCATGACAAAGGCTGTGGCCGATGGCCTGCCCAAGCGCCTGATCGAAGAAGCCGCCACGCGGCGCCAGGCACGCGTGGATCGCGGCGAGGAGATCATCGTCGGCGTCAACAAGTACCGGCTCGAAAACGAGGAGCCGATCGATATTCTCGATATCGACAACACCGCCGTGCGCAATGCGCAGATCAGGCGGCTGGAACAGATCCGCCGCCAGCGCGATCCGGCCCGGGTGGAGGCGGCCCTTGCTGCGCTGAAGATGGTGGCCGAAACGGGCGAGGGCAATCTTCTGGAAAAGGCGGTGGAGGCCGCCCGTGCCCGCGCCAGCGTCGGCGAGATCTCCGACGCGATGCGCTCGGTCTTCGGCGATCATTCCGCCGTGCCGGAGGTGGTGACGGACATTTACGGCGCGGCCTATGCGGGGGATCCGGAATATCAGACGCTGACTACCCGCCTTTCCGCCTATGCCGAAGCCACCGGCCTTCGTCCAAAGATGCTGGTCGCCAAGCTCGGGCAGGATGGGCATGATCGCGGTGCCAAGGTGATTGCCTCCGCCTTCGGCGATATCGGTTTTCAGGTGGTGGCGGGCCCGCTGTTCCAGACGCCCGAGGAGGCGGCCGATCTCGCCGTTTCGCAAAAGGTGCAGGTGGTCGGCATGTCGTCGCTCGCCGCCGGCCACAAGACGCTCGCGCCGCAGCTGATCGCAGCGCTGAAGGAACGCGGGGCCGAGGATGTCATCGTCGTGGTCGGCGGCGTCATTCCGCGCCAGGATTACCAGTTCCTCCTAGATGCCGGCGTTGCCGCCGTCTTCGGCCCCGGCACGAATGTGCTGGACGCGGCGCGCGCCATCCTCGACCTGATGGAGGGCCGGCGCAGGAATGTGTGATCCGTGCCTTGCCTGAATTAACCTCAAAGGTTATTTATGGAGAAACGCAAGCCGCATTGTTCTCTGGAACGTGTCAAGCTTCTCGTCGAGACGGGGCGTGTGCGGGCAACGGGTTCTGCATTTCTCGGGGCCCGTGCTCTGGGCATTGTTGACCTTGGGGGCATGTGCGAGGTGGTGATGGCGCTGACCTTAAGCAACTTTTACAAGTCCATGACGACCCATGCGGACAATGCCATCTGGCAGGATGTCTACCGAACGCTTACAGGACTGGGTGATGCTGTCTATCTGAAGCTTACCGTGATCGATGACGTGCTGATCGTGTCCTTCAAGGAGCTGTGAGATGAAATGTCCGTGCTGCGGGGCGGCCGACCTCGTTCATGACACTCGGGATGTGGCTTATGCCTACAGGGGCGAGAAAACCCTGATCCCCGGTGTGACGGGTGATTTCTGCCCGGCCTGTCACGAAGTAATCCTCGATGCTGCCGAGGGCGATCGGTTTAGCCGGCTGGTGGGTGAATTCCAGCGCAAGGTGAACGCCGTGCTGGTCGATCCCGCCTATATCGCCGCTGTTCGCCGCAAGCTGAAGCTGGACCAGAAGCAGGCCGGTGAGATTTTTGGCGGTGGCGTCAATGCGTTCTCCCGCTACGAAAACGGGAAGACACGTCCGCCTGTGGCCCTCGTCAAGCTGCTGCGTCTGCTGGACCAGCATCCCGAACTGTTGAGCGAAGTTCGGGCCGCCTGACCTCACCCCAGCCGCGCCTTCGCCCGTTGCCGCGCCTCCAGATCGGCCGTAAACACGTCGTCCATGCTGGCGGCGGGCGGCAGATGCGCAAGCTCTTCCATCACCGCTTCGGTGATCTGGGCCATGGAAAGAAAGCCGGTATCGCCGGCGATGAAGGCGTCGAGCGCCACTTCCTTGGCGCCGTTCAGTACCGCGCCCTGCACGCCGCCGCGCGTCATGGCAAGGCGTGCGAGGCGGAGGGCGGGGAAGCGCGCTTCGTCTGGCGCCTCGAAATCCAGCCGTGCCAGTCGGGCGAAATCCAGCCGCTCCACCGGCAGCTTTGCGCGGCGCGGAAATTCCAGCGCATAGCCGATGGCGTGGCGCATGTCTGGAGATCCGAGCTGCGCCAGCACCGACCCATCGGAATAGCCGACCATCGAATGGATGATCGATTGCGGATGGACGATCACCTCCACCTGCTCCGGAGCGAGGCCGAACAGGTGCTTGGCCTCGATCATCTCCAGCGCCTTGTTGAACATCGAGGCGCTGTCGATGGAAATTTTGAGGCCCATCGACCAGTTGGGATGGGCGCGCGCCGTTTCCACCGTCACATTTGCCATCTGTTCGCGGGTGAAGGTGCGGAAGGGGCCGCCAGAGGCGGTGAGTATCACCCGTTCGACGGCATGGCGCTGGCTTTCCTCTAGCACCTGGAAGATTGCATTGTGCTCGCTGTCGACCGGCAGCAGCCGTCCGCCGCCCTGGCGCACCGCGGCAACGAACAGATCGCCGGCGGAGACAAGACATTCCTTGTTGGCAAGCGCAATGTCTGCGCCCCGGCGCGCGGCCGCCAGTGTTGGCGCAAGTCCGGCCGTGCCGACGATTGCTGCCATCACCATGTCGGCCCCGGCATTGGCGGCTTCCATCAGGCCGCTCTGACCGGCTGCCACCTCGATGCCGGTGCCGGACAAGAGGTCACGCAGCGCCACATACTGGCTTTCGTCTGCGGTCACCGCCAGGCGCGCACCATGGGTAATCGCCTGCTCGGCCAGAAGCGCAATATTGCTCGCCCCCGTCAGCGCCACCACCTCGAAGGTCTCGCGCCCGCCGAGATGCGTCAGAACATCCAGTGTATTGGTGCCGATCGAGCCGGTGGAGCCGAGAATGGAAATGCTGCGCGTGGAGGCTGTCATGCATGAGATCCGCGTTGGTCCCGGTTCGTTTACAGCTGGCGAAGGTCCCTCACAAGGGCGGATGCGCCGCATTGAATTTCGTCCCCGCCGATGCCAGATGCGATAGACTGCGGGACGCGGCAATGATGACGGATGGGTGGAGACAGGATCATGGGTGACGAAGCACGGACAACGACCTGCGCCATTGCCGGCGGCGGCCCGGCGGGCCTGATGCTGGGCCTGCTTCTGGCGCGGGCCGGCGTCGATGTCACCGTCATCGAGAAGCATGGCGATTTCCTGCGCGATTTTCGCGGCGACACCATCCATCCCTCCACGCTGGAGGTCATTCACGAACTCGGCCTGGAAGAGGCCTTCCTGAAACTTCCGCACACGCGGGCGCCAAAGCTGTCGGCGGAGATCGGCGGACAGACGATCACCATGGCGGATTTCTCCCGCCTGCCGGTGCGCAATCGCTTCATCGCCTTCATGCCGCAATGGGATTTTCTCGACTTCCTGTCGAAGGAGGCGGCACGCTATCCGAATTTCCATCTGATGATGGCAACGAAGGTGGTGGACGTGATCTTTCGGAACGGCCGTGTTTCAGGACTTCGGCTGGAGCGGGACGGTGTTCGTTTCGATCTTGCCGCAACGCTGGTGGTGGCTGCCGATGGCCGCCATTCGGTGGTGCGCGAAAAGGCGGGGCTTGCGGTCGAAAGCTTCGGCACGCCCAGCGAAGTCGTCTGGATGAAGCTCTCCAAGCAGACGGGCGATCCTGCTGAGACCATGGGCCATGCCGGGCCACGCCAGGGTTTCGTGCTGATTGATCGCGGCGATTACTGGCAGTGCGGTTTCATCGTGCGCCGCGGCACCTTTGCCGAGATTCGTGCCGGCGACCTGGAGGCTTTTCGCGACATGGTGCGCGCCGTCTCGCCGCTTCCCGCCTCGCGCATGGCGGAAATCGCTGGCTGGGAGGATGTCAGCCTGTTGCAGGTGCGTATCGACCGGCTGAAGCAGTGGTGGAAGCCCGGCCTGCTGGCGATCGGGGATGCGGCGCATGCCATGTCGCCGATCGGTGGCGTCGGCGTCAATCTCGCCATTCAGGATGCGGTGGCGGCCGGCAATCTTCTCGCCCGGCCGTTGAAGGAGGGAAGGCTGACGGATCAGCATCTTGCTGCCGTCGAAAAACGCCGGCTGTTTCCGACCAGGGCGACGCAGAGGCTGCAACTGATGATGCGCTCCAGCCGGCGCAAGGATCAGGCGGACGACGAGCGCCGCAAGGGGCCGCCCGCCTTCATCCGCGGCATCGCGCGCTTTCCGCTGCTTGCCCATCTCGCCGGCCGGCTGATGGGGCTCGGCTTTCGCATGGAACATGTGCGCCTGCGTTGATCCTGCACGCCGCCCGCCAGTCCTTCGGCCCGACACAGGATCAGCGTCACCTGTGCCGGAACCGTTCATGCCGGCCCTTGACCGGTCGGGTCCTGTGCCTTGGCGGGACCGTCATCCACAGCCTCGCTCAATCTTTGTGCGCTAGCGTTGACACGATCATTTCTGAGGCTACTCATCATTTCCGACAATTTTAACTTTTGTTTTTGAGTTCCGGCAGCGGTGTTCAAGCATGGCGCAAGCGGCTCGCCGCTTACCAACCGTCGCCCCGGCCGGAAACCGAAGACCTCCAACGTCCTGCCAGGAAACGACCATGACGATCGACAGTATGGATGCAATCGGGCTGCGGAATCTGGTGGCGACCTGCGACCGCCAGGATGCGCTCTCCATCCCGAAAAGCCTGTCCGCCTACGTGACCGATATGCTGGATGCGCGTCAGCCGAGTGTCTACCTCGTTGATCTGCTGCCGTCGCTAAGTACAGCCATGCAGGCCTTCCTCACCGCCATCGGTGCCTTCAACCTGTCCCCCTTGCCGGAACCGGAAGTCACCAGTCGTCGCAACCGGCTGCTCGAATGCCTGGATACCTTCATCGACGAGGCCAGGCTCTGCCAGCAAAGCGTCGTGTTCATGGATACAATCTCTGCCGCCGCCCATCGCTAGTGCGGCGATGATAGCGCTAACGTGGCGGAGCACGGCGTTTTCGGATGCCTCCGTGACGTGCGTTACCGGCTTTTTGCGCGACCTCCTCTTCGCATCCGGCATCTCCCTTCCCATATCCTGCCGGTGCCGGCCTGATGCAACGAGACCGGCCGGACAAGGAGTGGCGTGAGACGAACAGGGATCTGCACCGGGCGGAGGAATGCTGTCCCCCGCGAAATATCTCGAGGGATGATGGCGGAAGGATGCGGTCATGGCTGACATGGCATCCGAAACGAGCCGAGACGGTCTGGCGCGTCTGCTGGAGGCTCTGCCGGAGCGGCTTGGGCCTGGTCGTGCGACGCTTGGCCGCCTGCTGGCGATCCTCGGTGAACATGCGACCGCGCTGGTGCTGCTGGTCTTTTCCATTCCGGCGATCATTCCAACGCCTGGCATCCCGGCCGGAATGGTGTTTGGCACCGCACTCGCGTTGCTGGCCGCGCAACTGGTGATCGGTGCGGACCGGTTTATCCTGCCGCAGCGGCTGGCGCGCGTCGAGGTGCCGCAGGCGCTGCTGAAGGCCATGGCGGTGCGGCTTGGGCCCAAGCTTGCCTGGCTGGAAACCTGGCTGAGGCCGCGGCTGACGGGGCTGGCCGGTCGCGCCGCCCTGCGTCCATTGGGACTTGTCGTTTTCGTGATGGCCGTCCTGATTGCTTTGCCCATCCCGTTCGGCAATGTGCTGCCGGGGCTTTCGATCTTTTTCGTGGCCTTGGGACTTGCCCAGAGAGATGGCGCCGCTGTGGTGGGTGGACTGGTGTTCGCGCTTGCCTCACTCGCCTTCACCGCCTTCATCCTGCTCGGGGGCTGGTGGCTGATCAGCGATTGGCTGGGGCTTGGCGGAACTGGAGCCGGCTAGGGATTAGCCAGCAAGGTCAAGCAGGTGAGGGGGAAGTGGTGTCCACGAGAGGATTCGAACCTCCGACCCCAGGATTAGGAATCCTGTGCTCTATCCTGCTGAGCTACGTGGACCGATAGCAGATGACTGGCTACATACCGCAGGCCGGCGCTGCCGACAAGTCGGCAGGCCGGCAGTGGTTGGCTTTGTTGGTGCCTCAGTCGGCGAGGCGCTGCTCGACGAGTTTCACCCAGTAGGAGACGCCGTAGGCGATCGCCTCGTCGTTGAAATCATAGGCCGGGTTGTGCAGCGCCGCCGTGTCGCCGTTGCCGATCATGATGTAGGCGCCGGGGCGGGCCTGCAGCATGAAGGCGAAATCCTCGCCGGCCATGCTGGGATCGACCTCGGTATCCACGTTCTTCTCGCCCACGATCGCCATGGCCGCCTTGGCCGCATGGATGGTCTCTTCGGGATGGTTGACGGTTACCGGGCAGGCGCGCTCATAGTCCACCTCCGCCACGCAGTCATTGGCGGCGGCAATGCCTTCGGCGATCTGGCGGATGCGGGCTTCGGCCATGTCGCGCACCGCCTCGTCCAGGCTGCGCACCGTACCGGCGATCATTGCTTCTTCGGGGATGATGTTGTGCGTGGTGCCGGCATGGAACTGGGTGATGGAGACGACGACCGAGCGCAGCGGATTGGCGTTGCGCGCCGCGATCAGTTGCAGTCCGTTGACGATCTGGGCGCCGATGACGATCGGATCGGCGGTACGGTGCGGTTCGGCCGCATGGCCGCCACGGCCCTTGATCTGGATGGTGAACTTGTCTGGGGCCGCCATGATGCCGCCCTTGCGGATGGCGAAGGTGCCGAGCGCCATGCCCGGCATGTTGTGCATGCCATAAACCTCCTGGATGCCGAAGCGGTCCATCATGCCGTCCTCGACCATGGCGAGCGCGCCGCGACCGCCTTCCTCCGCCGGCTGGAAGATGAGGGCGACGGTGCCGTTGAAATTGCGGGTCTCGGCCAGATACTGTGCCGCGCCCAGCAGCATGGCGGTGTGCCCGTCATGGCCGCAGGCATGCATCTTGCCGTCCTTGCGGGAGGCCCAGGGTTTCCCCGTGATCTCGGTCAGCGGCAGGGCATCCATGTCGGCGCGCAGCCCGATGACCCGGTCACCCTCGCCGCGACCGCGAATGAGGGCCACGACGCCGGTGCGACCGAGGCCGGTGACGATCTCGTCCACGCCGAAGCTCTTCAGCTTGTCTTCCACGAAGGCGGCGGTCTCTTCCACGTCGTAAAGCAGGCCCGGATTTTCATGGATATGGCGCCGCCAGGCGCTGATTTCGGCCTGCATGTCGGCGGCTCTGTTCAAGATCGGCATCGCATGTCCTGTTTATTGCACGTGCTCGGGCGAAGTGCCCGCATTGGCCGCGATATTGCGCCGCGGAATTGACGGAATCAATGATCTTTGCCATTCCTTGGCCATAGAGGCGGTCTACCCGCCACCGAGATCTGGCGTTCCATCACGAGGCCGCTCCTTGCCCCACAGCCCGAACCGACCGTCAGCCGCGTTCCGCAGGCTTGCCCTTGCCCTCTCCACAGCACTTCTGTGCGCCGGGCTTCCGCAACTGGCCGCCGCCAATCCGAAAATGGTGGTGGATGTTGCGAGCGGACGGGTGATCGCGCATCAGGAAGCGTTCCGCAAGTGGTACCCGGCCTCGCTCACCAAGCTGATGACCATCTACGTTACCTTCGAGGCGCTGAAGGCCGGCAAGGTGACGCTGGAGACGCCGGTGGTGATGAGCCGCAAGGCCGTCGACCAGCCGCCGAGCAAGATGTTTGTGAAGCCCGGCGCCACGCTCACGATCGATGCCGCGCTGAAGATCCTGGTGGTGAAGTCGGCCAATGACGTGGCCATGGGGCTTGCGGAAACCGTGGGCGGCGGCAGTGCCGACCAGTTCGTCGCCATGATGAACGATGCCGCCCAGCGTCTCGGCATGACGTCGTCGCATTTCATCAATCCGCACGGCCTGCCCGGCAAGGGGCAGTATACAACCGCGCGTGACCTCGCGGTGCTGGCGCTGACGCTGCGCCGCAATTTTCCGCAATATGCCAGCTATTTCGCGCTGGAAGGCATCACCACCGGCGCCAAGGATTATCCGAACTACAACATGCTGATTGGCCGCTTCAACGGTGCCGATGGCATGAAGACCGGCTTCATCTGTGCCTCCGGCTTCAACCAGGTATCCTCTGCTACCCGCAACGGCCGGACTGTTGTCTCCGTGGTGCTCGGCTCCGACAGTCTTGCGGGGCGTGCGGAGGAATCGGCGGCCCTGTTGCAGGCAGCGCTGACGGAGGATCCGGGCAAGGGTGTGCCGCTGTCGAGCCTTGCGCCCTACGGCCCGGACCGTGACGAGGTGGTGGATATCAGCGCCGATATCTGCAATCCGAAGGCCGCGAAGGTGCGCAGCGAAGGCCGCGACGAGCAGGGGCGCATGATGATCCATTCGCCCTATATTGCCGAACGCGAGGCGCCGCCGGCCTTCAGCATGGCCGAGATCGTTTCTCCCCCCGAGCCTGCCAAACCGGCAGCCGATGCAGGCACCGCCCCCGGCCGTCCGGCCAAGGCGGGTGATGTGCGCTCCGGCGCCTCCGTGCCGGTGCCTATCCCGCGGCCGACCGCGCTTTAAATTGCGCGTCCCCGCCTGGGGGCGTCGTATTCTCGTTCTTCCGCATCCGTCACGGATCCCGCGTGTCACGCTTTCGTCCGGATGCGCCAACTCCAGCATGGGACGATCCACATGGCCCTGGCAAGCGAACGCATTCCGGTCTCGATCCTGACCGGCTTCCTCGGGGCGGGCAAATCGACCCTGCTCAACCGCATCCTCAAGGACCCGCAGGCGCATGACACCGCCGTCATCATCAACGAATTCGGCGAGGTCGGCATCGACAATTTCCTGGTCGAGACCTCGGGCGATACGCTGCTGGAACTCTCCAACGGCTGCCTGTGCTGCACCGTGCGCGGCGAACTGGTGGAAACGCTGGCCTCGCTGGTCGACCAGATCCAGACCGGCCGCCTGAAGCCGATCCGCCGCGTGGTGATCGAGACGACCGGCCTTGCCGATCCTGCGCCGGTGATGCAGGCGGTGATGGGCAATCCGGTCATTGCCCAGAGCTTCTCGCTGGATGGCGTCATCACCGTGGTGGATGCGGTGCATGGTCTTTCGACGCTGGCACGCCATCCGGAAGCCCTGCGTCAGGTAGCGGTGGCCGACCGTCTGGTTCTCACCAAGAAGACGCTTCTGGCACCCGATGCGCTCTCACCCCTTCTGGAGCGCCTCCAGGAACTCAACCCGCGCGCCAGGGTGAGCGATGGCGATGCCGGGGAGGCGGGCACCGCGGCCCTGCTCGTCAACGGCCTCTACGATCCGGACAGCAAGATCGCCGATGTTTCCCGCTGGCTGCAGGAAGACCACGAGGACGATCACCAGCATGATCATGATGATCATCACCACGATCACCATCACCATCACCACGATCACCATCACCACGATCACCATCATCACGGCCATCACGATCACGACCATCATGGCCACGATCATGCGCCACGTGGCCACCATCATCACCATCACGACGTCAACCGTCACGGGGATGACATCCGCTCCTTCGCCATCGTCCACGACCGGCCGATCGAGCCGATGGCGGTGGAGATGTTCGTGGACCTGCTGCGCTCGGCGCATGGCGAAAAACTGTTGCGCATGAAGGCGATCGTCCAGCTCGCCGACAACGTGGAGCGGCCGCTGGTGCTGCACGGGGTGCAGAGCATCTTCCATCCGCCGGAGCGTTTGCCACGCTGGCCGGCAGGCAGCGACCGGCGCACACGCATGGTGCTGATCACGCAAGGGCTGTCGGAAGAGTTCGTGACGGATCTTTTCGCGGCTTTTACCGGTCAGCCGCGCATCGACCGGCCGGATCGTGCCGCGTTGGAGGACAACCCGCTTGCAGTGCCCGGCCTGCGCCTCTGACAGACTGCGCAGCGCCGGCCTGTGCTGGCTGCGGCTCAGAAATCCTCGTCGCTGCGGGGTGGCGGGTCGCACTCCTTGCGGATCAGGAAACGATGGCCGAAGGCGGTCGCCTCGCTTGCCAGCAGGGTCTGGCCGTCTTCGCGGCACGCATGCGGAATGTCGATGGCCGCCAGTCCGTCCGTCGTTTCGACCGAGAGTTCTGCGCCGATCGGCAGGCCGGCCAGCTTCCTGCGGGTCTTCAGCACGGGGAGGGGGCATCTCAGCCCCTTCAGGTCATAGAGGATCGGCTCCGCCACCGGCGGCTTACCAGAACTTCCAGAAGGGCTTCTTCTGATCGTCGCTCACCGGCTGAACAGCGGCATAGGCGAGCGGATTGGGTGCCGGCACCGGAATGGCGCCTGTGGCGGTGCTGGCCGGCTGAACGCTGGCGGTGAGCGGAGCGGCGGCAGGGCGGTTCCCACTGTTCATGGCCGTCGCGACCGACATGGTGGAGCGGTCGCCGGCCGGAGCTGTCGTGGCCAGCAGGCGGGACTGCTTGGCAGCGGCGCCGGACGGCTGTGCGGAAGCCAGCATGGTGCCGGGCGGCTGGGTCTTGGCAAGGCGGGCGGCCATCAGCTTGTCGAATTCGGCGGGTTCCACCAGCTTGCCGGCGGCCAGCGAGGTGCCGGTCGGCGCATAGGCGAGATCGCGGCCCTTGCGCTTGTCGGCGACGACGGCCTTGCGCTCGGCCTCGGTCGGTTCGTACCACACCTTGCCGTCCAGCTTGTCCATCGCCTTGGTATAGGCAAGCTGGTATTCCTTCTCGTAGGTCGAGAGGGCGGCTGTCAGCGCCGGCGGCGTCGACATCGGCGGGCAGGCAGCGGTGGGCGAAAACCCTCCGGAGCCCTGGACCTGCTGGTTGAAGACGTATTTCTTCTCGCAGACATTCACCTCCGGCGGCCGCTTCGTCACTTCGAAGTGGTCGTAGCCCACCTTCAGCATCTTCCAGAATTCGAGGTTTTCGCTGTTGCGATGGCGGGCCATGTTTTCCGCCGTCATGCGGAATGGGAAAGCCTCCAGCTGAACCGAGGTCTGGCCGCCACGGAAGGCATCCCGGGCAAAGGCGTAGATTTCCAGGATCTGCTGGTCCGTCATCGAATAGCAGCCGGACGAGGAGCAGGCGCCATGGATCATCAGGTTGGAGCCGCTGCGGCCGTTGGCCGCATCATAACGGTTCGGGAACCCGGTGTTGATGGCGAGGTAATATTTGGAATTGGGATTGAGATGCGCGGGCGTCAGGTTGTAGAAGCCTTCCGGCGCCTGCCGGTCGCCTTCCTTCACCTTGGGGCCAAGCTTGCCCGACCAGGCGCAGATGTCGTATTCGGCGATCTTGTCGAAGCGGTTGTCCGCCTTCGCCTTCCAGATCTCCATCTTGCCTTCTTCCTTGAAGACACGAATCATGATCGGCGAATTGCGCGGCATGTTCTTCTTCTGCATTTCCGCAACGATGCGGTCCGGCAGAGGCTGCTCGACCTTGTTCTTCACCTTGGAGAGATCGATCGACGTCGTATCAAGCGCGTCGTTGCACCCGGCGAGCGCGGTTGCCATCAGGAAAATGGAGGCGATCAGTTTCAAGCGCATCGGACAAATCACGTGTGACGATCAACAAGGCATATGACAAAGCACATACCCATTCTGCCATTCGTAATAAAGCGGTAAGCTTTACATAATCTTACCGCGTCGTGCCGCAGGCCTGGCACAAAATCGTGAAGAGCGGAAGAATCTGCTCCTCACGATCTAAGAGTTGATCAGAGATTGCGGCCGATTTCCAGAAATTTCTGGCGTCGGTGCTTGCGCAGGTCCTCCGGCGACAGCTGTCCGAGTTCCTTCAGGGAGGCTTCGATCAGCGCACCGGCGGTTTCGATCACCGTCTCCGGTTCGCGATGTGCGCCGCCAAGCGGTTCCGGGATGATGTCGTCGATGACACCGAGCGCCTTCAGATCCTCTGCGGTGATCTTCATGTTGGTGGCGGCTTCGCGGGCGCGCGTCGAATCACGCCACAGGATGGAGGCCGCCCCTTCCGGTGAAATGACCGAATAGATCGCATGCTCCAGCATGAACACCTTGTTGCCGGTGGCAATGGCGATCGCACCGCCCGAACCGCCTTCGCCGATGATGATCGAGATCATCGGCACCTTCAGTGCCAGACACATTTCGGTGGAGCGGGCAATCGCTTCGGCCTGGCCGCGTTCCTCGGCGCCGACGCCGGGATAGGCGCCTGCCGTATCCACCAGCGAAATCACCGGCAGGCCGAAGCGGTCGGCCATTTCCATCACGCGGATCGCCTTGCGATAGCCTTCCGGACGCGGGCTGCCGAAATTGTGCTTGATGCGCGACTTGGTGTCGTTGCCCTTTTCCTGGCCGATGATCGCCACGGGCTGGCCGCGGAAACGCGCAAGGCCTGCCTGGATCGCGGCGTCCTCGCCGAAGGTGCGGTCGCCGGCCAGCGGCGTGAATTCGGTGAACAGGTGCTTCTGATAATCGATGAAGTGCGGGCGCTGCGGATGGCGGGCGACCTGCGTCTTCTGCCAGGCGTTGAGCTTGGAGTAGATCTCCTGCATCGCCTCGCGCACGCGCACTTCCAGACGCTGGATCTCGTCGGATGTGTCTATGCTCTCATCTTCCGCCGCCAGCTTCTTCAGCTCGTGGATCTTGCCTTCCAGGTCGGAGATGGGCTTTTCGAAGTCGAGATAGGTCTGCATGAGCTCCGTGTTCCGATCGTGTTGGCGGCCGTGCCGCCCCCCGCCCGCGCTCTAATCAGGGTTTTTGGTGGCTTTTGCAAGAGGGTGGTGCATTTCCACCACTTCTCTCAGCCGTTCTTCCAGCACGTGGGTATAGATTTGTGTGGTGGAAATGTCCGAATGGCCGAGCAGTTCCTGAACCACGCGCAGGTCTGCCCCGTTCTGCAACAGGTGGCTGGCAAAGGCATGGCGCAGCACATGCGGGGAAATGGCGCTGGTGCGGATGCCGGCGCGCGCGGCCAGACCCTTGAGATCGCGGGCAAAGACCTGCCGTGGCAGATAGCCCTGCTTGCCGGCAGACGGGAAGAGCCAGGAGCTTTCCGTCTCGCGCCCGGCGGCGATCGCTTCGTTTCGGGCCTTGCCATAGGCGGTCATGGCGGCGATCGCCGAACGCGACAGCGGCACCAGCCGCTCCTTGTTCCCCTTGCCGCGGATCATCAGGAAGCGGCCTTCCTGATCCATCACCTTGGCTGGCAGCGAAACGAGTTCGCTGACGCGCATGCCCGTCGCATAGAGCAGTTCCAGCAGCGCCAGCATGCGCAACCGGCCGATGCGCTCGCCGACAGAGCCTTCCGGCGCGGCCGCTTCTTCGGCTGCACGCGCGAGAAGCCGGCCGACTTCGGCCTCGCTGAGGATCTTCGGCAGTCCCCGCTCCTTCTTCGGCGCATCGAGAATGCCGGTCGGGTCGTCGCCGCGCAGTCCCTCGGTATAGAGAAAGCGATAGAACTGCCGCATCGCCGAGAGCCGGCGCGCCTGCGAGGAGGCGGCAAAACCCTGGCCCGCCAGATGGGCGAGATAATCTGTGAGATCGGTGCTGCTGGCGGCGGTAAGGCCGATCTTGCGCGTCGACAGAAAGCTCGCGAGATCCTCCAGGTCGCGCTCGTAGGAGGCAAGCGTGTTGGCGGCGGCACCGCGTTCGGCGCTCATCATTTCCAGAAAGGCTTCCGCATGGGCGCGGGACAGATCGGCCACGGCAGCTCTCACGGTTGGGGCGGGTTGAGACGCTCGGAAGGCACGCGCACCGTTACGTCGCGCGCGCGCGGCTCGACCAGCACGGCCAGCGCCATCATGCTTCCATAGACCAGGCCGCACAGCACGGCGATGATGGACAGGAAACGAAAGAGGGTCGGCATGCGCTGCTCCGTTCATCGAGGCGCTTCCCTTATGGGGAAAGCCGGCTGCGAGCGCAAGAACAAGTGCCACGACCACCTTTCCGCCCGCCTGTGGCTTGACGCTGCACATCCATTTGTCGATAGGGTTGCCGACAAAGGACCGCGAGAGGACACATTTAAGACCGCGATGCCCGATCTCGTCACACCACCGACAGAGCCCCTGACGCTGAGCGAGCGGGCGCGCGCGGCCCTGCGGGGGCGCAATCTGATTTTCGTCGGCCTGATGGGTGCGGGCAAGTCCGCCATCGGCCGGATCGTTGCCCAACAGCTCGCCATGCCCTTCGTCGATACCGATGCCGAGATCGAGCGCGTATCGCGCATGACGATCCCGGAACTGTTTGCCGCCTATGGCGAGGCAGAGTTCCGGGCGCTGGAAACCCGCGTCATCGAGCGCCTGCTGAAAAGCGGACCGCGCGTGGTCTCCACCGGCGGCGGTGCCTTTATCAACGAGCGCACTCGCGCGGTGATCCGCTCCGGCGGCCTGTCGCTCTGGCTGCGGGCGGACCTCGACGTGTTGTGGGATCGCGTCAACAAGCGCGACAACCGCCCGCTTTTGAAGACCGAGAACCCGAAGCAGACGCTGGAAAACCTGATGCACCAGCGCTACCCCATCTACGCGGAGGCCGACGTGACGGTCGAATCCCGCGACATTCGCAAGGATGCCATGGCCCACGAGGTTCTGGCGGTCCTTGCTGCATTGGCCGAGGAAGGCAAAGCGCGATGAACAGTGCAGCTGACAATAGTCCGGAACGTCTTGTCCATGTGCCGCTCGGCGAGCGCGCCTACGACATCCTGATCGGGCCGGACCTGATTGCCCATGCGGGCGGCGAGATCACCGCGCGCCTCAAGGGTCGCAAGGCGGCGATCGTCACAGACGAGAATGTCGCGCCGCTCTACCTGGAAGCGCTGATGGACAGCCTGCAGACCGACGGCATCGAGGCGGTCTCTCTGACGCTGCCGGCCGGTGAAAAGACCAAGAGCGTGGAGCCGCTGGTCGCCGTCTGCGACATGGCATTGTCGGCCCGCATCGAGCGTAACGACTGCATCATCGCGCTCGGCGGCGGCGTGATCGGCGATCTCGCCGGCTTTGCCGCCGGCATCGTCAGGCGCGGCGTGCGCTTCGTGCAGATTCCGACGACGCTGCTGTCGCAGGTCGATTCCTCCGTGGGCGGCAAGACCGGCATCAATACCCGTCACGGCAAGAACCTGCTCGGCGTGTTCCACCAGCCGGATCTGGTGCTCTCCGACACCGGCGCGCTCGATACGCTGAGCGAACGCGAGTTCCGCGCCGGCTATGCCGAGGTCGCGAAATATGGCCTGATCGACAAGCCGGATTTCTTCGCATGGCTGGAGAAGAACTGGCGGGCCGTGTTTGCCGGGGGGGCTGCCCGCGCCGAGGCGATTGCGATCAGCTGTCAGGCCAAGGCCGACGTCGTGGTCGAGGACGAGCGCGAAACGGGCCGTCGCGCCCTTCTCAATCTCGGCCATACCTTTGGCCATGCGCTGGAAGCTGCCACGCAATATGACAGCCGCCGGCTGGTCCACGGCGAAGGCGTTGCGATCGGCATGGTGCTGGCGCATCGCTTCTCGGCCCGCATGAATCTCGCAAGCCCTGATGATGCAGCCCGCGTCGAGGCGCATCTGAAGGCGGTGGGCCTACCCACGCAGATCGCCGACATTCCGGGCGAGGCGCTGTCGACCGAGGTGCTGATGAACGCCATTGCCCAGGACAAGAAGGTGAAGGGCGGCCAGCTGACCTTCATCCTGACCCGCGGCATCGGCCAGTCCTTCATCGCCGACGATGTGCCGGCATCCGAAGTCCAGTCCTTCCTGGAGGAGACGCAAAAGGGGTGATGCTGCAGGAGATCCTTGCCTTCCTGGCCGAGTACTGGCTGACACTCGTATCCGTTCTGCTGCTGATTGCCGCCTCGGCCTTCTTCTCGGGTTCGGAAACGGCGCTGACGGCCGTGTCGCGTGCGCGCATGCACACGCTGGAAAGCAACGGCGATCTCCAGGCCGGGCTGGTCAATCGGTTGATCGAGCGGCGCGACCGGTTGATCGGTGCGCTGCTGATCGGCAACAATCTCGTCAACATCCTCGCTTCCTCGCTCACCACAAGCCTGTTCCTCGGCCTGTTCGGCCAGACGGGCGTGGCGGCCGCCACTGTACTGATGACGGTGCTTCTCGTCGTCTTTTCCGAAGTGCTGCCGAAGAGCTGGGCCATCTCGACACCGGATCGCTTCGCCATCGCCGTGGCGCCTGCGGTACGCGTTTTCGTTGGTCTTGCCGGTCCGCTCTCGAGTGGTGTGAATGCGATCGTCCGCTTCATTCTCTCCCTGTTCGGGGTCAACCTGTCGCGTGGCATTTCCATGCTGACCGCGCATGAGGAGCTGCGCGGCGCGCTGGACCTGCTGCACAAGGAAGGCTCCTTCATCAAGGCGGACCGCGACCGGCTGGGCGGCCTCCTGGACCTGGAAGAACTGGAAGTCTCCGACGTGATGAAGCACCGCACGGTGATGCGGGCGATCAATGCGGACGACCCGCCCGACGTGGTGGTGCGCGCCGTGCTGGAAAGCCCCTTCACCCGCATGCCGCTGTGGCGCAACTCCACCGAAAACATCATCGGTGTTGTGCACGCCAAGGACCTGCTGCGGGCGCTTGCCGAGCCGGACATGGAGCCGCGCGATCTGGATATCGTGAAGATTGCCCAGAAGCCCTGGTTCGTGCCCGATACCACCAGTCTGAAGGATCAGCTGAACGCTTTCCTGCGCCGCAAGATGCATTTTGCTGTCGTGGTGGACGAGTATGGCGAGGTGCAGGGCATCGTGACGCTGGAGGATATTCTGGAAGAGATCGTCGGCGATATCGCCGACGAGCACGATCTGGAGATCCAGGGCGTGCGCCAGGAGGCCGACGGTTCGATCGTGGTCGATGGCGCCGTGCCGATCCGCGACCTCAACCGCGCGCTCGACTGGAATCTGCCGGACGAGGAGGCCACCACCATTGCCGGTCTCGTCATCCACGAATCCAAGCTGATTCCCGAGGAGCGGCAGAGCTTCACCTTCCACGGCAAGCGCTTCACGGTGATGAAGCGGGAAAAGAACCGCATCACGCGGCTGCGCATCCGCCCGGCCGAAGACATCCCGTTGAAGGCTTGAGTGGCCGACACTGGGGGCCGCGGCCTTCTGCCGCTACCAGCGCGTCGTCTCGCCCGGTGCTGCCGCTTCGATGGCCAGTGCATGCAGGCCCGCATCCAGTTCCGGCTTCAGAAGCGCATTCACGAGGCGGTGGCGCTCGACGCGACCGACGCCCGCGAAACGCTCGGACACCACCCGGACCCGCATGTGTGTCTCGCCGGTGCCGGTGATGTTCGGCTGGTGTCCGGCGTGGTGATGGCTTTCGTCGATCACCTCCAGCCGCGCCGGTTTGAGCGCCTCGAAGAGCGTCGTTTCGATGCGGGCGCGCACGGATGGGGTCGGGCTGATCGACTTGCTCATGGGCTGGCTCCGGACTTGCGAAAAGGGGGTCCCAGAAAGCAGCAACAAACCGCTTTGTCAATTCTTGTTGTCCCTGCCGCGGCACCCCATAATCTGCTCGCATGAGACTGGATTCCAAATATTTCGACCGTATCCGCACGCGCCGCAAACGGGAGCAGGACGCGGCGCCGCAGGCGCCGACCTGCCAATGGGACGGCTGTGACAAGCCGGGCGCCCACCGCGCCCCCGTGGGCCGCAATGCGGAGGGTCAGTTCTTCCTGTTCTGCTTCGAGCACGTGAAGGAATACAACAAGGGCTACAACTATTTCTCCGGCCTGTCGGACAACGAGATTGCCCGCTACCAGAAGGAAGCGATCACCGGCCATCGCCCCACCTGGACGGTCGGCGTCAACAAGTCGGCGCGCGAGGCGCCGTTGCATGCCAGCCAGCGTTCCGGTTCGGCGGCGAGCTTCAACCGTGTGAAGGACCCGTTCGGCTTCGTGCGTGACAGCCAGGCAGGCAGCCGTCCCAGCCAGCCGGCGGTTCGGCGATTAAAGACGCTGGAAGCGAAAGCTTTCGACATAATGGGCTTGACCGCAGGCGCCACGGCGGCTGAAATCAAGGGCCGCTACAAGGAACTCGTCAAAAAACATCATCCGGACGCGAATGGCGGCGATCGCGGGTCGGAGGAACGTTTTCGCGCTGTCGTACAGGCCTACCAATTGTTAAAGCAGTCCGGTTTCTGTTAAGCCGTTCTGATGCATGGCAGCAAGGATTGCGGCCGCACCGTCCCGGGTGCGGCGTGGAGTGGTGATGAGCAAAATCGATCTTGATATTTCCAACCTCCCGGATACGACGGTGTCTGTCCGGGACGTCTTCGGCATTGACACGGACCTGAAGGTGCCCGCCTACAGCAATGGCGACCCTTACGTTCCCGACCTCGACCCCGATTACCTGTTTGACCGCGATACGACGCTCGCCATTCTGGCCGGCTTCGCGCACAACCGTCGCGTGATGGTGTCCGGCTTCCACGGCACCGGCAAGTCCACCCATATCGAGCAGGTCGCTGCCCGCCTCAACTGGCCCTGCGTGCGCGTCAACCTCGACAGCCATGTCAGCCGTATCGATCTCGTCGGCAAGGACGCGATCGTTCTGAAGGACGGCAAGCAGATCACCGAGTTCAAAGACGGCATCCTGCCCTGGGCCTACCAGCACAATGTCGCGCTCGTCTTCGACGAATACGATGCCGGCCGTCCGGACGTGATGTTCGTGATCCAGCGCGTGCTGGAATCGTCCGGTCGCCTGACGCTGCTCGACCAGAGCCGCGTGATCCGTCCTCACCCGGCCTTCCGCCTGTTTGCGACCGCCAACACGGTCGGTCTTGGCGACACGACCGGCCTCTATCACGGCACCCAGCAGATCAACCAGGCGCAGATGGACCGCTGGTCGATCGTGACCACGCTGAACTACCTGCCGCACGAGAAGGAAGTCGATATCGTCGCCGCCAAGGTGAAGAGTTTCGGCGCCACCGCGCAGGGCCGTGAAACCGTCTCCAAGATGGTCCGCGTTGCCGACATGACGCGCTCGGCCTTCATCAACGGCGATCTCTCCACCGTGATGAGCCCGCGCACCGTCATCACCTGGGCGGAAAATGCGGAAATCTTCGGCGATGTCGCCTTTGCCTTCCGCATCACCTTCCTCAACAAGTGCGATGAACTGGAGCGCACGCTGGTGGCCGAACAGTACCAGCGCGCCTTCGGCGTCGAACTGAAGGAAAGCGCCGTGAACATCGTTCTCGGCGCCTGAGGCGAATGAGCAGGCAAGCAAGGTAGATCGAAAATGGCAGGCCGGGGTGACAATTCGAAGGCAAAGAGCGGCGGACCGGTGGATACCGAGCCGCTGCGCCGGGCCATCACCGGCTGCGTCCGTTCGATCGCCGGCAGCAACGAGGTGGAGGTTTCCTTCGCCAACGAGCGGCCGGGCATGGCGGGCGAGCGCATTCGCCTGCCGGAAATCACCAAGCGGCCGACGGCGCAGGAAGTGGCCGTGACCCGCGGTCTCGGTGATTCCATGGCGCTTCGGCTTGCCTGCCACGATACCGATGTGCATGCGACGATGTCGCCGCAGGGCACGGATGCGCGCGCCGTGTTCGACGCGGTCGAGCAGGCGCGCGTCGAATCGCTCGGTTCTCTGCGCATGGCGGGCGTTGCCGCCAACCTCAACAGCATGAATGCCGAGAAATATTCCAAGGCGAATTTTTCCGGCGTCGAGCGCCAGGAGGACGCGCCGATCGGCGAGGCCATGGCCATGCTGGTGCGCGAAAAACTGACGGGCACCGCGCCGCCGGCCAGCGCCGGCAAGGTTCTCGATCTCTGGCGGCCGTTCTTCGAAGACAAGGTGGGCGCCGATCTCGACAATCTGAAGGGCGTGATCGAGGACCAGCAGGCCTTTGGCAAGCTCGTTCGCCACATGCTCTCCTCCATGCAGATGGCCGAGGACTATGGCGACGAGGACAACCAGCCGGAGGAGATGGAGAACGAGAACGACGAGGAGCAGCCGCGCAGCAACGAGACCGAGAATGACGAGGTCGAGGAAGATGCGGGCTCCGATGCGGCACCCGCCGAGGAGAGCCAGGCCGCCGAGGAACAGCTCGACGACGGCGAGATGGACGGCGCGGAAATTTCCGACGACGACATGAGCGACGACGAGGACGACCAGTCCGAGACGCCCGGCGAGACCCGTCGCCCGAACCTGCCCTTCGACGATTTCAACGAGAAGGTGGATTACCACATCTTCACGCAGGAATTCGACGAGGAGATCACGGCGGAAGAACTCTGCGACGAGGCCGAACTCGACCGTCTGCGCGCCTTCCTCGACAAGCAGCTGTCGCATCTGCAGGGCGCAGTCGGGCGTCTGGCGAACCGCCTGCAGCGCCGCTTGATGGCGCAGCAGAACCGCTCCTGGGATTTCGACCTGGAGGAGGGCTATCTTGATCCGGCCCGCCTCGTGCGCCTCGTCATCGATCCCATGCAGCCGCTGTCCTTCAAGCGCGAGCGCGATACGCAGTTCCGCGACACCGTCGTGTCGCTCGTCATCGACAATTCCGGTTCGATGCGCGGCCGGCCGATCACGGTTGCGGCCACCTGCGCCGACATTCTTGCCCGCACGCTGGAACGCTGCGGCGTGAAGGTGGAAATCCTCGGCTTCACCACCAAGGCCTGGAAGGGCGGCCAGAGCCGCGAGCAGTGGCTGGCCAGCGGCAAGCCGCCGACGCCCGGCCGCCTGAACGACCTGCGCCACATCGTCTACAAGGCGGCGGATGCGCCCTGGCGCCGCTCGCGCCGCAATCTCGGCCTGATGATGCGCGAGGGCCTGCTCAAGGAAAACATCGATGGCGAGGCGCTGATGTGGGCGCATAACCGTCTGATCGGTCGCCCCGAGCAGCGCAAGATCCTGATGATGATCTCGGACGGCGCGCCGGTTGATGATTCCACTCTGTCGGTCAATCCGGGCAATTACCTGGAGCGCCATCTTCGCGCCGTCATCGACCAGATCGAGAATCGTTCGCCGGTTGAACTTTTGGCGATCGGCATCGGTCACGATGTCACGCGCTACTATCGCCGCGCCGTTACCATCGTGGACGCGGACGAACTGGCCGGTGCCATGACCGAGCAGCTCGCGTCGCTGTTTGATGAGAAGACCGGCGGCAGCCCGCGTGGGCGTCTGCGCCGGGCCGGCTGATCGCGCCGCGCATGATGTTGCGCCGTGCTGTCTGCATTCTCGCCCTGATTATCGTCTCCGTCACCATGACCGCGGCGGAGACAGTGCCAGTGTCGGTCACAGCCCGCCGGATCGAACATTTCCGCGCGAAGTCCGAGGAGCGTCGCTTCGGCGCCTTCGAATTCGTTGGCGGCCTCGAACTCACTTCCCGCCAGCCGCTGTTCGGCTCGCTCTCGGCCATCCGGTTCAGGGCGGACGGGCAGCGTTTCGTCTCGGTGCTCGATACAGGCTACTGGCTGACAGGCCGGATCGAGCGCGACGCCAAGGGACATCTCTCCGGGGTTTCGGATGTGCGGATCACCGGCATGCGCGATCAGCGCGGCCGCGAGCCGCGCAACAAGGCCGATATCGATGCGGAAGGGCTGGCTCTGCGTGCCGGCCAAGCGGCCGTCAGTTTCGAGCGCCGCCATCGCGTCGATCTCTATCCCGATCCGGGCTACGAGGAGGCAAGACCCCAGCGCAGCCTCGATCTCCCGATCCCCAAGCAAAGCCTCAGCCGCAATGGTGGGCTTGAGACGCTGGTGGCGGCACCGGTGGATGGGCCTCTGAAGGGCGCGCTTCTGACAATTGCCGAAGACAGCACGGATCGCGACGGCCATCTTTATGCGGCCATTCTCGACGGACCGCTGAAGGGGGCGTTTCGGGTAGTACGCAACGATCCCTGGAGCGTGACGGACGGCGCGTTCCTGCCGGGCGGGGATCTTCTGCTGCTCGAGCGTCGCTTCAGCGTGATCGGGGGCGTCGGCATGCGCATTCGCCGCATTGCAGGCAACGCCCTGCGCCCCGGCGCGCTGATCGATGGTCCGGTGCTGCTGGAGGCGGACATGGGGTTCGAGATCGACAACATGGAAGGCATCGACGTCATCGCCGGCGCGGATGGTCATCCGCATGTCATTCTCGTATCGGATGACAACCAGTCGGTCTTCCAGCGCAGCCTGATGCTGGAATTCCGTCTGCTGCAGTAGGCCGATCGGAGACAAGGCATGGCGCGTATTCACATCATGGGAGCCTCCGGCTCCGGCACGACGACGCTCGGGCGCATGCTTGGCGAGCGGTTGCGGATCCCGCATCTCGATACCGACAGCTTCTTCTGGATGCCGACCGAGCCGCCCTTCACGACGCCGCGTCCGGTGCCGGAACGCCTTCAGCTGATCGAGCATGCGATCGCCGGCGTGCCCAGCTGGGTGCTGTCCGGTTCCGCGCTGAAATGGGGCACGCCGCTGGAGCCGCTTTATGATCTGATCGTCTTCCTGCGACTTGATCCGGAGGTGCGGATGGCCCGCATCCGTCGGCGCGAGAGCGAGCGCTATGGCGACCGAATCCTGCCCGGCGGCGATATGGCCGAGACGAGTCGCGCCTTTCTTGAATGGGCGGCGAGTTACGATACGGCCGGGCCGGAGCAGCGCAGCCTTGCCGCCCACGAGGCCTGGCTTGCCGGCCGCGAGACCCCCGTGCTGCGTCTCGATTCGATGCTTCCCGCAGAGGAACTGGCGGAGGTCGTGCTCCGCCATCCCGTCATCGGGCAGGCATCGTAAGACGGAAGATCAGGCCGCCTTTGCAGGCGGCATCGGCTTCAGAATGCTCATCAGCGCGCCATAGGGCAGCAGCATGACGAGGCCGACCAGTAGTTTGACGGTGAAATCGCCGATAGCCCAGGAAATCCAGCGCGGGGCTTCCGTGGCAAGGATGCCAAGGACCGGAGCCTGGCTGATGGCGAAATCGTCATTGGCGCCCAGGAAGGCGAAGGCCGGCGCGAAGGACAGCGAGAAGAACAGGACCGTATCCAGCATCGAGCCGAACAGCGAGCCGGCCAGCGGCGCCTGCCACCAGGTCTGCCGGCGCAGGCGGTTGAAGACGGAGATATCGAGCAGCTGGCCGACCAGATAGGCGGTGCCCGAGGCCATCGCGATGCGCGGCAGCGAGGTGTAGAAGGAGATCGTCACGCCCACCACGAAGCCGGCCAGCACCACGCGGCGGGCGACCGTCGGTCCGAACTGACGATTGGTGAGATCTGTGACCAGGAAGGCGGCGGGATAGATGAAAGCGCCCCAGGTGAGCAGATCGCTCAGCTTGATGCCGAACAGGGTGCCGAGAACCGGGAACTGGACAAGGAAATTCGAGGCGACGACGACAAGCGTCATCAGCAGCACATAGATGATGGTCGCGCGGAGATATTGCATTTTTTTACCCTGGGTGATGCCACCAGCAAGAGGAAACGAACGGCAACAGAAAAGGCCTGATCGGCGAACCGTCAAGCCTTTTCGAAGCGGGTGATGGAGGCTTTAGCCTTAGGCGGCTGCAGCTTCTGCGGTCTTCTTGACGATCTGGCGGCGCAGCAGACGAGCGCGCATCGACAGTTCGGTCTCGTCAGCCTTCAGCAGGAAGGCATCCAGGCCACCGCGATGCTCGACGGAGCGCAGGGCATGGGCGGAAACGCGCAGACGGTAACGCTGGCCGAGAGCATCGGAAATCAGCGTGACGTGGCAGAGGTTCGGCAGGAACCGACGCTTCGTCTTATTGTTGGCATGGCTGACATTGTTGCCCGACTGGACGCCCTTGCCGGTCAATTCGCACACACGGGACATGGGTACACCTTTGTTCTTCTTAGCAATTGAACGGGGATTCGGGCAACGCCCGGCCTGCCGATCCAACTGGTCCTGATTGGAAAGTTGCGGTTCTATAGTCAGTGGGGCCGCGCCCGTCAAGCCAAACATGGTGCAACCGGGCAGATTCCGCCGCGCGCCGTCTTTTCTCCCGCTATTTTCTTGCCACACTGCGCAGGTTATAGTGAGCAAGCGTCACTTCACACCCAAGGCCAGACCATGCTCCGCCGGAGCCGTTCCCTTCTTTTGTTGACCGCCTGTCTCGGACTGTTCGCCACCCCGGCGACCACGGCCGGCATCCGTCATCTCAGCGAATACGACATTTCGCTGGGTGTGCTGCCGATCGCGCGGGCATCGTTTTCCAGCGAATTCGATCGCGACGATTACCGGATCAACGGATCCTTCAAGTCCTCCGGGCTCGTCAGTCTGTTTTCCGAAATCTCGGCCGATACCAGCGTCAACGGCGCCATTCGCGGCCAGCGGTTGCAGGCACGGGCCTATTCGCTGATTTATCGGCAGGACAGGAAAACGCGGCGCTACGAGATCCGCTACCGCAACGGCGATGTCGTCTCGACCTCTGTCGATCCGGAACCGAAGGCGCGACCTTCCAACTGGATCCCGGTCAGCAATGGCGACCTTCGTTCGGTGCTCGATCCTCTCTCCGGCCTGATCTTCCCGGAGGGGGCGAAGATCTGCCCCAGCCGGCTGCCGATCTATGACGGCGAATCCAGGCTCGACCTCATCCTGTCGCCCAAGGGCAGCAAGCCCTTCTCCACCAAGGGCTTCAGCGGGGACGCGATTGTCTGCGAGGTGCGCTATGTACCGAGGTCCGGTTACAAGCAGGGCCGCAGCGATATCGAATATCTGAAGAGCGTCAGCATGGAGGTCTGGTTTGCCAAGGCAGATAAGGTCAATGTATATGCTCCCGTCTACGCCCGCATCCCGACCAAGGTCGGGGACGTCTATGTGACGGCGGTGAAATACGGCGGATAATCGGGGCCGAACCTGTCGGCCCGCATGGTGCTGCAGGGGGCAGATGTGAAGATCAAGGGGACGTTGATCGGCTTTACGGCGATCCTGATGTGGTCGCTGCTCGCCCTGATGACCGCCGCCTCCGGCACCATGCCGCCCTTCCAGCTGTCAGCCATCACCTTTGCGATCGGCAGCCTGCCGGGCCTTGTTTTGCTTGCCGCACGTCCCGGGCGTCTGAAGCTGCTGCGCCAGCCGGCAAAAGTCTGGCTCACGGGGATTGGCGGGCTGTTCGGCTATCATTTTCTGTATTTCACGGCGCTGCGCAATGCACCGGCGGTGGAGGCGGGGCTGATCGCCTACCTCTGGCCGCTGCTGATCGTCGTGGGCTCGGCTCTGCTGCCGGGCGAGCGGTTGCGCTGGCATCATCTCGCCGGCGCGCTGGCGGGTCTTGCGGGCACGGTCGCTATCGTCTCCCGCACCGGTCTTTCCTTCGATGGCGCCTATCTCGTCGGCTATGGCGCAGCCTTCCTCTGCGCCTTCACCTGGTCCGGCTATTCGCTGCTGACCCGGCGGTTCGAGGCCGTGTCCACTGATGTGGTGACGGGTTTTTGTCTGGCGACCTCCATCCTGTCGCTGCTCTGCCATCTGGCACTCGAGCAGACGGTCTGGCCCGCTGGCGCAGCGGAATGGATCGCCATCCTCGGTCTTGGCCTGATGCCGGTGGGGGCGGCTTTCTATGCTTGGGATTTCGGGGTGAAGGCCGGCGACATCCAGATCCTCGGCGCCGCCAGCTATGCGGCGCCGCTGCTCTCCACGCTGATCCTGGTTCTCTTCGGTTTTGCGGAGCCCAGTCTTCGGATCGCGCTTGCCTGCCTGCTGATCACCGGCGGTGCGGCCCTGGCCGCCAAGGACATGATCCGCCGCCGGCCGGTCGCCGAGGCGCCCGCGGAATAGGGCGTGTCAGGCGCCGGGATCCCAGCCGGGCGGCGCCATCTCGAATGTCGCAAACTCGAATCCGGGCGCAACCGTGCATCCGACAAGCGTGAAGGCACCGAGCGGTTCGGCACATTGCCATTCGCCGGCCACAACCACGATCTGCGGCCGCTCGCCCTTTTCAAGATCGAGCCCGAGGATTTCGGCGCGCGCCGCTTCGCCGTCCTTCGCCAGCCGGAGCTTCAGCGGTTCGCCCGCGTAGAAGTGCCAGACTTCGGCGGCGTCCTTCACCCGGTGCCAGTGCGAGCGCTCGCCGGCTTTGAGCAGGTAATAGATCGCCGTGGAATGGCCACGGGGTCCCCCGCCCGCATCGCGAAAGGTTTCCGTGTACCAGCCGCCTTCGGGATGCGGCTGCATGGCGAGCCTCTCGATGATCTCGTCAGCCGTCACTTGAAGTTGTCCTTGCGCTTGCGGATTTCGGCAAACACCTCCTCATTGGTCGCGCCTTCCATCACCAGATGACGGCGGATCGCGGGGTCGGCCACGCGCAGGAAGGGATTGGTTTCCTTCTCCAGCCCCATCATGGTGGGAATCGTGAAGCGCCCCTCGGCGCGCAGTGCATCGATCTGGCGCACCCGCCGCTGCAGGACCTCGTTGTCGGGGTCGATGCTGATGGCAAAGCGGGCATTGGACTGCGTGTATTCGTGGCCGAAATAGATGGCGGTCTCATCCGGCAGCACGCAGAGTTTCTGCAGGGAATGCCACATGTCGGCGGCGCTGCGCTCGAACAGGCGGCCGCAGCCCAGCGCAAACAGCGTGTCGGCGGCAAACAGCAGCTTGTCTTCGGGGAAGCTGTAGCAGACATGGCCGGCGGTGTGGCCCGGGGTCTCGAAAACGCGCACCGGATGTTCGCCGAACAGGAATTCGTCGCCATCGGCCACCGAACGGTCCAACCCCGGGATCGCCACCGCCTCGTTGACCGGGCCGATGATCTCGCAGCCATAGCGCTCCTTCAGCGCCAGGTTTGCCTCGACATGATCGGTATGGTGATGCGTGGTGAAGATATGCGTGATCTTCCAGCCGCGTGCCTCCGCCGCCGCCACGATCGGACCTTCTTCCGGCGCATCGATGGAGGCCGTCAGCCCGCTTTCCGGATCGTGCAGCAGCACGCCGTAATTGTCGCTGCGACACATAAAGACTTCAATCGCCAGAGTTTTCATCAGTGCTGCCCATTGCGTGTGAACCGTGTTGCCCCAATGTAGAGGCCACCGACTTGAAGTCCAACCACCCTCTGATAGCTTTTCGCCATGCACGCCGATATCGTCGACCTCCGTGAGTTCTACCAGTCGCCGCTCGGCCGCTTTGCCGAGCATTCGATCACCATGGCGCTGTCCTCGCTTTGGCCGCGCCTGCCGGAGGAGCGGCTGGTGGGGCTCGGCTATGCGGTGCCTTATCTCGACCGCTTTCGCGCCGATACCGAGCGCACCTTCGCCTTCATGCCGGCGGGGCAGGGGGCGGTGAACTGGCCGGTCGGGGAATTGTCCTCAACCGCGCTTGTCTTCGATGAAGAACTGCCGCTGCCGGATGCCTGCATCGACCGCGTGCTGATGGTGCATTCGCTGGAATTTGCCGAGAACCCGCGCGAGACGCTGAAGGAGCTGTGGCGCATCCTGGCGCCCGGCGGCCGGCTTGTCATCGTGGTGCCGAACCGTCGCGGGGTGTGGGCGCGCATGGAGCATACGCCGTTCGGCTCGGGTCGTCCCTATTCGCGCCGTCAGCTGACCAATCTGATGCGAGAGACGAATTTCACGCCGTCTGCCGCCGCCGAGGCACTGTTCTTCCCCCCCTCCAAGCTGCGAGCGGTGCTGAAGCTTCGCCATGGTTTCGAGCGGATCGGCCGCAGGCTCTGGCCGGCCTTTTCCGGCGTACTGGTGCTGGAGGCGCAGAAGCGGCTCTATCAGGGCCTGCCGGTGGCGGCGCGCGCCTCGCGGCGTGTTTTCGTGCCGGTGCTTGGCGCGCAAGGGGTTCCGACGACCAGAAGCCGCAGTTGAGGCCTTGCGGCCTCGACAAAAGCGGCCGACAGGATTAAGGGCGATGGATCATCTTTTTCGAAGGTCTTGCCCGATGGATAGCGCCCAGCTGAAGCCCGTTCCCCGCCCCGGAATCCTGGATATCGCCGCTTATGTGCCGGGCAAGGAACATGCGCCGGGTGTCGCGCGCGTCTTCAAGCTCTCCTCCAACGAGACCCCGCTCGGCGCAAGCCCGAAGGCGCTCGATGCCTTCCGCCAGGCGGCCGGCCATCTCGAAATCTATCCCGACGGTCAGGCGATCGAACTGCGCACCGCGATTGCCGAAACCCACCGGCTGAACATCGCCAACATTCTCTGCGGCAACGGTTCCGATGAACTGCTCGGCCTGCTCTGCCATGTCTATCTCGGCGCTGGTGACGAGGCGATCATCACCGAGCATGGCTTCCTCGTCTACAAGATCCAGATCATGGGCGCCGGTGCGACCCCGGTGACGGTGAAGGAACAGGAGTGCCGGGTCGATGTGGATGCCATTCTGGCGGCCGTGACGCCGAAGACGAAGATGGTGTTCATCGCCAATCCCGGCAACCCGACCGGCACCTATGTGCCGGCCGCCGAGGTGCGCCGCCTGCATGCCGGCCTGCCAAAGAACGTCATCCTCGTGCTCGACGCGGCCTATGCCGAATATGTGCGTGAAAACGATTACGAATCCGGCATCGAGCTTGTGTCTTCGGCGCAGAATGTCGTGATGACGCGCACCTTCTCCAAGGTCTACGGGCTTGCGGCGCTGCGCATCGGCTGGATGTATGGCCCGGTCGACATTCTGGACGCGCTGAACCGCGTGCGCGGCCCCTTCAACCTCAACGCGCCGGCCATTTCCGCCGGTGCCGCCGCGATCCGCGACCAGGATTTCATCGGCAAGGCCGTGGCGCATAACCAGCTTTGGCTGGCCAAGCTGACGCAGGCCTTCGAATCCTTCGGCCTCAAGGTCACGCCGTCGGTCACCAACTTCCTGCTGATCCATTTCCCCGATGTGGATGGCAAGCGGGCGCCGGAGGCCGATGATTTCCTGACCAGCCGCGGCTTCATCCTGCGCGCCGTCAAGGGCTATGGCTTCCCGAATGCGCTGCGCATGACGGTGGGCTCGGAAGAGGCCAATCGCGGCGTGATCGAGGCTCTCGGCGAGTTTATGAGCAAGGCATGAGTGGCATTCTGTTCGACCGTATCACGCTGATCGGCATCGGCCTGATCGGATCCTCCATCGCGCGCGACATCCGGGACAAGGGCCTGGCTGGCGAGGTGGTGATCTCCACCCGCAGCGAAACGACGCTGAAGCGCGCCGAGGAGCTGGGGCTTGGCGATCGCTATCTAACCTCCGCCGCCGAGGCGGTGAAGGGGGCGGATCTGGTGATCGTCTCGGTGCCGGTCGGTTCGTCCGGCATGGTCGCCGAGCAGATCGCGCCGCACCTGAAGCCGGGCGCCATCCTCACCGATGTCGGCTCCACCAAAGCCTCCGTCATCGCGCAGATGCAGCCGCATGTGCCGGAAGGCGTGCATTTCATCCCCGGCCATCCCCTGGCGGGCACGGAAAAATCCGGTCCGGATGCCGGCTTTTCCGGCCTGTTCAAGGGGCGCTGGTGCATCTTCACGCCGCTGCCGGACACCGATCCGGAGGCGCTCTCACGACTTCGCGATTTCTGGGCGGCCCTAGGCTCCCGGATCGACGAGATGGACCCGCTGCATCACGACAAGGTGCTGGCGATCGTCTCGCACCTGCCGCACATCATTGCCTATAACATCGTCGGCACGGCCGACGACCTGGAGACGGTGACGGAATCGGAAGTCATCAAGTATTCCGCCTCCGGTTTCCGCGATTTCACCCGTCTGGCGGCCTCCGATCCCACCATGTGGCGGGATATCTGCATGCACAACAAGGATGCCATCCTGGAAATGCTGGCGCGCTTTTCGGAGGATCTCTCCTCCCTGCAGCGGGCGATCCGCTGGGGCGAGGGCGACAAGCTGTTCGAGCTATTCTCGCGCACCCGCACCATCCGTCGCTCGATCGTCGAGGCGGGCCAGGACGTGGATGCACCGGACTTCGGTCGCCACGCGCTGGACCCCAAGAGCTGACCGTCCGGCTGATCGTCCCCGCCCGGCGGGGACGAGGCCTCAGAGCGGCGGAATCTCGCCCACCGCGATGAAGCCGCCGACGAGGATCTTGCCGCGGTTGAGCGTTACGTCGAGGCGGGCGCTGTCGCCGCCGCCGGTCAGTGCCGACAGCATCTTCGAAGCGGTGTCGATGGTCTTGGCAAGCTGCGGGAAATTGCCCGAGAGACGTTCGCGCCAGGCTCCGATTTTCTGCACCTCCAGCTTCAGCTTGCCGGACAGCCGGCCCTGCTCGTCAATGGCGATCGGGCCGCTGATACTCAGGATCTGGCCGTCGCCGAGATCGACACCGAGCTGGCGGATCTCTCCCTTCGAGCCGTAAAGGCCCGTACCGGTCTCGTCATGCCCTTCCAGCAGTCCCGCCTTGCCGGCGACCGTCACATCGGCCACGGCGGTGAAGCGCGGGATCTGCAGCGGCAGGCCTCGGGCGGCAAGATCCGTGTTGCGCAGCGTCACCGCAGCATCGAGATCCGCACCGTTCTGGCGGGCATGCACCTCCGTCTGTTCGACCTTGAGGTCGAAGGCCTGGCCTGTCTGCGAGGAGGTGATGGCCGAGGCAAGGCCTTTGATGACTGTCGAGCTGCGCTCCACGCCGCCAGCCTTGGTTTGCAGGCTGGCCTGCAGGTCGGCCCATTGCGCGGTGACGGAGAGGCCGTTGCCGGTGCGCAGTTCCGAGGGACCATCCAGTTCCCAGACAATATGGTTTGGCACATAGACCTGGGCTGCCGAACGCAGCGCCCCGAAGCTCGCGGAAATGCCCTTGGCGCTGTCGTCCACCGTAACCTTGGAGCAGAACAGGCCGATCCGGAAGGGATAGCCGCGATAGGTCGCGTCGGCGCAGTCGGCGGTCACGCCATGGTCCTGCTGCTTGCCGAGTGCGGTCAGCGTATTGGTCTTGAGAGTGGCTGCCGCATAGAACCAGCCGGCGGTATAGACCGCGATGACCAGGACGATCAGCGCCGCCAGGGCCAAAATTTTTGCAGAAACGCCGCTTCGGCTTGACGCTGCCATGATGTTCTCCAATGGTGCTCGTTCGAGTGCGTGCGGTTTGGCGTGGGATATGGACGAATTTTGGGTGTTTGGCTACGGCTCCCTGATGTGGAATCCGGGCTTTGACTATGAAATGCGGGTGGGAGCACTGGCCAGGGGCTATCGCCGATCTCTCTGTGTCCGTTCCTTCGTCCATCGCGGTACGCCCGAACGTCCGGGTCTGGTGCTGGGGCTCGACCGTGGCGGCTCCTGCCGCGGCGTGGCCTTCCGGGTGGCCGACGGGAAGCGCGAGGCGGTGCTGGATTACCTGCGCGCGCGCGAACTCGTTACCCATGTTTATCTCGAGCGACAACTGTCCGTGCTGCTGGAGGATGGGCGTCCGGTCCGGGCCGTGGGCTATGTGGTGGACCGCAGCCATTCGCAATATGGCGGCGCGCTCACTGTGGAGGAGGCAGCGCGGATCGTGCAGGTCTCCCACGGCCAGTCCGGCCCGAACGATGCCTATGTTGCCAATACCGTTGCCCATCTCAAGGAGATGGGCATTCGCGATCACTGGCTGGAAGGGGTTGCGGCGCGTGTTGCCGACCTTCAGGCGCGCACGGTAGCGGTTGCCTGATCCTTCAGCTCCGCCACACGCTTGGCGGCTGTCGGCGGCAGCGGCAGGTGCGGATTGGCCGCCACCTCGTCCAGCAGCAACTGATCGCTCGCCGTCTCCAGCGTCTCCACCAGCCGCGCAAAGAAGGCATCCGGGTCGAGTCCGGGCTCGATGGCGGGCAGGATGCGGACGCGGAAATGGCCGGGATAGCGCAGGGTGCTGCGGCGCGGCCAGAACAGGCCGGGATGCAGCACGATCGGCACCACGGGCACCTGCGTGTCGCGATAGATGCGGGCAATGCCGTAGCGATAGGCGGGCTCGGCGCCCGGCGGACGGCGTGTGCCTTCCGGATAGATAATCAGCTGCCGGCCATTGTCCATCTCGATCTTCGTGCGGCGCATCACCTCCACCATCACCTTGCCGCGGGCACCGCGATCAACGGGGATCATCCGCTGCTTCATCAGATACCATCCGAACAGCGGGATCCAGGTCAGTTCGCGCTTGAGGATGAAGACGGGATCGTCGATCCAGGGCAGCAGCGCATAGGTGTCCCAGAAAGACTGGTGCTTGGGCGCGAAGATGCAGCCGGTCTTCGGAATATTCTCCAGCCCTTCGATGGTAAAACGCGTTCCGACGATCTTTTCCATCAGCCAGTGGTTGGAGCGCGCCCAGGCCTTCGGAATGGCGAAAGCCTTCTTGCGCGGCAGGAGGAAATAGATCGGCGTCAGCACGATCATGCGCAGGATCAGGTTGGCATAGAAAAGGGTATTGAACAGGACTGAACGCAGGACCAGCATGATGGACTTCCGGAAAGGCATGGGCAGGCTGTGCCTACACCATCCGGAGGCCGGACGGAAGCAGCCTATCGATGCGGTGGTGGCTTCGTGCTTTCCTCGCGGATCTCTTCCTGGGTACGCAACCCCGTGCCCTGGCTGATGCCGAAATAGGAGCGCAGTGTGGCAGCCGCCATCTTGGCATATTCCGCCAGCATGATGCGCAGCACATCCGGCTCGGTGAACCAGGCCTTCCGCTTCAGGTCCGCATTGATGACGGGATAGGGAATGAACTTCGTCTCGTGGTCGAGGACCCTGAGTTCGAGCAGGCTGCGCGGCATGTGGTAGTTGTTGGTCACCACCAGCACCGAGCGATAGTCATGGTCGCGAATCCAGCGGGTGATCTCGTTGGCATTGCCGATGGTGTCGATCGCGCTGTAGCCGACATCGACGCAGCAGCGGAAAAGATCCGCCGAGCCCTGGGTGGAGCGGCGGATCTGGGCCGGAGAGGCAGAGGGATGGGCGCCGGAAATCAGCAGGCGCTTGCCCGCACCGTCCCGCAACAGGCCGAGTGCCTGGTCGATTCGCTGGTACCCGCCCGTCAGCACAACGATGGCATCGGCCTTGATGCCTTCCGGCGGTTGCAGCGAGGTAACGGAATCGGCAAACCAGAGAAAGCCGCCGACCAGCAGTGCACCCGCCAGCAGAACGGTCATGCCGGCGTAACGCAGGCAGCGCCGGATCAGGCTGCGCCTGCTCCACCAGCCCGGTCCGCCCTCCTTGCCCGGAGGACGGGGCAGCCCTGATTTCCACATGGTCTGGCCAAGGATCATGGCCTCGTCCTTAGCCCGAGTTTCGCCGCAAGAACAGACCCCTCCCGCGGTTCAGCCGCCGGCCAGCCCCTCGGAGCGGGCCGGATCCGAGCGGATGAGGTCGATTTCGTCAATTGTGCGCATGACGGTGATGCGTGCCGTCAGCGTGGTGAGCAAGGCAATAACGATGATTGTGGCAAGAATCCCGAGATAGCCCATGAAGTCGATGGTGAAGGTGCCGAAAAGCGCGGTCGCCTGGTCGGTCTGCGGCGTGGCGCGCGTCTGGCTCTGCAGGAAGCCGGCGGTCGCAAACAGCAGTGCCGCCAGCGCCCCGCCCGCGGCGGACCCCTTCAGGCTGATCTTGAGGAAATGCTTCTGGAATTCGGTCGCCACGAAGGCGCTTTCGGCGCCGACGAAATGCAGTACCTCCACGATATGCCGGTTGCCGGACAGGGCGCCACGGGTGGCGAAGACGACCGTCAGGATCATTGCGGTAAAGACCAGGATCAGCACGCCGGTGCCGATCAGCACCGTGGTATGCGCCATCGAGACGAGCCGATCCACCCATGTCCGGTGGTCATCGAGAAAGGCCTGCGGCACTTCTGAGCGCAGCAGATCGCGCATGGCGGCAAAATCCGGCGGGTGACGCTCATCGATGGTGATGATGATGAGACGCGGAACCGGCAGTTCCTTGAGATCGAGGCCGGCGCCGAGCCACGGCTCCAGCAGGCGGGCGGTTGCGGCATCGTCCATCACCGTGCCGGACTTGGTGCCGACGAAGGTGAGGGCCAGATCCTTGGCTTTCTTCAGTGCCTTGTCCATGTCGAGCCCGTCATCCGGCTTGATCTGGATGGTGATCTCGCGAGAAATCTGGCTTTCCCAGCTGGAGGCTGTGGAACGTACCATGCTGACGGCGCCAAGTGTCAGGCAGGCCAGAAAGGACATGATGGCAATCACCACCATCAGGGCATTGCCCTGGATGTTGGAGGGCGGCAGGATGGGGCCAGTAGGACGCACGCGCATTTCCGGCCGCCGCTGCGGCGCTGCGGCTGACTCGGCAGCGTTCGTCTTCTGCTCCGGCTGTCGGCCGGTGCGGGTGCGACTGATCTCATTCATAGATATCGAGCCGCCCCTCGGTAAGGATCATCCGGCGGGCATCGAGCTGGTCCATCAATGCCAGATCATGGGTGGCGATCACCACGGCCGTCCCCAGCCGGTTGAGTTCCAGGAAAAGGTTCAGCAGCCGGCGCGCCATCGGCGGATCGACGTTGCCGGTCGGCTCGTCGGCCAGCAGAATCTCGGGCCTGTCCATCAGCGCGCGCGCAATCGCCACGCGCTGTTTTTCCCCGCCGGACAGAACCGGCGGCAGCACATTGATGCGCTCGCCGAGTCCGACCCATTTCAGGAGTTCGATGACATCGTTGCGATAGCTCGCTTCCTCCTTGCCGCGCACCCTCAGAGGCAGAGCCACGTTCTCGTAGGTCGTCAGGTGATCGAGCAGGCGAAAATCCTGGAAAACGATACCGACGCGCCGGCGCAGCATCGGAAGCTCCGCGCGCGGGATCTGGGACAGATCGCGATCGAACATGCGGATCAGGCCGCGCGTCGGCTGCAGTGAGAGAAACAGCAGGCGCAGCAGCGTGGTTTTGCCCGCACCGGACGGGCCGGTCAGAAATTGAAAGGAACGTCTCGGGATATCGAAGGTCAGATCCCGGAGGATTTCCGGGCCCATTCCGTACCGCAGACCGACATTTTCGAAATGGATCAACGCGTCGTCCAGTCCATTGGGTATTGCGTGAGGGGGCCCTTGGTAAATGGCAAGGGTTTATGGATCCTGAATCTCTCCCGGAAAATTGGGCGTTTCCGGGGCGATTTTGCGAAGCATTAACCATTCGAATTTACGACTGAGCGGGATTCGTTTCAATGCCTGACGTCCACGCGCATGTGGACGAGGCGGGGAGAGACCCATGGCGACCTTCCGCTCGCACCGTCGCAACACCGTCGCCTATGACATCCTGCCGCCGCAGAATGCCTCCGCCGCATCCCGCCCGGCGCGTCCGCGACCCAGGGCGGATGTGGTGGATGCCGTCTTTGAAACGGTGCGCGAGCCGGCACCGCGTGCCGCCGGCGCCCGGCGGGTGCCGCAGGCTGACAATGAGACGGTCCGCCGCATTCTCCGGCGCTCCGGTCCGCTGATCGGCGAGCCGGCCTCGCGCCTTGCACGGCTGACGGAGCGGTTCGAGGCCATGTTGATGCAGCTCTCCGCGGATTTCTTTTCGGCGCTTGTTGCTTTCGTGTTCATCGTGGTCTTTGCGCTCTGCGGCGGCTTCTCGCTGATCTCGGGCGAGAAGGCCGACGCGCATGAAGGCGCAAGCCTCGACATCACCCATGTGACGCTGACGCCCGGCTTTTCCGCCGGTCAGCCGGTTCTGACGGTCAACGGTGTGGTGGAGAACCGCGCGAACCGGCCGCACGCGGTGTCGCCGATCCGCGTCGATCTGGTGGAGGGGGCTGCGGTCGTCTCGTCCACGGTCATCGCAGCGCCGGTCGCCGTCATGGATGGCGGTCATAGCCGCGGCTTCTCGCTGACCATGCCGCACCCCGGTGAAAAAAACCTTCAACTGCGCCTTTCCTTCGACGGGCAGGGTGCCTCCCGCACCTGAAACGTGGTATCGGCGGGGTTTGACAAGTCCGGGAGACGCCCCATGCCCATCGTGCGCGGCAAAGTTATCGAGCCGCTTTACACCGCAGAGCAGATTGCTCACCGCAACCAGATTCTCGCCCGCGAGATCGCCGAAGGACCGACGAAGGACCTTCTCGTCATCGCGATCCTGAAGGGTTCCTTCATCTTTGCTGCCGATCTGCTGCGGGCTCTGCACGAGACCGGCCTTGCGCCGGAAGTGGAATTCATCACGCTTTCCAGCTACGGCACGGGCACGGTGTCTCAGGGCGTGCGGATCGTGAAGGATATCGATTCGGACGTGAAGGACCGTGACGTACTCCTGATCGACGACATTCTGGAATCCGGCCGCACCCTGAAATTCGCCAAGGAACTGCTTTTCGAACGCGGCGCGCGCAACGTCACCGTTGCCGTTCTGCTCGACAAGCGGATGAAGCGCAAGGAGGCGCTGGAGGCCGAATATGTGGGCTTTGATTGCCCCGATCACTTCGTCGTCGGTTACGGAATGGACGTCGCCTATGCCTTCCGCGAGCTGCCCTTCGTCGGGGTGGTTACCGGAGATGCACCGGCCGAAGGCTGAGGCAGAACGCCCGATACCGCGTGTTAACCATTCGGTTTCAGGGCCTCTGGCCGTTTACTCCTCGCAAAGGAAATCCGGGTCATCTGGATCCCGATTTGATGCATGATGCACGGGAGAAATCTGCCATGGCCAAGATCCTGATCACCGAAGACGAGGATTCGCTGCGTTCCTTCGTGGCACGCGCCCTGCGCCTGGATGGCCATGAGACGCATGAGGCGGCTGATGGCGCGGAAGGCCTCCAGCGCCTGGAGGAATGCAGCTATGACCTGCTTCTGTCGGATATCCGCATGCCGGTCATGGACGGCATCGAACTGGCGCATCGGGCTGCGGCGCAGTATCCGGCGCTGAAGATTTTGCTGATGACGGGCTATGCCGAGCAGCGCGAGCGCGCCGACGACCTGATGGCCAAGGTGGTCGATGTCGTCGACAAGCCCTTTGCCTTGCCGGATATCCGCCGCGCCGTGGCGCAGGCGCTGGCCGTCGCCCCCAAGGCCGCCTGACAGGCCGCGACACCTGCGCGGCCCCGCTCCCGGGGCCGGCATGACCATCGAAGAGTGAGCCGGCATCGCCTCCGGCCGATCGGCCGGGATCCGCACATGCCGTTTGCACCGCCCGCCTCCGGATGACGGCGCATAGGGGACGTCAGCGAATGTCCAGCAGCCGTTCGAGATAGCGCCGCTCTTCCTCGCCCGACATCATGTTGCCGAGCCGCTCGCGGATCGCGTCGAGAATTTCGCGGGCGCGCTGCACGTCGATTTCGTCCGGCACCTTGACCTGGTCGCCAAATTCCGGCCCGGCAGTGGCGCGCGGGCGTCCCAGCGGGTCGCGGCCGTTCTGGCCGCCCTGCGAGGCCTGGCCTTCGCCCGGCCCCTGTCCCTGCTGGCCACGGCCCTGCTGCATGGCCTGCATCATCTGCTGCATCATGCTCTGTGCGCCCTGGCGAAGCGCATTCAACGCATTGCCCTGACCTTCGACGGCCTGATCGCCACGACCCTTGCCGAGGGCTTCGCCGGCATTGCCCATTTCCCGCTGCGCCTCGCCGAAGCCGTCGCCCGGCTGCATGCCGAGATCCTTCAGGCCCTGCTGCAGTTCCTGCAGCTTCTTGCCGAGCCCTTCCTGCTGGGCGCGCAGGTTCTTCAGTGCCTCGCGCAGCTGCTCCGCTGTCATCTGGTCGAGCGGCTGCTGGCCCTGCTGCCCCTGCTGTTGGCCTGGCTGCTGCTGGCCTTGCGGGTTCTGGCCCTGCTCGTAAGGCTGCTGGTCCGGATCGCCGCGCTGCATGCGGTCGCGCAGGGCCTGATCCATCTGGAACGTCTGGTCCATCAGGCGCTGCTGCTCCTGCATGATCTCGCCGAGCTTGTCGATCTGCTGGCGCATGCGGCTCGTCTGCTGCTGCTGGCCCTGCTGGGGGCGCTGCGGGCGACCCGCCTGCAGGTTGTTCATCATGCGCTGCAGTTCGGAGAGCATCTGCTGGGCCGCATCGCGATTGCCGGAACGGGCGAGATTCTCGATCTGGTCCATCATGTTCTGCAGGTCGCGCTGGCGGATGACGTTCTGCGCCTGCATGTTCTGCTCAGACTGCGGCATGTTCTGCATGCGCTGGGCGAGTTCCGACATGAAATTCTGCATCGCCTCGCGCAGTTCCTTCATCAGGCGGGCGATCTCTTCCTGCGAGGCATTGTTCTGGAGCGCGTCGGAAAGGGCCTGCTGGGCATCGCGCAGCCGCCGTTCCGCCTGCGAAAGATTGCCGTCCTCGATGCCGAGCGCGATTTCCCAGAGATAATCGGCGGTGTCCTTCAGCTGCTGATCGCTGCGGGCAAGCTTCATGCGCTCCAGTGCCGAGCGGATCAGCAGGAAGTGCGAGAGGTTGGGAATGGTTTCGTCGGCGCGCAGCGCCAGCGCCTCGTTGAGCGCGATGGCGCGCGGCATCTTGCGGGTATCGAGCGCGAAGACCTGTCTCTGCTCGGCCACTGCCGCCGCCAGCGGTTCGTTGAAGCGGCGGGCGGGCAGCACCATTTCGACGGACGGGCTGCGACCCTCCTGACCGGCGCCGTCCACGGCCACCAGCGTGATGCGCACCCGTTTGCCGGCGAGCGGATGTTCGGTGAGGTTGCGGCTGGTCAGGCCCTTGATGTCACGCGAATTCTGCCGCGGCAGATCCAGCTTGAACTCCGGCAGCGGGTAGAGAGGCTTGGCCCCGTCATCCTGCGGCTCGACCGGTTCGATCAAGGCGAAGGCCTTCTGGATGCCGTAATCGTCCTTGCCCGTGAAGCCGATTTCCAGCGCGCCGTTGACGGCGCGGCGTGGCTGCCGGTCGAAGGCGATTTCCGGCGCACGGTCGGCAATCACGTCGAACAGCCATTGCTGGCCGTTGACGGTCAGGTCGCCGCTTTCCGCGACCTTCATCTTGTAGGTACGCGGGCCGAGCGGCTGTCCGGTGGCGCCGGCAGGTTGCTGAGCGGCAGAGGCCGGGGCGGTTGCGGCGTCACCTTCCGGTGCCAGCCGCTTGCCCGAAGCACCTTCCAGCGGCGAAAACTGCACCCGTTCGTCACCTTCGCCGCCGGTGACGCGCACCGTCAGCTCGGAATATTGGGGCAGGCGGACGCTGCCGGTCACCGGCGCCTCGCGCCCGGTCAGGAAAATCGGCGCGCGACCGGTATAGGCGGGCGGTGTCAGCCAGGCATCGACGCGCAGGTCCGGATTGACCTTTGCGGCCGGCAGCGACGGTGCAAACACATCCATCGGGCTGCCGCCGCCATTGGAAAAGGAATAGGCAAAGGCCGCAACAAGCAACAGGGCCGGCAGGGCACGCAGGCCGTGGCGGTCGTGGCGGGCGATATCGGGTTGCGGCAAACCGGCATCAAGCGCCGCGATGCGCCGCGCCATTCGAAGCTGGTGTTCTTTCCACAGCGCCCGGGCAAAGGGCGTCTCGAAGGCGGGTTCGTCCTCTTGCACGGCCACCGGCTGGTGCGGCAGGTGGTTGCGCGCCTCCAGCAACCGATCGGCGTCGCTGGCGGCCGGCCAGCGCAGGCGCCCGAACGGCAGAAGCGCGCTCAGGAAGGCAAAGATGAACAGGCCGAAGACGACCCAGCGCAGGATTTCCGGCATGTGCCGGAACAGCCCGAACCAGCCGGTGGCGAGAAACAGGGCGACCACACTGAGCGGAGCCAGAAGGAGCGGTGCCAGCCGTTCGCAGAACAGAACGAAACGTGCCACCGTGCGCTTGGCAGCAACGCGGCGCGCGAGATCCGGGTGCGCTTCGAAGGCGCCTTTCCGGGTGAAGCTCATCCTGTTGCGGCTCATGCGGTCCGTCTCCTGTGCGTGGCGGCGTCAACCGACGTCGGGCACCGCAAAGCGCGAACCCGCTGGTGAGAGGATACCAGCGTTTGTGGCGAAGACGAGGGTGCTGCGGAGAAATGCCCCCGCTTTCTTGCCGTTTCGCTGAAATGTGAACGCGATGCGCGTTCTAGCCGAGCCATGCCGGCACGGAATCGAGGCCGATCAGGTCCTCGTAGCTGCCGCGCGGACGCACCACGTGGAACTCGCTGCCGCGCACCAGCACTTCCGGCACCAGCAGGCGCGAATTGTAGGTGCCGGCCTGCACCGCGCCATAGGCACCAGCCGAGCCGACGGCGAAGAGATCGCCGGCCTTCGGGCGCGCCAGGTCACGGTCAAGCGCCAGGTAATCGCCGGTTTCACAGACGGGACCCACCACATCGGCCTTGATACGGGGCGTTTCGTCGGACGGCATGATGACCGGGCGGATGCCGTGATAGGCTTCGTAAAGCGTCGGGCGGATGAGATCGTTCATCGCGCCGTCGACGATCACGAAGGTCTTGTTGGCGGCATCTTTCACGTAGAGCACTTCGGTCACCAGAATGCCCGCATTGCCGACGATCAGGCGGCCGGGTTCGGTGACGATCCTGCAGTTCAGGCTCTTCAACTGCGCCTTGACGATGCCGGCATAGGCATCCGGCAGCGGCGGCGGATTGTTGTCGTCCTTGTAGGGAATGCCAAGGCCGCCGCCGATATCGACGTGATCGATGCGGTGGCCATCGCCGCGCAGCGTTTCCACCAGTTCGCGCAGCAGCCGGAAGGCATCCTCGAAGGGCTGCAGCTCGGTGATCTGGCTGCCGATATGCATGTCGATGCCGCTGACCGTGATGCCGTCAAGCGTCGCGGCATGGGCATAGACGGCCCGGGCGCGCTCGTAGGAAATGCCGAACTTGTTTTCCTTCTTGCCCGTCGAGATCTTGGCATGCGTGCGCGCGTCCACGTCCGGATTGATGCGGAAGGAGACATGCGCCTTGCGGCCGAGCTTGAGGGCGCGCAAGTTCAGGATTTCCAGCTCCGGTTCGGACTCGACGTTGAAGCAGTAGATGCCCGCTTCCAGCGCCAGATCCATTTCGGCCGGTGTCTTGCCGACGCCGGAGAACATGATGCGGTTGGCGGGAATGCCGGCGGCCAGCGCCCGCCGCAGTTCGCCGCCGGACACCACATCCACGCCGGCTCCCAGCCGGCCGAGCGTCTTCAGCACCGCCTGATTGGAATTCGCCTTCATCGCGTAGCAGACCATGGCGTCCACATCCCCGAAGGCCTCGGAGAAGACGCGGTAATGCCGCTCCAGTGTTGCGGTGGAATAGCAGTAGAAGGGCGTGCCGACCGCCTTTGCAATCTCAGGAATGGCAACGTTTTCGGCGTGCAGCACGCCGTCGATATAATGGAAGTGGTTCACGGCGAAGGCTCGCGATCAGAGAAGCGGGTCGAGAAGGAAAGGCTTTTCCGCAACCGGCTGCTTTTTCTGCTCGCCGCTCTTGCGGATGTTCTGCTGCTCGACGGGCGTGCTCGGCTTGTCCAGATTCCCCTTGCGGCCGCAGCCGGTGACGGCGACGCCTGCCATGCAGAGCACGATCGCGATACGGGCGAGATGGCGCTGGTTCGACATTCCTGTTCCTTTGTCAACGGCCTGTGGCGCAGGCGGGCGGAGCCCGTTCATAGCGAAGTTCCGCCCGCTTGTGCAGTCAATTCTCGTGATGGATCAGTTGCGGCCGCGCCACCAGGCGATCTGTTTGCGCACTTCCGAGGGAGCGGTGCCGCCGAAGCTCACGCGGCTGGCAACCGAGGCATCGACGGACAGCACGTCGAACACCTTGTCGGTGATCGCGGCATGGATCGATTGCAGGTCGGCAAGCGAGAGATCGGCAAGCTCGCAGCCCTTGCCTTCCGCCATCGCCACGGCGCGGCCGGTGACGTGATGGGCATCGCGGAAGGGAAGCCCCGCCTCGCGCACCAGCCAGTCGGCAAGGTCGGTGGCCGTGGAATAGCCGGAACCGGCGGCAGCCCGCATGCGGTCGGTGCGCACCGTCATGTCGCGCACCATGCCGGCCATGGCGGCAAGCGCCAGTTCAAGGTTCTCCGCTGCATCGAAGACCTGTTCCTTGTCTTCCTGCATGTCCTTGGAATAGGCGAGCGGCAGGCCCTTCATGACCGTCAGCAGCGCCACCAGCGAACCGTTGATGCGGCCGGTCTTGGCGCGCACCAGTTCGGCGGCATCCGGGTTCTTCTTCTGCGGCATGATCGAGGAGCCGGTGGAAAACGCATCCGACAGGCGGATGAAACCGAACTGCGGCGTCGACCAGATGACGATCTCTTCGGCAAAGCGCGACAGGTGCACGGCGCAGATCGCGGCAACCGAAAGGAATTCCAGCGCGAAATCGCGGTCGGAGACGGTGTCGATCGAGTTGCGGGTCGGTTCGCGGAAGCCGAGCGCGGTCGCCGTCATGTGGCGGTCGATGCCAAAGCCGGTGCCGGCAAGTGCCGCTGCGCCGATCGGGCTTTCGTCCAGATGGTCGATGGCGTGGCGCACGCGCGCCCGGTCGCGGCCGAACATCTCGACATAGGCCATGCAATGATGGCCGAAAGTGACCGGCTGGGCAGTCTGCAGGTGAGTGAAGCCCGGCATCACGCTGTCCGCATGCTGTTCGGCCTTGTCCAGCAAAGCGGCGATCAGGTCTGTCAGCATGGCTTCGGTCTTGGCCAGCTCTTCCTTCACCCAGAGGCGGAAATCGAGCGCGACCTGGTCGTTGCGCGAGCGGGCGGTGTGCAGGCGGCCGGCAGCGGGGCCGATCAGCGTTGCGAGCCTCGCCTCGATGTTCATGTGGATGTCTTCGAGCTTGCGGGAGAACTCGAATCTGCCGTCGCGGATCTCTGACAGGATTGTGTTCAGCCCTTCGACGATCTTGTCTTTATCTTCGACCGAAATGATGCCTTGCTTGGCGAGCATTGTGGCATGCGCGATCGAGCCGCGGATATCCTGGGCATAGAGCTTCTTGTCGAAACCGATGGAGGCATTTATCTCCTCCATGATGGCGTCCGGTCCCGAGGCAAAGCGCCCGCCCCACATCTGGTTGGAGGAAGCCTGATCCTTCGTGCCGTCTGCCATGAGTGCCCGTCCTGGAGTTTGATATGCCGAACAAGAGACCGCTGGGTCTGCCGTCCGTCCGCCTGATCCTGATTGCTGCCTTTGCCGGACTTCTGGCCGGCGCCGTGGCGGTATACGTGATGCCGGCCCTGTCTGGCAATGCCGCCGCAACGGCCGATACGGCGTGTGCAGGCGCCGTGCAGCAGGCAAAGACCGTTTCGGAGCTGGCGAAGGGCGAGATTGCCGCGCTGACGGCCACGGCGGAGCCCCGCCGCTTGCAGGCTCTTACCTTCAAGGGCCCGGACGGTGGCGCGCTCAAGCTTGCGAGCTTCGAGGGCAAGACGGTGCTTCTCAACCTCTGGGCCACCTGGTGCGGCCCCTGCCGCGAGGAAATGCCGGCGCTGAACCGCCTGCAGGAACAGAAGGGCGGCGACCGTTTCGAGGTGGTGGCCATCAATATCGATACCGGCGGCGACGAGAAGCCGAAGGCCTTCCTTGATGAGACCGGCGTGCACCATCTCGCCTATTACCGCGACAGTTCGATGGGCGTCTTCAATGCGCTGAAGAAGGAAGGGCTTGCCTTCGGCCTGCCGGTGACCCTGGTCATCAACCGGCAAGGCTGCCTGATCGGGTCGATGAACGGTCCCGCCGCCTGGGACAGCGAGCAGGCGAAGAGCCTGATCGACAGGGTTTCGGCACTCTGAGGCGCCGAAACCGTCCTTCAGGCTTCGGTGTCAGCGGGTCGGAACCGGCACGTCGCCGCGGTAATCATAGAAGCCGCGGCCCGACTTGCGGCCCAGCCAGCCGGCCTCGACATACTTCACCAGCAGCGGACAGGGGCGATACTTGCTGTCGGCCAGACCGTCATGCAGTACCTGCATGATCGACAGACAGGTATCGAGGCCGATGAAGTCGGCGAGTTGCAGCGGGCCCATCGGGTGGTTGGCGCCGAGCTTCATGGCGGTGTCGATCGCCTCGACGGAGCCGACGCCCTCATAGAGCGTGTAGATCGCTTCGTTGATCATCGGCAGCAGGATGCGGTTGACGATGAAGGCCGGGAAATCCTCGGCAACCGTCACGGTCTTGTCGAGTTTGCCCACGAAGTCCTTGGCGGCGCGGAAGGTGGTGTCGTCGGTGGCGATGCCGCGCACCAGTTCCACCAGCTTCATCACCGGCACGGGATTCATGAAGTGAATGCCCATGAACTGCTCCGGCCGGTCGGTCGCGGCGGCAAGACGGGTGATCGACAGCGAGGAGGTGTTGGTGGCAAGGATCGCTTCCGGCTTCAGAACCGGGCACAGCTTGCTGAAGATCTTGCGCTTGACGCTTTCGTCTTCGGTGGCCGCCTCGATCACCAGGTCGGCCGGGGCGAGGTCGTTGATGTCGGTGCTGCCGGAAATGCGCGACAGCGCTTCGCGCCGCTCCTCGTCCGTCAGCTTGCCATTGCTGACCTGCCGGGCGAGATTGCCGTTGATGGTGGCAAGCCCTGCCTCGATGCGTTCGCTGGAGAGATCGTAAAGGGTGACCCGATAGCCGGCCTGCGCGCTGACATGCGCGATACCGCAGCCCATCTGACCTGCCCCGACAATTCCGAGATGTGTGATCATAGCGCCCTGTTTCCGCTGGAACTCTGGAGCCACACCGGCACGTTGCGTGCTTCTGTGTGCGGTGCGAAGAAAACCGCCCGTCAAGGGCTCGCACTTCCCTCAAGAGTGATAATGCCCGCCAGTCTATTTTTCCAGTCCTTAATCCATTCTGTCGCGGCTGAGGCAAGAGTTTGGGACATATAGCCCTTTCATTTTAGCGTTATCTTAAGCGTGTGTCGGCAGCATCTGCCTCACGGCAAGCCGCGGCGCGGAGAAACCGTGCCTGGCATTTGCCGCGGATGCCAATTGCCTGGAGCCCGGAATCGATGCGCATTGCAAGAAAACTGCCGGTTTTCGTGACGATCGTGACCCTTCTCTCCATCGGTGCCGCAAGTTTTGCCGGTCTGATGGAAAGCGGCCGCGTGTTGCGTGAGCAGGCCATGGAAAAGCTGGAGGCGACCGCCGATGGTCGTCGTAACGAGGCCAAGCTCTATTTCGAGAACATGCTGACCAATCTGCGGGCGCTGGCGGGTGTGGCAACCACGGGCGAGGCCCTGCAGAAATTCCGGCGCGACTGGCGCTATCTGGGCGACAATCCGAAGGCGACGCTGACCGAGCGCTATATCACCAACAATCCGAGCCCGCCGGGACAGCGCGCCGATTACGACAGCGCCCGCGTCGATACCTATGACAGCAATCACAATCTCTACCATCCGGTGCTGCGCGCCTCGCTGAAGCGCTACGGCTATTCCGACATCTTCCTGATCGAGGCCAAGGGCACGATCCTGTACACCGTCCAGAAGAACGGCGAATTCGGTGCGAACCTCGCCGACCCGGACCTCAAGGATAGCGCGCTGGCAGAGGTCTTCCGCAAGGTGGCCGAAAGCGAGGACCGCGATCTCTTCGCCATGTCCGATTACGTGCTCTACGGCCCGCAGAAGCAGGCCACCATCTTCCTGGCTCAGCCGCTTTTCATGGGAGACGTGAAGGTGGGTGTCATCGTAGTGGCCGTGCCCGCCGGCCGGCTGAATTCGATGTTCGCCAACCGTACCGGGCTCGGTCAGACAGGCGAGACGCTGCTGGTCAACGCCGCCGGCATGGTGATCACGGACTCGCCGCTGACATCCGAGAAGGATGCGCTTCTCCAGCGGATCGAGGCGCCGGCCATCAAGAGCGCGCTTGGCGGTTCAGAGGCCAGCGGCGTGCAGAAGGGCTATCGCAACACCATCAACTATCTCGCCGCCTCACCACTCTCGTTCGGAGGTCACAACTGGGCCGTTGCCGCCGTCATGGCGGAGGACGAGGCGCTGGCCAGCCTTGTCGGCCTGCGCAACACGATCATCGGTCTTGCCATCGGCATTCTGGTGCTGGCCGTCATCGCTGCCGTTCTCGTTTCCCGCGGCATCACCCGTCCGATCCATGATCTGGTGCAGGCGATGACGCGCCTTGCCGGTGGCGATACCGGCATCGCGCTGACCGGCGAGCAGCGCAAGGATGAAATCGGCGACATGGTGCGCTCCGTTGCGGTGTTCCGCGATGCGGCGCTCGAAAAGATGCGCCTGCAGAGCGAGGCGGAACGCGACCGGCAGCTGTCCGAAAGCGAGCGTCTGGCGCGTGAGACGGCGCGTGCCGAAGAGACACAGCGGCTGCAGCATACGGTCGAGGTGCTGGGCGCGGGTCTGCGGCGGCTTGCGGCCGGCGATCTTGGCACCACCATCGACACGCCTTTCATGGAAGGGCTCGATCGGCTGCGCACCGATTTCAACGATTCGATCCGCAACCTTGCCAGCACCATGCAGCAGGTTTCCGGCAGTACCGCCTCTATCAATGACACGGCCAGCGGCATGACGGCGGCGACCAATGACCTGTCGCGCCGCTCCGAGCAGCAGGCGGCGGCCATCGAGGAGACCTCCGCCGTCATCAGCCAGATCATGGAGGCGATTCGCGTGTCGACCGAACGCGCCACCAATGCCCGCTCCATGGCAGCGGAGACGAAGACGTCGACCGACCGGTCGGGCGCGATCGTCAGTTCCGCGGTCGAGGCGATGAGCCGCATCGAGCATGCCTCGCAGGAAATCAGCCAGATCATCAATGTGATCGACGAGATCGCATTCCAGACCAACCTTCTGGCGCTGAATGCCGGCGTCGAGGCGGCACGTGCGGGGGAGGCCGGCAAGGGCTTTGCCGTCGTTGCGCAGGAAGTGCGCGAACTCGCCCAGCGTTCGGCGACGGCGGCGCGCGAGATCAAGGAACTGATCGGCAAGTCCAGCGACGCGGTGAAAACGGGTGTCGATCTCGTGCAGAACACCGGTTCGGCGCTCGGCGAGATTGCCGGGCAGGTCACGCAGATCAACGAACAGATCGCCTTGATTGCCGAGGCTGCCGGCGAGCAGTCGGAAAGCGTCCGGGAAATCTCCACCGCCATCCGCCAGATGGAGAACACCACCCAGCAGAACTCGCAGATGGCTGAGCGCACCAACCACGACATGGAGAAGCTGACGCGCAATGCGCAGGATCTCTCCGGCCTCGTGGCGCGTTTCCGCTTTGCCGAAGGGCAGCCGCCATCGCAGGGTTTCGCGTCGTTCGGACGCGACGAACCGCTGCCGGTTTCGGTGCCGCCGCAGCGTGCCCCTGCCGCCAGTGGTCGCTTTGCCCCGGTGAAGCCCGCCAGCGACACCAGCCGTCAGGTGGCCTCTCCCGCCCGTGCGCTGCTCGGCAAGGTGGCCGCGGGCTTCTCGAAATCTTCCGCCGCGCCGCCATCCGCGGGCTCATCCAGCCAGAGCTGGGAAGAATTCTGATCGCCTCGTCCGTGGCGAAAGGCAGATAAGATGACAAAGGCCGCGTTCCCGGCAGGGGCGCGGCCTTTGTGTTTGTGTGACGCCAGTCGGACGAAGGCTCAGAGCGCCTTTTCCAGCTCCGGGATGATCTGGAAGAGATCGCCCACCAGGCCGTAATCGGCCACCTGGAAGATCGGCGCTTCCTCGTCCTTGTTGATCGCGACGATCACCTTGGAATCCTTCATGCCGGCGAGGTGCTGGATGGCGCCGGAAATGCCGCAGGCGATGTAGAGAGCGGGGGCGACCACCTTGCCGGTCTGGCCGACCTGCCAGTCATTGGGCGCGTAGCCCGCATCGACGGCTGCGCGCGAGGCGCCGACGGCCGCGCCGAGCTTGTCGGCGAGCGGCAGAATCACTTCGCGGAATTTTTCCGAGGAGCCGAGCGCGCGGCCGCCGGAGACGATGATCTTCGCCGAGGTCAGTTCCGGACGGTCGGACGAGGAGAGCGCATCTTCCACGAAGCTGGAAAGACCGGCATTGCCGGCCGCCGAAACGGTTTCGACGGCAGCCGAACCGCCTTCGCCGGCGCCCTGGAAGGCGGCGGTGCGCACGGTGATCACCTTCTTGGCGTCGGTGGACTGTACCGTCTGGATCGCGTTGCCGGCATAGATCGGACGCCGATAAGTGTCGGCCGAGACGACCTCGATGATTTCCGAGACCTGCATCACGTCGAGCAGGGCGGCGACGCGCGGCATCACGTTCTTGGCGGTGGCGGTTGCCGCCGCGATGATGACGTCATAGGCGCCGGAGAGCGAGACGATCAGGTCCGCCAGCGGTTCCGCCAGACTGTTGGCATAAGCGGCGTCGTCGGCGAGCAGCACCTTGGAGACGCCCGAAAGTTTTGCGGCCGCATCGGCCGCGCCCTGGGCGCCGGAACCGGCGACCAGCACATGCACCTCGCCGCCGATCTGGGTCGCGGCCGTCAGGGCCTTGCCGGTCTGGTCGGAAACGCTTGCGCCGTCATGTTCTGCGAGAAGAAGAATGGCCATTGTCGTGTTCTCCCTGTCGTTCCCTTAGAGGACGCCTGCTTCGGTCTTCAGCTTTTCGACCAGTTCGGCCACGGAGCCGACCTTCACCCCGGCCTTGCGACCGCCCGGCTCTTCGGTCTTCAGCACCTTGAGGCGCGGCGAAAGATCGACGCCGAAATCGGCCGGCGACTTTTTGTCGAGGGGCTTCTTCTTGGCCTTCATGATGTTGGGCAGAGAGGCATAGCGCGGCTCGTTGAGGCGCAGGTCCGTGGTGACGATTGCCGGAAGCTTGACCGCTATGGTCTGCAGGCCACCGTCCACTTCGCGGGTTACCTTGGCGGCGCCTTCGCCGATCTCGAGCTTGGACGCGAAGGTGGCCTGACCCCATTTCAGCAGGGCTGCCAGCATCTGGCCGGTCTGGTTCGAGTCGTCGTCGATTGCCTGCTTGCCGAGGATGACGAGGCCCGGATTTTCCGCCTCGACCACGCCCTTCAGGAGCTTGGCGACGGCCAGTGGCTCGACCGTCTCGTCGGTCTCGATCAGGATGCCACGGTCTGCGCCCATGGCAAGCGCGGTGCGGATGGTTTCCTCCGCCTTGGCAGGGCCGATGGAGACCACGACGATTTCCGTTGCCTTGCCGGCTTCCTTCAGCCGAAGCGCCTCTTCAACGGAGATTTCGTCGAACGGGTTCATCGACATCTTCACGTTGGCGAGTTCAACGCCCGTGCCGTCCGCCTTGACGCGGATCTTCACGTTGTAATCAACCACCCGCTTTACAGGCACCAGGATTTTCATGACTTCCTTCCTCAGATCGAACCAATTGGGAAAATGCGGCCTCTCCCGCGCCGCTGATTGTCAATGGGCGACATGGATACGCATTTTTGAACCGAATACAAAAGGTTTTCGGCGTCGCACCGGTGTCATTTGGTCATGCCCCCATTCCTGACAAAGCGCAGGACGGCCGCAGGCGAGCGGTGGCGAATCAGTCGTCCCGACGCTCCAGCGCCCGCGGCGCCACGATCTCGCGGTCCAGCAGCGGCACCCCCGGCTGGCGCAGGATGACCACCAGCACGAGACCCGCCAGGATGCCGCCGACATGCGCACCCCAGGAGACCATGCCTTGCCGGTCAACGAGCAGCATCGCCACCTGCTGGCCGATCCACAGAAGAAGCGGCACGAATGCGGGCAGCGGCAGCGGGATACGGAAGAAGACCAGCGTCCACAACCGGACCCGCGGATGCAGCAGAAGATAGGCGGCGACCACGCCCGAAATGGCGCCGGAGGCCCCGATCAGCGGCCCCTCGGAGAGCGGATGGACGAAGCCGTGGAACAGCGCGCCGGCGGCTGCGCACAGGAGATAGAACAGTGCGAAGCGGCCATGGCCGAGCGCATCTTCCACATTGTCGCCGAACACCCACAGGAACAGGAGATTGCTGCCGAGGTGCCATACATCCAGGTGCAGGAAGGCATAGGTGACAATGCTCGCTTCCTTTGGCAGGAAATCGAGCGTCGGCGGCAGCAGCGCATGCTCGAACAGGACTGCTGGAATGAAGCCGCCGGTGATCACGATGACGTCACCGATCCCCGCCGGCAGGCGGGACAGAAGGAGCCAGATGGCGATGTTGATCGCCATCAGCGCGATGGTCACGTATTGCAGTCGGATCCGCTTCAGCCGGTTGACGTCGTAAAGCGGAATGAACATCAGCCTCTCCTCAACAACGGGATCCGGGCCGTGCGCCTAACGGTTCTTGCCCGGCACCCAGAGAATGTCGGCCTTGCCGCCCTCATTGACGTAACGGGAGGCGACGAAGAGGAAATCCGAGAGACGGTTGATGTATTTGAGCGCCGGGGCCCCGACGATTTCGCCCTCGATCTTCGACAGTTCCACCATCAGGCGTTCTGCCCGGCGCGAGACGGTGCGGGCGAGATGCAGATAGGCGGCGGCCGCCGAGCCACCGGGCAGGACGAAGGAGGTCAGCGGATCGAGGCCGGCGTTCAGCGTGTCGATCTCGCCTTCCAGCCGGTCGACTTGGGACTGCACGATGCGCAGCGGCTCCCAGCTGACCTTTTCGCCTGTCTCCGGCGTGGCAAGGTCGGCGCCGAGATCGAAGAGATCGTTCTGGATGCGAAACAGCATGGCGTCGAGGTCCGGCATTGTGCCGGTATGCAGCCGGGCAATGCCGATGGCGGAATTGGTTTCGTCCACCGTGCCATAGGCATCGACGCGCAGATCGTGCTTCAGGCGCCGCGGGCCGGTGACCAGACCCGTCGTGCCGTCATCGCCTGTCCGGGTATAGATCTTGTTGAGCTTCACCATCTCAGCGACCTCCGCCCGTCAGCCAGAGCGTCAGCATGATGAGCGCGATGGCGATTGCCTGCAGCATCACGCGCAGTTGCATCAGCTTGTTGGATTTGTTGGCATCCTTGCCCTGCAGCATGTTGAACAGGCCGCGGATCAGGACAAGGACCACGAGACCCATCACGATCAGGGCCAGAAGGGTGGTGAAGCTGGACATGGAAGCGCCTTTTTCTGATTTTCAGTCCAGCTTACGCAGCAGCCGGTAGAACAGATCGGCCGGCAGCAGCCGTTTCAGCAGAACCCCCTGTTTGGCAGGCTTGGTGACGAGATAATGTGGCCTTGGGCGCGGTGCGGTCAAGGCATGCGTCAGCACCACATAGACCGCTTCTGGCCCGAGCTTGTGCTTGTTGACCGGCCCCGTGCCCTCCAGCCGGGCCAGCTGGCGGCGATATTCCTCCGCATGGGCCGAGCCTTCCAGATCGATATGGCCGCGGATCGCCGCCAGTGCATTGGCGGTGAAGCGCGTCGCGATCGGCCCCGGCTCGATCAGGCTGACGAAGATGCCGGAGCCGTCGAGTTCCATCCGCAGCGTGACGCTCAGGCCTTCGATCGCGTGCTTGGAGGCGTTGTAGGCGCCGCGATAGCGATAGGGCACGAGGCCCAGAATGGACGAGCACTGCACGATGCGGCCTTGTCCTCTTGCCCGCATCAGCGGAATCACCTGCCGTGTCAGTTCATGCCAGCCGAACACGTTGGTCTCGAACTGGTGGCGCAGCACGTCGGTCGACAGGTCTTCGACTGCGCCCGGCTGGCCATAGGCGCCATTGTTGAACAGCGCATCGATGCGCCCGCCGGTGCGGGCACTCACCTCGGTCACCAGCGCGTCGATCGTGTCCTGCCGGGTATAATCCATCAGCAGGGCTTCGATGCCGTCAGCCTCAAGGCTTGCCAGGTCCTCCGGCTTGCGCACGGTGGCGAAGACGCGCCAGCCATCGCGCGAGAGGGCCCGTGCGCAGTGGGCGCCGATGCCCGACGAGCAGCCGGTGATGATGATCGTTTTGCGATCCGTCATGTCCCCCCTCCTGTACAATGACTTTGCCTTTCCCATATTTGAGCCCGAGTGACAACGGAGTTCCCCTTGGCAGAGAGCACACCGCCGCACCGCCCGTTCCGGATGGCCTTCAAGGTGTTTTACGACGCCTATTGTCATTTCAACGAGGATGACGGCTGGGCGCTGGCAAGCCACGTGGCGCTGTCGGGGCTACTCGCCCTGTTTCCCTTCCTGATCTTCGGCACGGCGCTGGCGGGCTTTCTCGGCGCCAACAGTTTTTCCGATACCGCCGTCCATCTGCTGTTCGACACCTGGCCCTCCGACATTGCCCAGCCGCTGGCCAACGAAGTGCGGCGCGTGCTCGAAATTCCGCGCGGTGGGCTTTTGACGATTTCCGTGCTGGCGGCGGCCTATTTCGCCTCGAACGGGGTGGAGGCACTGCGCATTTCGCTGAACCGCGCCTACCGGGTGGCGGAAGACCGTGCCTGGTATGTGACGCGCCTGGCGAGCCTCGGCTATGTGATCGCGGCGGTCGCGATCTTCGCGGCGATCAGCATCGTGCTGGTGGCGTTGCCGATTGCCATCCGCTTTGCAGGCTCCCGCCTGCCCTGGCTCAGCGACGAACTCAGCAGCATCGCCAATTTCGGCGTGGTCGGTACGATCATCGTGCTGTTTCTCGGCCTCATCATCTGCCACAAATGGTTGCCGGCCGGCCGCCGCCGGGTGGTGGATGTGCTGCCGGGCATCGTGCTGACGCTGCTGTGCTGGGGCGGTTTTGCGTTCGCCTTCGCCTCCTACCTCGCAACCTTCGCCAATTATGCCGCCACCTATGCCGGGCTTGCCTCGGTGATGATCGTGCTGGTCTTTCTCTACATGGTCGGCGTGATCTTCATTCTCGGCGCCGAGGTGAACACGGCGCTGATGAAGTACCGCGTTCTGCCAAAAGTCTCCCACGCGCTGGCGAAGCATGGCCGGGCGGAGCAGGCAAAGCAGAAAACGGTTTCAGAACCCCAGCATCGCGCGAATATCCGCCGGTGAGGCACCGGCGGCGCGCAGCGTCGCCAGCCCCGTCGCACCCTCGCTTTTCGAAAGTTTGCGGCCGTCGTGACCCGGCACCAGCCGGTGGTGGTGATAGAGCGGTTGCGGCAGACCGAGCAGCACCTGCAGCAGGCGGTGGACGGCGGTGGCGTGGAACAGGTCCAGCCCGCGCACCACATGCGTCACCCCCTGCGCGGCATCGTCCACCACCACCGAGAGATGATAGCTGGAGGGGGCATCCGAGCGCGAGAGAATGACATCGCCCCAGGCCGCCGGATCGGCAGGGATGGTGCCGGTCTCTCCGTCGCCATCCTCCTGCCATGTGAGGGGCGATTCGAGCGATTGGCCGACCAGCGCAAGCGCCTTTGCCATGTCGAGGCGGATGGCATGCCGCAGGCCGCCGCCCAGAAGCTGCGTGCGCTCGGCCGGGCTGCGGTTGCGGTCATCCGGCGGGTAGAGCGGCGCACCGTCCGGATCGCGCGGCCATGGCCTGCCGGCAGCTTCGGACGCCGCCACGCGCGCCTTCACCTCGCCGCGCGTCAGGAAGGCCGGGTAGAGCAGGTCCAGCGCCTCCAGCTTGCTGAGCGCTGCCTGATACGCCTCGATATGGTTCGACTGGTGGCGCACCGGCTCCTCCCATTCGAGACCAAGCCAGGCGAGATCGCGAAAGATCTCGTGGACGAATTCGGGCCTGCAGCGGGTCTGGTCGATATCCTCGATGCGCAGCAGCAGGCGCCCCCCGGCGCGCTCGGCCATATCCTGGTTGATCAGGGCGGACAGCGCATGGCCCAGATGCAGGAACCCGTTCGGGCTTGGCGCGAAACGGAAGACGGGCTTTTGACGGTCGACGGCGTGCATGGTCTCTTGTGCCACGAATCGGAAGGATTGGCGATGGTTCAGATACGCGGCATGGCGGAGATCGAGGAAGGGCTTGCCGCGCTCGCCCGGCTGGATGACCGTCTGTCGACGGTGATTGCGGCGGCAGGGCCGATACCGCTGCGCCTGTCGCCGCCGGGCTTTGCGGGTCTTTGCGAAATCATTGTATCACAGATGGTGTCGAAGGCGGCCGCCTCGGCGATCTGGAGCCGCATCCAGGCGGCCGGCGCGATGACGCCTGCCGTCTACCTCGGCCATTCCCCGGAGGTCGTGGCGGGTTTCGGGCTGTCGCGGGCGAAGGCGAGGGCGATCGAGGGGCTGGCGGCGGCGCTCGTTGAACGCCGGTTCGATCTCGACGGGCTGTCCTCGCTTGCGCCGGAGGAGGCGAGGGCCCGGCTCGTGGCGCTGCCCGGCATCGGCCCCTGGACGGCGGAGGTCTATCTGATGTTCTGCCTTGGCGCGGCGGATGTGTTTCCGGCCGGTGACGTGGCGCTGAGGGCCGCGGTCGGCCATGCGCTTTCAATGGAAGTGCGGCCATCGGTGACGGAGGTTTCCGAGCTTTCCCTCTCCTGGCAGCCCTGGCGCTCCGTGGCGGCCCGTTTGTTCTGGGCCTATTATGCCCGCGTGTTGCGGCGCGACGCCATCCCGATGACGTGATGGCCTGCGGCGCACGCTGCGTCGTCAGGGGGGCTTCACATTCCTGTAACAACGGTCCTAATATAGAAAGACAGAAGCCGAATCGGTGAGGAGCGTCCGTTGACGATTGCAGTCTCCCCGCAGGCCCTGCCGGCGCTCGTGTTGAACGCTGACTACCGGCCGCTGAGTTATTACCCCTTGTCGCTCTGGTCCTGGCAGGACGCGATCAAGGCAGTCTTCCTCGACCGTGTGAATATCATTGCCGAGTATGACCAGTCGGTATCGTCTCCCACCTTCTCGATGCGATTACCGAGCGTCGTCAGTTTAAAGACCTACGTACAGCCCACGAGAAACCCCGCCTTCACCCGCTTCAACGTCTTCCTCCGCGACAAGTTCGAGTGCCAGTACTGCGGTTCGCACGAGGATCTGACCTTCGACCACGTGATCCCCCGCGCCCATGGCGGCCAGACGACCTGGGAAAACGTGGTGGCCGCCTGCTCCCCCTGCAATCTCAGAAAAGGCAGCAAGCTTCCCAAGCAGGCCGGCATGCACCCCGCCCAGACGCCCTACCAGCCCACGGTGCAGGACCTGCACAACAACGGGCGGCTTTTCCCCCCGAACTATCTGCATGAAAGCTGGATGGACTATCTCTACTGGGATACCGAGCTTCAGCCCTGATGCCCTTCCAGTGCCGCCATCAATTTGCAGAGCTGTCGTCGTGACGTGCGGCTGCCTCTGTCTCGCGTCCCGGAGCCATCCGCACCGGTCCTCGCGCGCGGAAAGGCCCCGCCGTTCTCACACACCGGCCGGATAGGACGTGGCCTTATCGCTCATCTGCGCTTTGCGAATACGCCGCGAAAGGCGATGGCGGCGAGGATGAGGGCCGCGACGACATTCCAGCCGGCAAGCGACAGACCGAGGATGCGCAGGGCCGCGACCGTGCAGGAGGGGCCGTGCACGGTGTTCAAGTCTTCCAGCAGGTTCTGTGCGCTGGTGGTGGCCGTGGCGGCAGAGGTTGAGCACGTGGTCGGACCTGGCCAGAAGCCCCATTCGACGCCGGAATGATAGACGCCCATGCCGGCGGCAATCAGCATCATCACGCCGACCACGCCGATCAGCAGGCGGGTCAGCGCCGGCGGCAGGCGAAAGGCTGCGGTTGCAAAGGCGCCGAGCGCAATCGGCACACCCCAGTAATAGGGCTCGCGCTGCAGCAGGCAGAGCGCGCAGGGGATATAGCCGCCGATATGCTGGAAGCCGAGCGCCGATCCGACGGTGGCGACCATGCCAACAGCCAGCAGACCCGAATAGCCCATCAGGGTGGAGCGGGGATCGGTTGCGGTGGCCATCAAACTGTCTCCTGCGGCGTCTGTCACGTGTCTCCTGCTCTAGTGAACGGGAAGAGGGCTGTAAATGCATCGGGCGAGCCAGGGACGATTATGTCGCGCCACATTTTCGTGAGAAACAACAAGGGCTCCAGCCCAGCCGGTGCTTGCGCGCCTGCTTTTTCCTGTGCTAGACCCCGTCGACCACTTTCGATGCCCCGTTGGCGGAATTGGTAGACGCGCCTGACTCAAAATCAGGTTCCGAAAGGAGTGCTGGTTCGATTCCGGCACGGGGCACCACGGTCACCCGAAACGATATTCTTGCAACGCTGGAACCGCGACCGGAGTGATCGTCACCCGTTGCGGTGATAATGGCCGAGCAGCCGCTGGCGCACTTCCTCGACCCCGCCGCGCACGTAAAGCTGCAGGTGGCCGCCATTGTGGGGAATGGCGAGCGCGATCACGGTGACGGCGTCCTCGTAGCGGGTAACATAGGCGACCTGCTGCGGGTTGACGTAGATCTGCTGGTCGTGCGTGTTCTTGAAGCTGATGAGGTCCATCGGTCTGCTCTTGCGGATCACGGCACGCGGTGCCGTGGTGGCGGGTTGCGGGCATGCGGAGAGAGGTGAATGTCTCTCCGGCGACAGCCCGGCGGAAGGCCGGGCGGTCTTCTCTTAGCAAGCGGTCGCCAAAAATCCGGTTAACCGCAGGCCATGCGGATGAGACGGTGTCATCCCTCGTCCCGGTTGCGGAAGCCCAGGATCTTCTCGCGCAGGCGCCGTGCCATGCTGCGGGTGTTCTGGTACAGATGCAGTTGTGTCGCCACCTGCCGCGTGTCGCGGTCGGCGCTGTCGGCAAGGCCGATGATCAGCGTGCCCATGGCCTCCCGTTCGCTCCAGAAGCGGCTCATGACCGGATGATCAGGCACGGCGCAGCTGTCGGAGCGGGTGATGTTGGCGTCTTCCAGGTGCCATTCGGTCAGCTTCATCATCAGCAGCTTGCCCGGCGAGAAGGCCGCAAGGGCCTCGTCATAGGCGGTTTTCCACGTATAGGCCTCGCCAGCCATCAGAAAGACGATGAGGGAGGCAATCGCCTTGCCGTCGAGGTCCAGCGTGTGGATACGCACGGCATCGATCTCGGCCAGATTGCCGATCGCCTCGCGGGCGAAGGCGGAGCGGTAGCGATCGTTGATCAGCGCGGAGCGCTTGCGGCCTTTCCAGCCCTTCGCCTCGAGCGCCAGAAACTCTTCGGTGCGCTGGCGGATCTCCTGCGGCTGGCGCGCCACCCCGTGGGTCAGGGCACCTGTTTCCGCCAGCTTGCGCCACTGGCGGCGCATCTCGCGCAGATGATGGGCCGAGACCGACTGCCTGAGGTAGGTTTCCGGATCAAGATAGCTGTGCAGCATCGGGCGATGGTGGCGGCCAGTGACGGTGACCGGCAGGTTGCGCGACAGGGCCACGGCCCGGATCATCCGGGCGAAGCGCCCGTCGAGCCTGAGGTCCGGCATCACAAGCACGCCGGGCAGCCCGGCATCGCGTCGTCCAAGCCCTTCCAGAAGATTGTCCAGCGTTTCGGCGGCATCCTCGGCATCCACCAGTGGCGTGCCGAGCGGGCCGAACGGGTTGGCCCAGACGCGCAGGATCGGCGCGCCCAGTGCGAAGCCCGGCTTTTCAACCGAAAACGGCATCAGCAGGCGCATTCGCCCGCCGTTTTCCTTCCGGTCGCGCAGGATGGCAAGCCGCACCGCGCGATCCTCGATGCGTGGCATCGCCGGCGCCAGCAGGCGGGCGGCAAAGAAGATGTTCGGTTCGAGCACCCGGTTGGAGAGGAAATCCAGTTCGTCCTGCAGGTCATAGCCCATCCTTGCCGCATAGATGGCAAGTGTGCGTCCCGGCCGGCCGATGGCGATCGACAGCGAGGGCTCGGGAAGATCTGAGGGAGCGTGCGCATGTGCCGGCGAAACCGCCTGACGCGCCGTATCGGGGAGGTGTGAGGCAGAGGTCTCTGTCATGAGCCTTCTTCCTTGCGGAGGGGAGGGACGGAGCGGGCAAAGGCGAACAGACGGATCTCAAGCACGCGCCGTGCGGCGAGATGCAGAAGCAGCGCCTCGAAGCCCATGGCCATCGCCGTGGCGCCGGCGGCACCCATCAGGCCTAAATGCGGAATGAGCAGCATGTTCAGCGTCACATTGGTCACGAGCAGGCCGGCATAGAGCATCACGCAGAGTGGCTGGTGTCCGGCCATGTTGAGCAGCACCTCGCCCGGACCGATGCTGGCCTTGGCAAGAATGCCGGCAAACAGAATGAGCATCAGCGGATAGCCGGCGGTGAAGGCGGGGCCGAACAGCGACAGAAGCAGCGGGCCAGCCAGCAGAACCGACAGCCCGACCGCCAGCGAGGGCCAGAAGGTCCAGCGCGCAGCATCTGTCGCAAAGGCAGCGATTTCGTCCCTTCCACCCGTTGTCAGGATCGAGGCGATGCGCGGTGCGGCTGCGGCCTTGACCGAAAAATTGACGAACTGGACGAGTGCAATGGTCTTGGCCGCGGCATAATAGATCGCCACCTGGTCCGGTGGCAGATAGAGCCCGACCACCACGACATCGGAATTGGTGAGCAGGAAGCCGATCCCGTCGACGAGGAAGAGCGGCAGGGCAAAGCGCGTCCAGGGGAGGACGCGGAAGGCGAGACCGCCCGGTCCGAGCTGTCGTCTCAGCCGCAGCGTCAGCCGCACGAACTGGAAGAGGGTTGTGAGGTAGGTGCCGGCAAGTGCGGCCGTCATTGCAGTCGTCGCGGTGCGCGGCGCACCCGTCAGCACCGCAAGGCTCATCAGTGCGAGGATCAGCAGCGGTCGCAGGATGAAGGTGGGCCCAAGTGCCGTGACTGCCCAGCCATTGGCCCTTGCGGTTCCGTCCAGCACGTCGCCGAGTGCGATCATCGGCAGGGTGAAAAGGCCAAGAAAGACCGGAACCATCCAGTAGTCGGCAATCAGATGGTCGAAGATGTGGAGAACGAGCAGGCCGAGCCCCGCGAGCAGGCTTGCCGACAGCAGTGCCAGCACACGCGCCGTCCAGTTGAGGCCGCGCACCAGGTCCGTTTCACCGCCGGCGGTGTGGATCGGCAGGAACCGGATGACGGCGGTATGGAAGCCGAGGCAGGAGAGGTTGCCGAAGACCACCACCAGCACCCAGACGAAGGCGAAGATGCCATAATCGAACTCGCCGAGCAGGCGGGCCTGGATGATCTGGGCGAGAAAGGCAATGGCGGCGCTGAGGATGCGGATCGCGAAAGCCGTCAGCGCCATGCGCTGGGCGACGGCCGCGTCGCTGTCGCCGGACAGCCAGAGGTCAAGCCGGCCGAGGAGCGGCGTCAGCCGAATCTTCAGGCCGAGCGGAAGACATCTCTCCGCTTTCTCGATCACCGTCATGGCTGGCACGCATTACTTCCAGGAACCCGGGGCAGCGGGCACTATGCCGGTGTCCCCGTTAAGAAACGCTTTCCTTGCCCCTGCAGGAAGCCCATGCGCCGCCATGTAAAACGGGGCCGCCCGAAGAGCGGCCCCGTTTTACATGGGACGGATGAGCGATGGCCTTTTGCGTCAGGCCGTCAGCACGCCGTGGCAGTGCTTGAACTTCTTACCGGAACCGCAGGGGCAAAGCTCGTTGCGGCCGACCTTGCCCCAGGTGGCGGGGTTGGACGGGTCGCGGTCGATCGCCTCGTCGGCGGCAAAAATGGCCGGCTGGGCAAATTCGTCCTCGCCCGTTGTCGGGTCGAAATGATGCGCCTGCATCACCGGCGGCGGCTCGGGCGCCTGCGGTGCCTCGCGCACCAGCTCCACCCGCATCAACTGGGCGGTGACGACTTCGCGCAGATTGGCCAGCAGCGCCTGGAAGAGTTCGAAGGCCTCGGCCTTGTATTCCTGCAGCGGATCGCGCTGGGCATAACCGCGGAAGCCGACAACGGAGCGCAGATGATCGAGGTTGACGATGTGCTCGCGCCAGAGGTGATCCAGCGTCTGCAGCAGGATCGACCGCTCGACATAGGTCATGATCTCGGGGCCGAAACGCTCGGCGCGATCATGGGCCGCCGCATCCGCCGCAGTCATCAGGCGTTCGCGAATATCGTCCTCGGCAATGCCTTCTTCCTGCACCCAGTCCTCGACCGGCAGATCGAGGTTCAGCAGGCGCTGCACCTCTTCCTTGAGGCCCTTGGCATCCCACTGCTCCGCATAGGCGCGTTCCGGGATGTGCTTGGTGACGAGCATGTCGACCACTTCATGGCGCATGTCGGCGACCGTCTCGGTGAGGTCGGTCGCATCCATCAATTCGATGCGCTGCTCGAAGATCACCTTGCGCTGGTCGTTGGTGACGTCGTCATACTTCAACAGGTTCTTGCGGGTGTCGAAGTTGCGCGCCTCGACCTTCTTCTGGGCCCGCTCGAGCGCCTTGTTGATCCAGGGATGGACGATCGCTTCGCCTTCCTTGAGACCCAGCTTCTGCAGCATCCCGTCCATGCGGTCGGAGCCGAAGATGCGCATCAGGTCGTCCTGAAGCGAGAGGTAGAATTTCGACCGACCCGGGTCGCCCTGACGGCCCGAACGGCCGCGCAGCTGGTTGTCGATGCGGCGGCTTTCGTGGCGCTCCGTGGCGATCACGTAGAGACCGCCGGCGGCGAGCGCCTTCTCCTTGAGCTGCTTCACCTCGGCGCGGATCGCCGCTTCCTTCGCGTCACGCTCCGGGCCGGGTTCCATGCCTTCCAGATCGCGCTCGAGGCGCATGTCGATATTGCCGCCGAGCTGGATGTCGGTGCCGCGGCCGGCCATGTTGGTGGCGATGGTGACGGCGCCCGGTACGCCGGCCTGGCTGACGATATAGGCTTCCTGTTCGTGATAACGGGCGTTCAGCACGTTGAACTGGGTAAAGCCTTCCTTCTTCAGCATAGCGGCCAGAAGCTCGGACTTCTCGATGGAGGTCGTGCCGACGAGCACCGGCTGGTTGCGCTGGTGCGCCTCGCGGATCTCGACGATGATCGCCTTGAACTTTTCCTCGAAGGTCCGGTAGACCTCGTCGTCCTCGTCGATACGCTGGATCGGCAGGTTGGTCGGCACCTCGACCACTTCGAGACCGTAGATGTTGGAAAATTCTTCCGCTTCGGTGGCGGCCGTGCCGGTCATGCCGGCCAGCTTCGCATACATGCGGAAATAGTTCTGGAAGGTGATGGAGGCCAGCGTCTGGTTTTCCGGCTGGATCGTCACCTTTTCCTTGGCTTCGAGCGCCTGGTGCTGGCCTTCGGAATAGCGGCGTCCCGGCATCATGCGGCCGGTAAATTCGTCGATGATGACGATTTCGTCGTTGCGGACAATATAGTCCTTGTCGCGCTGGAACAGCTTGTGCGCCTTCAGCGCGTTGTTGATGTGGTGGACGATCGCGACGTTTTCCACGTCGTAGAGGCTTTCGCCCTTCAACAGGCCGGCCTGCCGCAGAAGATTTTCCAACTTCTCCGTGCCGACTTCCGAAAAGATCGCCGAGCGCTGCTTCTCGTCGATTTCGTAATCGTCGGCCGTCAGCGCCGGAATGAAGGCATCGATCGTGTTGTAGAGATCCGAGCGGTCGTCCAGCGGGCCCGAGATGATCAGCGGCGTGCGCGCCTCGTCGATCAGGATCGAGTCCACTTCGTCGACGATCGCGAAATTGTGGCCGCGCTGCACCATCTGGCCGCGGTCATATTTCATGTTGTCGCGCAGATAGTCGAAGCCAAGCTCGTTGTTCGTGGCGTAGGTGATGTCGCAGGCATAGGCCGCGCGGCGCTGCTCGTCATCGAGGCCGTGCACGATGACGCCGGTGGTCAGGCCAAGGAAGCCGTAGAGACGGCCCATGATGCCGGCGTCGCGGCTCGCCAGATAGTCGTTGACGGTCACCACATGCACACCCTTGCCGGACAGCGCATTGAGATAGACCGGAAGGGTCGCGACCAGCGTCTTGCCTTCGCCCGTCTTCATTTCGGCGATGTCGCCGTCATGCAGGATCATGCCGCCCGTCAGCTGCACGTCGAAGGGGCGCATGCCGAGCACGCGGCGCGAGGCTTCGCGCACCACGGCAAAGGCTGGCGCCAGAATGTCGTCCAGTGTCTTGCCTTCGGCAAGCTGCTGCTTGAATTCCTGGGTCTTGGCGGCAAGCTGCTCGTCGCTCAGAGCCTTGATGCTCTCTTCCAGCGCGGCAATGGCGGCAACGCGGCTGCGATACGAGCGGACACGGCGGTCATTCGCCGAGCCGAAAAACTTGCGGGCTATCCCACCGAAGCTGACCATGCAAATGGTCCTTTCCAAACTGAAGTGGCATCACTTTTGATCGGCTTCCGGTGGGTTCCTTCCGCTCCGGTTTTACACAGGCAAAAGTGAAGACCCGCCCGGAAACTCTTCTGGACGCGAAGTAGCGTGACAGATAAGAGGGGGGTCGAATGATGTCAACGGTTGCCGCCGTTACAGAATGGCCATAATCCGGTGTTTGTGGACGTGTTCCAGCCGGTCTCGGAGGCCGAGGCCGGCGCCCATTTCGAAAGGTAGTTCCTGATGTTTCGTCATAAGTTCCTCGTGACTGCCGCCGTGGCCGCGGTTGTGTTCCTGCAGGTGCCGGCCTTTGCCGCCGACGACGCTGTCGTCGCCAAGGTTGGCGGCGTGGAAATCCACCAGTCCGACCTGGATACCGCGATGGCCAATCTCAGCCAGCAGTATCAGCAGCTTCCCGACGAACAGAAGAAGGTCGCAGCCCTCTCGCAGATCATCGACATCAAGCTCGTCTCCAAGAAGGCCGAGGCCGCCGGCCTGCAGAACAGCGACGATTTCAAGAAGCGCATGGCCTATCTTCAGGAGCGCGAACTGCACAACGCCTACCTGCGCGACCAGTTCGACAAGCTGAAGCCGGAAGAAGTCAAGGCTCGCTACGACAAGGAAGTCGCAGCCATGCCGAAGGAAGAGGAAGTGCATGCCCGCCACATCCTGGTGAAGACCGAGGAAGAGGCCAAGGACATCATCAAGCAGCTCGACGCCGGCAAGGACTTCGTGGAGCTGGCCAAGGAAAAGTCGGAAGACACCAGCAAGTCCGATGGTGGCGATCTCGGTTACTTCACCAAGGGCCGCATGGTTCCTGAATTCGAGGAAGCAGCCTTTGCCCTGCAGAAGGGCCAGTACACCAAGACCCCGGTCAAGTCGCAGTTCGGCTGGCACGTGATCAAGGTGGAAGACAAGCGCGACGCCCAGCCGCCGGCCTTCGACCAGGTCGAGCCGCAGGTTCGCCAGATCGTCATGCAGGAGAAGTATTCTCAGATCATTGACGACGCGAAGAAGGACCAGAAGGTCGAGATCGTCGACCCTGCGCTCAGCAAGGGCTACGAAGCGCTGACCAAGGGCGAATAATCCGCTCGTCACATCGGCAACCGGGCCCGCGTCTGCGGGCCTTTCTTTATCCGGGTCTGAAGCATATGTCCGCCACCGTCTCTCCTCTTGCTCCGAAATCCTATCCCGACATGCCCGTGCTGCGCGGCGTGCGCATGGCAACGGCAGCCGCCGGCATCAAGTACAAGAACCGCACCGACGTGCTGTTGATGGTGTTCGATGAACCGGCCGCGGTGGCCGGCGTGTTCACCCGCTCGAAGTGCCCGTCTGCGCCGGTGGACTTCTGCCGCGCCAACCTGCCCACCGGCCGCGCCCGCGCGGTCGTCGTCAATTCGGGCAATGCGAACGCCTTCACGGGCGTGAAAGGCAAGGCCGCGACGGACCTGACGGCGCGCTCCGCGTCGGACGCCGTCGGCTGCGGCATGGACGAGGTTTATCTCGCCTCGACCGGCGTCATCGGCGAACCGCTCGATGCGACGAAATTCGCCGGCGTGCTGGGCGACATGCACGGTTCCGCCACTGGCGATTTCTGGCTGGAGGCGGCCAAGGCGATCATGACCACGGATACCTATCCGAAGGTCGCGACCCGCACCGCCGAGATCGGCGGCGTGACGGTGACGATCAATGGCATTGCCAAGGGTGCCGGCATGATCGCGCCGGACATGGCGACGATGCTTTCCTTCGTGGCGACCGATGCCGACATTGCGCCGGCCGCCCTGCAGGCGCTGCTGTCTGAAGGGGTCGGCCCGAGCTTCAACTCCGTTACCGTCGACAGCGACACCTCGACCTCCGACACGCTGCTGCTGTTTGCGACCGGCAAGGCCGCCGCCGATGGTCAGGTGAAGGTGGAAAGTGCTGATGATCCGCAGCTTTCCGGCTTCCGTGCTGCGTTGAATGACCTTCTGAAGGATCTCGCCCTGCAGGTGGTGCGCGATGGCGAAGGCGCCCGCAAGATGGTGGAGGTCACCGTGACCGGCGCCGAAAGCGACGCGGCCGCCAAGCGCATCGCGCTGTCGGTCGCCAATTCGCCGCTGGTGAAGACCGCCGTTGCCGGCGAAGATGCCAACTGGGGTCGCGTCGTCATGGCTGTCGGCAAGTCCGGCGAAATGGCCGACCGTGACCGCCTGGCGATCTGGTTTGGGGATGTGCGGGTTGCCGTCAACGGCGAACGGGATCCGGATTACTCTGAAGAGGCGACCACTGCCGTCATGGAAAAGCAGGATATCGTCATCCGTGCTGACATTGGTCTGGGCCATGGCACGGCAACGGTCTGGACATGCGACCTGACGAAGGAATATGTCGCCATCAATGGTGACTATCGGAGCTGACCGTTTGATGCAGGCAATTTCTCCCCACGGCAATCTTCCGCTTGTCCGGCGCCTGGAAGCCGTGGGGTTCCGCGCCTGGCCGGCGGCTTCCGTCGTCTATGACGGCAGCTGGCAGGTGCGGTTGACCGGCGGCCATCCCTCCAAGCGGCTGAACTGCGTGGTGCCGCTCGATCCCTCGGATTACCGGGACGCCGCGATCCGCATCGAGAAGGCGCGCAAGCGGTTCGAACATTACGGACGTCCGCTTCTGGTGCGCGAGACACCGCTTGCGCCGCAGCCACTGCTGGAGGCCCTGCGCGCCGATGGCTGGGCACCGTTCGAAACGGTCAACGTCATGACGGCGGATCTCGCCGGACTGGAACTGCCCGATACGATCAGCCATCTGCCGAGCCACGATATCGGCCGCTATATCGATGCCTCGCTTGCCGTGCACGAGGAAGATCCGGCCATCAAGCCGGCGCTTGCGGAAATTCTCTCCGCCATCAAGCCGCCGACTGGCCTCTTCATCGCGGAAGATCCGGGCAATGGGCCGCTGGCGGCCATGCTGTGCGTTCAGGACAATGATCTTGCCGGAATTCTATCCTTTGCCGTGGCGCCTGATCGCCGCCGGCAGGGGCTCGGCACCGAGATGCTGACGGCTGCGCTGCGCTGGGCTCGCATCAGCGGCGCCCGCACGGCCTGGCTGCAGGTGGATGCATCGAACGCATCGGCGCTTTCGCTCTACCACCGTTTCGGCTTCCGCGAGGTCTACCGGTATCACTACTGGCGCCAGGAGACGCGGGCATGAGCGGGGGGGAGCGCAAGATCGTTCTGGTGGCAGCCTGCGCGCTGGTCGATGCCGATGGTCGCATCCTCCTCGCCCAGCGTCCTGAAGGCAAAAGCCTTGCGGGGCTCTGGGAGTTTCCGGGCGGCAAGGTGGAGCCGGGCGAGACGCCCGAGGAAACCCTGGTGCGCGAACTGGAGGAGGAGCTTGGCATCGCCACGCGCGTGCCGTGCCTTGCACCGCTCACCTTCGCCAGCCACACCTACGAGACCTTCCACCTGCTGATGCCGCTTTATGTCTGCCGCCGGTTCGAGGGCATTCCGGCAGGGCGGGAAGGGCAGGCGCTGAAATGGGTGCGTCCCGCAAACCTGCGCGACTATCCGATGCCGCCGGCCGACGAGCCGCTGATCCCCTTCCTGCAGGATCTTCTTTAGTCGCGCCCGCCGGGCGTGGCCATTTATCCACAGCTTCTGCAAAATCGGTGTGCCTCTCCAAACGACGTTAACAGATCCTTTAACCGATTGGGACAATATGCGGCATCGATCATGTATTGCGTAACGAGGCTCCCATGGATGAGGAATTCTGGAAGACTGTCCGTACCCAGCAGCAGACGCTCGGCAAAACCGGCAGGACCGGCGCGCTGAATGTCGCCCTGCTGTTCGGCACGGCCGCGATCGCCCTTTCGTTGATCGTCACCCCCATGCTCGCCAAGCGACAGGACAGCCAGCACATGGCGCATGTCCAGGAAGAGTTCGATTTGATCACCACCGGTTCGATCAAGTCCGAGGAACAGGGCAGCAAGCACTATACGATCCGCCGGAGCGTGCTGCAGCCGACACCGGGCGCCGTTTGTGTCATCCAGGGCTTCGAGTCCGGCAATCCCTGCTGAGATTGGCAGCGACCCGCCACTGTCGGCGCGAAGGAAACGTCATGTCAGAGTTCATCCGCTTTCTTCGCGACCGTTCTGGCGCTACGGCCATGGAATATGGCCTGATCGTCGCTCTTGTGTCGGTGGCGCTGATTGCCGGCCTCGGCACGTTTACCGATGCATTGCAATCGACATTCGCCATCCTGTCGGACGCAGTGCCCGGCCAGTAATCTCTGGCAGGGATGCGCGAGGTCTACTTCGCCTCGCCCGTCCCGTCCAGCTTGAGGGCGTCCGCCAGCCGCATCCTGGCCGAGCCCGGCTTCAGGGGTTTCTGCTGGCTTTCGTGCGGCGCCCAGCCGGAGGCGTAGACAATCGAAAAGGTAGCGCGGATCCTGCCATCGGGATCGGAATAGCGCTCCGCATACAGTTCCGCCGCACGCACGAAGAAGGCGCGGGTGAGCGGCCTGTTGTTGCGCCCGATCAGCGGATTGGCCATGCCCATGGCCTTGAGATCCCGCATCAGGTGAAACAGCGTGTCATAGCGGACGGTATAGTTTTCCTGGTCGATGACAGGCAGTGCGAAGCCCGCGCGCTGCAGCAGGCCACCGATATCGCGCACGTCCGCAAAGGGGATGACGCGCGGGCTTGCGCCGCCGAGGATGTCCGCCTCGGCCGCCAGCAGAACATCGCGCAGTTCGGCGAGCGTGCCTGCGCCGGGAATGGCTGCCAGCAGCAGGCCGTCCGGCTTCAGCGCCCGGCGGATGCGGATCAGCATGCCCGGCGTATCATTGGTGAGATGCAGCGAGAGTGGCGACAAAATCAGGTTGGCCGATTGCTCGGCCAGCGGCACGTCTTCCAGCGCGGCCAGCGATACTGCTTCTCCGAAAACCGCAGAGGTCTCGTAACGGGTGAGGTGCCCGATCTTGCCCGTCGCCATCGCGAGGCGCGCGGCATTGCCGCCGCCACCATGCAGTTCGACGGCCTCGTCGAACTGTCGCTCGACCACTGCCAGCCGTTCGGCAAGTTCGCGGGCCGCCACATCGAGCAGGAAGTCTGTGCCGGGCACGGCCCGGGCCATGGCCCGTTCCCGCCGTGCGGTGACAAGAGGCAGGTCGAAAAGGAGATCCATCGCGTCGATTCCATCAGATTTGCGGGTCGCATGGGCGCTTGCCTGCGGCTAAAGTCAAGACATGGGGGATGCAAGCGACAAATTCGAGGTGAGGCGCGCGCGGTTTTCGCCGGCGGTTCTGCTGCGACCTGTTCTCGACGTGCTCTACCCGCCCTGCTGCGCTGCCTGCGGGGTTAGGATGGCAGCCCATCGGGCGTTGTGCGGCACCTGCTGGAGCCGCATGCGCTTCATTGAACGGCCCTATTGCGACATCCTTGGCATACCCTTTGCGAAAGATCCGGGTGAGGGCATGGTGTCTGCACTGGCCATTGCCGAGCCGCCGGTCTTCGACCGCCTGCGGGCGGTCGCCCTGCATGAGGGGCCGGCACGCCATCTGGTGCATGGCCTGAAATATCGCGACCGCACCGACCTTGCGTTGATGATGGCGGCCTGGATGTGGCGCGCCGGGCGCGCCGAACTCGAGGCCTGTGATGCGATCCTGCCTGTGCCGCTGCATTGGACGCGCATGATGGCGCGCCGCTTCAACCAGGCAGCCGAGCTCGGCCGGCATCTCGCGCACCAGTCCGGCAAGCCCATGCTCTCCGGTACGCTTGTGCGCAGGAAGCGCACCAGCCGTCAGGTGGGGCTGACGGCGCGCGGGCGGGAGGAGAATGTGCGCGCCGCCTTTCGCGTGGCGAAGGGGCAGGAGGACCGCGTGTTCGGTCGCCGTCTTGTGCTCGTGGATGACGTGTTCACCACCGGCGCCACGGTCTCGGCCGCCGCCCGCGCCCTGAAGCGGGCGGGCGCCGCGGATGTCACGGTTTTGACCTTTGCAATGGCTCTTGCCGAGCCTATATGACAAGGCGTATCAGGGCCGCCTGCAAGACCCTTTCGTGCGGTCCGTCACGGAGATTTTCATGGCTGAAGTCGTCATCTATACCCGCCAGATGTGCGGTTACTGCGCCCGCGCCAAGGCGCTTCTCACCGCCAAGGGCGTCACGTTCACGGAGCATGATGCAACCTTCTCGCAGCCGTTGCGCCAGGAGATGATCGACAAGGCGAATGGTCGCACCACCTTCCCGCAGATCTTCATCAACGGGGAGCATGTCGGCGGCTGCGACGACATCCACGCACTGGATCGCGACGGCAAGCTGGATCCGCTTCTGGCGGCCTGAGAGGCAGAGACGATGGTGAAGGTTGCCGCGGTCCAGATGTGTTCGGGCGTCGATCCGCAGAAGAATGCGGATGCCATGGAGGGGCTGGTGCGTAAGGCCGCCGCTGCCGGCGCCACCTATGTCCAGACGCCGGAAATGACGGGGGCTCTGCAGCGCAACCGCCCCGCGCTCAAGGCCGTGCTGGCCGATGAGGCCAGCGATGTGATCGTCGCCCGGGCCGCAGCGCTTGCGCGCGAGCTTGGCATCTTCGTGCATGTCGGTTCGACGGCGATTGCGCGCGGCGACGAGAAGATGGCCAATCGCGGCTTCCTGTTTGGACCAGACGGCCAGCGCATCTGCGTCTATGACAAGATCCACATGTTCGACGTCGATCTCGACAATGGCGAGAGCTGGCGCGAAAGCGCGGCCTACGAGCCGGGCTCCTGCGCCCGCGTGGCCGATCTGCCCTTCGGTCGGCTGGGCTTTGCCATCTGCTATGACGTGCGCTTCCCGCAGATCTTTCGCACGGAAGCCATGGCGGGGGCCGAGATCCTGACGGTGCCGGCCGCCTTCACCCGCCAGACGGGCGAGGCGCATTGGGAAATCCTGCTGAGGGCACGTGCCATCGAAAACGGCGCCTTCCTGATCGCTGCCGCCCAGGGCGGCGTGCATGAGGATGGGCGCGAAACCTACGGTCACTCGATGATCATCGATCCCTGGGGCCGCATTCTGGCCGAGGCGGGCGGTGCCGGGGAGGCGGTTCTGCTGGCCGATATTGACATCGCCGACGTTCAGGCCGCCCGCGCCAAGATCCCGAATCTGAAGAACAGCCGCGATTTCACGCTGGACTGTGTCACCTCCACCGGAAGGGCTGAGGCGTGATCCGGTATTCGCTCATCTGCGACAACGCGCACGAGTTCGAAGGCTGGTTTTCCGGCAGCGCGGATTTCGACCGGCAGGTGGAGATGGGATTTCTCACCTGCCCCGTCTGCCATTCCGCTTCCATCAGCAAGGGGCTGATGGCTCCATCGGTTTCCACTGCGCGCAAACAGGAAGCCCGCCAGCAGGTGGCAATGGATCTCGCCCGACAGGAGATGATGAGCAAGCTGAAGGAAATGGTCGCCAGCATCAAGGCCAATGCCGAGGATGTGGGCGAACGCTTTCCGGAAGAAGCCCGCAAGATCCATTACGGAGAAGCGGATCAGCGCGGCATCATCGGCCAGGCCAGCCTCTCCGAGGTGCGCGACCTGATCGATGAGGGCATCGAGGTGGCGCCGCTGCCGGTGCTGCCGGACGATGCCAATTAAGCTCCTGTCCGGCCGGGATCGAACGTCAGGCTGGCCGCTTGGCCAGCATCATGTAGTTCACGTCCATGTCGCGCGACAGGTTCCAGCGATCCTGCAGGACATTGTAGAAGACGCCGGTGCGATCGATGATCTCGAGACCGCCAGCTGACAGCGGCCGCTCAAGCTCGTCCGGGCGCACCAGCTTGTCATAGCTGTGTGTGCCCTTCGGCAGCCAGCGCAGGATGTTTTCCGCCGCAAAGATCGCAAGCGCATTGGCCTTGAAGGTGCGGTTGATGGTGGCGACGAACATCAGGCCGCCGGGGCGCACCATCTGCGTGCAGGTGGAGATGAACAGGTTCACGTCCGCCACATGCTCGACCACCTCCATGTTGAGGATCACGTCGAAGGTTTCACCGGCCTCTGCCAGCTGCTCGGCGCTCACGGCCCGGTAATCGACGCTGACGCCGCTTTCGCGGGCATGTGTCTGGGCGATGCCGATGTTCTTCTCCGATGGGTCGGCGCCAACGACCTCTGCCCCCATGCGGGCCATCGGTTCGGAGAGCAGGCCGCCCCCGCAGCCGATATCGAGGAAGCGAAGACCTTCGAACGGACGGTGGCTCTTCGGATCGCGGCCGAAATTTGCGCAGACGCGGTCACGGATATAGGACAGGCGCACCGGGTTGAACTTGTGCAGGGGACGGAACTTGCCGGTCGGGCTCCACCATTCCGCAGCCATCGCGGAAAAGCGATCCACTTCGCTCTGGTCAATCGTCGTGGGGGACGCGTTGGTCATGATCGGGCTCCCTGTCTTCGTTGTCGTGAAGTCGGCTCATGGGCGCGACTTGTCAAGTCTGCCATCATGTCGCGGCGGCACAAACACGGCCGGCCTCGCGCTTTGTCAGCTTGTGTTCATGATTGTGTTGCTACGCAGCAGAAGACGGTGGCAGATCACGTGGTCGGCTGCCTGCGGGACTTAAAAAAACCAAATTCCGCACGGTCTCTGTTTCTTGAAGGGACATTGCGTCAAGGAAAGCATTTCCAGGAGGAACCTGTGAAACGTCAAGTATTGAAGGCATTGGCAACCGGATTGTTGCTTCTGTCACCCTCCATTGCGGCGGCGGCCGCCAATGGTTACGCCACCGCCGATGTGAACATGCGCTCCGGCCCCAGCACGCGCTATCCGGCGGTCGTGGTCGTTCCGCGTGGCGCGCCGATCGTCATCAATGGCTGCCTCGACAGCGTGAACTGGTGCGACGTCACCTTTTCGCGCGGCCGCGGTTGGGTCTCGGGCACGTATATTCAGGCGACCTACCGCCAGAACCGGGTTTATGTGGATCGCCAGTATTACCGCCCGCTCGGCATTCCCACGATCACCTTCGATGTCGACACCTACTGGCGTCGCTACTACAGCCACCGCGACTTCTATCGCGAGCGTGATCGCTGGCGGGACTGGGATTACCGTCGCGATGCGGCTCCACCGCCCCCGCCGCCGCCGCCGCGCTATGACAGCCGTCGTGACGACCCGATCAACGATCCGAACCGTTACCGCGACGACGGTCGTTATCGCTATGAAGACCGTTACGGCATGGACAATCGCTATCGCTACGACGAGCGGCCACGCCAGCCGGACAGCGGCCGCTATGACGATCGCTATCGCTATGATGATCGCCGCCCGCAGCCCCGTTACCTGGAAGGTCCGGTTCCTGCTTATCGCTGCACGCAGGATAACCCATGCCCGCTGCCGGGGCAGTGATCGGCTCCCACTCTTGACGCCTTGAGGGCCGGGGTTCATCGCCCCGGCCCGTCTGTTCCGGTCACCGGCTTTTCCATTGCACCCGCCCCCCCTTTTCGATAAGAGGACGCCGCAAGATCTGCCCGGCGGGCAGGGGCTTGCTGTTTTCAGAGCGGCGCCCGCCACGGGTTCGGGCGCGCGATAGGGTGGTTTTGGTCGGATATGGCTCGCATTGTCATGAAGTTCGGCGGCACTTCGGTCGCCAATCTTGAACGTATTCATAATGTTGCGCGCCATGTGAAACGTGAGGTGGATGCCGGCCATGAAGTGGCCGTGGTCGTCTCCGCCATGTCCGGCAAGACCAACGAACTCGTGGGCTGGGTGCAGGATACGCCGAAGGCTGCCAGCGCAAGCTCGCCCTTCTACGATGCGCGCGAATACGATGCCGTCGTCGCCTCCGGCGAACAGGTAACCTCCGGTCTCCTGGCGATCGCCCTGCAGTCCATGGGCATCAATGCCCGCTCCTGGCAGGGCTGGCAGATCCCGATCCGCACCGACAACGCGCATGGCGCGGCCCGTATCCTCGACATCGACGGCACGGAAATCATCCGCCGCATGGGCGAAGGCCAGGTGGCCGTCGTTGCCGGTTTCCAGGGGCTTGGACCCGACAACCGCATCGCGACGCTTGGCCGTGGCGGCTCCGACACCTCGGCGGTCGCGATTGCTGCCGCCGTCAAGGCTGATCGCTGCGACATCTATACCGATGTGGATGGCGTCTACACGACCGATCCGCGCATCGTGCCCAAGGCACGCCGCATGAAGAAGATTTCGTTCGAGGAAATGCTGGAAATGGCATCCCTCGGCGCCAAGGTGCTGCAGGTCCGTTCCGTGGAACTTGCCATGGTGCACAAGGTGCGCACCTTCGTCCGCTCCAGTTTCGAGGATCCCGATGCGCCGGGCATGGGTGACCTCATCAACCCGCCCGGCACGTTGATTTGCGACGAGGAAGAAATCGTGGAACAGGAAGTCGTCACCGGTATCGCCTATGCCAAGGATGAAGCGCAAATCTCGCTGCGTCGCGTTTCCGACCGGCCGGGCGTTTCCGCCGCCATCTTCGGACCGCTGGCCGAATCCCACATCAATGTCGACATGATCGTCCAGAACATCTCGGAGGATGGTTCCAAGACCGACATGACCTTCACCGTGCCGTTTGGCGATGTCGAAAAGGCCATGAAGGTTCTCGCCGACAACAAGGACAAGATCGGTTTCGATGTGGCCCAGAACGAGACGGGCCTCTGCAAGGTCTCCGTCGTCGGCATCGGCATGCGCAGCCATGCGGGCGTGGCTGCGACCGCTTTCAAGGCACTTGCCGAAAAAGGCATCAACATCAAGGCCATCACCACGTCGGAAATCAAGATTTCCGTGCTGATTGACGGTGCTTATTCCGAACTTGCAGTTCGGACTTTGCATTCTGCCTACGGTCTCGATAAGAGTTGAGTTTAAACCGGTTCGCTGCGTCGCTTCGTTTTGGGGCGACGCACCGTCTTCCGGATGGGCAGAGTTGAATTCGGGAGCGAACATGCCGATGAGAGACCTGTCGGCGGGCCCGCGTGTCTTGCTGAAGCGACTGCGGGAATTGATGGCCGAGCCGCTGGAGCCGCAGGAGCGGCTCGACCGGATCGTGAGCCAGATTGCCAGCAACATGGTGGCCGAGGTCTGCTCGGTCTACGTGCTGCGATCCGATGGCGTGCTGGAACTGTATGCCACCGAAGGTCTGAACAAGGGCGCCGTGCACCTTGCGCAGCTCAAGATGGGCCAGGGTCTCGTCGGCACGATCGCCGCTTCCGCCCAGCCGCTCAATCTCTCCGATGCCCAGGCGCATCCCGCCTTCCGCTACCTGCCGGAGACGGGCGAGGAGATCTATCATTCCTTCCTCGGTGTGCCGATCCTCCGGGCCGGTCGCACTTTGGGCGTTCTCGTCGTTCAGAACAAGGCGCAGCGCAACTACCGCGAAGACGAGGTAGAGGCGATGGAAACCACCGCCATGGTGATCGCCGAAATGATCGCGACCGGGGAACTCAAGAAGATCACCCAGCCGGGACTGGAACTCGACCTGACGCGCTCGATCACCATCGAGGCGGACGGCTACAATGAAGGCATCGGGCTCGGCCATGTGGTGCTGCACGAGCCGCGCATCGTCGTCACCAACCTGCTGAACGATGATGCCGAAAAGGAAATCATCCGTCTTGCCGAAGCGATCGGCTCGCTGCGCCTGTCGATCGACGACATGCTGTCGCGCCGCGAGGTTGCCCAGGAAGGCGAGCATCGCGAGGTGCTGGAAACCTACCGCATGTTCGCCCACGACCAGGGCTGGGTGCGGCGCATGGAAGAGGCGATCCGCAATGGCCTGACGGCGGAAGCGGCGGTCGAGAAGGTGCAGAGCGACACCAAGGCGCGCATGATGCGCCTGACCGATCCCTATCTGCGCGAGCGGATGCATGATTTCGACGATCTTGCCAACCGGCTGCTGCGTCAGTTGACCGGCTTTTCCGGCCGTGCCTTCGACGAGGGTTTTCCGACCGATGCGGTGATCTTTGCCCGCGCGATGGGGGCCGCCGAGCTTCTCGACTATCCGCGTGCCAATATTCGCGGTCTCGTTCTGGAAGACGGTGCCGTCACCAGCCATGTGGTGATCGTGGCGCGCGCCATGGGCATTCCGGTCATCGGCCAGGCGGCGGGCATCGTGGCGCTCGCCGAAAACCGCGATCCTGTCATCATCGATGGCGACGACGGCCAGGTGCACCTGCGGCCCGTGGCCGACATGGTGAAGGCTTATGAAGAAAAGGTGCGCCTGCGCGCCCGCCGTCAGGAACAGTTCCGCGCCCTGCGCGATGTCGATTCGGTGACGAAGGACGGCCAGCGCATTAGCCTGATGATGAATGCCGGCCTGATGGTGGACCTGCCGCAGCTGGTGGAATCGGGGGCCGATGGCATCGGCCTGTTCCGCACCGAACTGCAGTTCATGATCGCCTCCACGATGCCGAAACTCGAGGAGCAGGAGGCGTTCTATCGCAATGTGCTGCGCCAGACTGCCGGCCGGCCGGTGACTTTCCGCACGCTTGATATCGGTGGCGACAAGGTGGTCTCCTATTTCCGGGCGCAGGAAGAAGAAAACCCGGCGCTTGGCTGGCGGGCGATCCGCCTGGCGCTCGACCGGCCGGGCCTGTTGCGCACGCAGTTGCGTGCGCTGCTGCGCGCCTCCGCGGGTTCCGAATTGAAGATGATGCTGCCGATGGTGACAGAGGTTGCTGAAATCCATGCGGTGCGCGACCTGATGCAGAAGGAAGTTCAGCATCTGTCGAAGTTCGGCCATTCGCTGCCGCGCAAGCTGCAGTTCGGCGCGATGCTGGAAGTGCCGGCCCTGCTGTGGCAGCTGGACGAACTCATGACGGAGGTCGATTTCGTCTCCGTCGGCTCGAACGACCTGTTCCAGTTCTCGATGGCGGTGGATCGTGGCAATGCCCGCGTGTCCGACCGCTTCGACATTCTGGGCAAGCCGTTCCTGCGAATCCTGCGCGACATCGTGCGGGCCGCCGAGCGCAACAGGACACCGCTGACACTGTGCGGCGAAATGGCTGGTAAGCCCTTGTCCGCGATGGCGTTGATCGCGCTCGGCTTCCGGTCGGTTTCGATGACCCCGACGGCGATCGGTCCGGTCAAGGCCATGTTGCTCGGTCTCGATGCCGGCCAGCTCGCTGCGGAGCTGAATGCGATGCTGGACGATACCCGCTCCAACGCATCGGTGCGTGAGATGCTGGTGTCGTTTGCCGCAGGCCACAACATCCCGATCTAGCGCGGTACACCGCGCGTCCTCAAAGTCGGGCCAAGAAACAGAAGATGGCGCCCACGCGCCGGCCTCGTGCCGGCAGCGGCCTAACAAGACGAGTACTGGAGTAAACAAGGGTGGCGAAGCTTCCTGTCGACAAGATGCGTGAACTGGAGCGCCGCTTCGGCGAGATTGAGGCGCGCATGTCCGAAGGCCCGTCGGCGGATGTCTATGTGAAGCTCGCCTCCGAATATTCCGAGCTTCAGCCGCTGGTGCGCAAGATCCGGGACTACGAGAAGGCACTCTCCGAGGTTTCAGACCTGCGGACCCTGCTGGACGATCGAACCACCGACCGCGAGATGCGCGATCTCGCCGAACTGGAGCTGCCGGAGGCGGAGGAGCGGATCGAGGCGCTGGAAAAGGACATGCAGGTCCTGCTCCTGCCGAAGGATGCGGCCGACGAGAAGAGCGCCATCCTGGAAATTCGCGCCGGCACAGGCGGCAACGAGGCCGCGCTGTTCGCCGGCGACCTGTTTCGCATGTACGAGCGCTATTCCTCCACCAAGGGCTGGAAGGTGGAGGTGCTGTCGGCCAGCGAAGGCGAGGCGGGCGGCTACAAGGAAATCATCGCGACGATCACTGGCCGCGGCGTATTCTCCAAGCTGAAGTTCGAATCCGGCGTGCACCGCGTGCAGCGCGTGCCGGAAACGGAAGCGGGTGGACGCATCCACACCTCTGCCGCCACCGTCGCCGTGCTGCCAGAAGCCGAGGAGATCGACATCGAGATTCGCCCGGAAGACATCCGCATCGATACGATGCGCTCGTCCGGCGCCGGCGGACAGCACGTCAACACCACGGATTCGGCGGTGCGCATCACTCATCTGCCGACCGGTCTCATCGTCACCAGCTCGGAAAAGTCGCAGCACCAGAACCGAGCCAAGGCCCTTCAGGTGCTGCGCTCACGCCTCTATGACATCGAGCGACAGAAGGCCGACAGCGAACGCTCCGCCGACCGCAAGAGCCAGGTCGGCTCTGGCGACCGCTCCGAGCGCATCCGCACCTATAATTTTCCGCAGGGTCGCGTGACCGACCACCGCATCAACCTCACCCTTTACAAGCTGGACCGGATGATGGAGGGCGAGATCGACGAGGTGGTCGACGCGTTGATCGCCGATTTCCAGGCCGGGCAGCTGGCGCAGCTGGGAGAGCAGGCGTGAACGAAACGCTGTCGGCCGTTCTGGCGCTCTGCCGCGCGCGGCTGGCCGAAGCCGGGCTTGCCGATGCCGCCACCGATGCCCGCGTGCTGGTCGCCGGACTTCTCGATCTGTCGCCGACCGAGCTTTTGCTGCGCGGCGACCGTGTCGTCGACGCCGCGGACCGGGTGCGCATCGAGGCCGCCCTTGCCCGGCGCATCGCGCGGGAGCCGGTGCACCGCATTCTCGGCGCGCGTGATTTCTACGGCGTGCGCCTCACCTTGTCGCCGGAAACGCTGGAACCGAGGCCCGATACCGAAATCCTGGTGGAGGCCATGCTTTTGCCCGCGCGGCAGCTCATCGCGCGCAAGGGCAGCGCCCGCCTTCTTGACCTTGGCACGGGGACTGGCGCGATTGCGCTTGCCCTGCTCAAGGAGATTCCGGAATTGCAGGCCGTTGGCGTCGATCTTTCGTCGGGTGCCCTTGAAACGGCCCGCCGCAATGCTGACCTCAATGATGTCGCAGAGCGATTTTCCACGGTAGAAAGTCGCTGGTTTGATCGGCTCGTGGGGCGTTTCGACATAATCGTGTCAAATCCGCCCTATATCACTCGGGACGTGATTGCAGAACTCGATCCGGATGTCCGCCGCTACGATCCGATGCTGGCCCTGGACGGCGGACCGGACGGTCTTGATGCCTACAGGGCGATTGCCGGCGGTATCGACAACTTTCTCGAAGAGGACGGATGGATCGGTCTGGAGATCGGCTTCGATCAGAAGCAGACGGTGACCGCTCTCTTTTCCGATGCCGGTTATACTTTGACAGACGCCTTCCGCGACTATGGAGGACAGGACCGCGTGCTGGTGTTCACGCGGAAAAATCCGTGACTCGCCCGAAGCTTACGCCCTTTTTGCAACAGCGAAAGAAAAGGCTTGGATTCGGCAATGAAGCGGGATAGGTTGCGGGCACGCAATGGGCGGCTGAGAATGAACGGAGATTCGTTCAGGTTAAGCTCAACCGGACAGCAGCCTTTCCAGGAAGGCTTCCAGGGTTGAAATTTACCCAGTGCGTGCATCAGAAAACTGACTTTCACATGCGGCAGGGATGGATGGATCTCACCTGTCCGCGGCACGTGAAGCCTTGTTTCGGCGGGTAGCCGCATGGCCGCGTGGCCCTTAATCAGCAAAGCACAGAGAATTCAGGTGAAAAATCGATGAGGCCAGGACAGCAGAACAAGCGTGGTCGGGGGCGCGGCAATAATAACAACAACAATAACAATGGTGGCGGTAACAATTTCAACCGAAAGGGTTCCAACCCACTGACCCGGACCTACGACAGTTCCGGCCCCGATGTGAAGATCCGCGGCACTGCCCAGCATATTGCCGAAAAATATTCCGCCCTGGCCCGTGATGCGCAAAGCGCCGGTGACCGTGTGATGGCGGAAAACTATCTCCAGCACGCCGAGCATTACAATCGCATCATCGCCGCCGCCCAGGCACAGATGCAGGAGCGCTTCCAGCGCGACGATCGTCAGGATTACAACGATCGGGATGGCGACGAGATGGAGATGGGCGATGCCGATGAAACCGTTGCCGCACAGCCGCAGCCGGTTCAGCATCAGCCGCAACACCAGCCCCAGCAGCATCAGCGCCGCGAGCGTCCGGCTCCGCAGCCGGTGCCCGAAGTGGTGGCGGAAGACGCGCCCGTCATCGATGGAACCGGCCCCCAGCCGGTGATTGAAGGCACGCCTGCCGAGGTTGCCATGGAAGAGGAAGGGGCGGCCCCGCGCGAGCGGCAGCCGCGCCGTCGCAATGCCGGCACCCGCCCGCGCCGCCCGCGCCGTGGCGAAACGGCCGGCGAAGGCGAAGCCGGCGCTTCCGATGCAGCGCCTGCCATGGCCGAAGCCACCTCGGAATAAGCCTTTCCGGCTCACCAATTGACACGCATCAAGCCCCGGTCCCAGCGGCCGGGGTTTTTCTCTGTCCGGTCTTTAAACCCAAAAATGCGCCTCCCATATCTCGGTCAGAATGCATCTCCGGTTTCGGCCGGAGATCGGGGCTCGCCTTTGAGGGAGCTCAATCCCAATTGTCGGCCTGTGCCTTATGAGGGCAGGGCGATCCAAGGAGGTTACGGATGAACATCGAGAAATATTCGGAGCGGGTTCGCGGTTTCCTGCAATCGGCTCAGACCTATGCGCTCTCCGAAGGGCACCAGCAGTTCACGCCCGAGCATGTGCTGAAGGTTCTGCTGGATGACGACCAGGGTATGGCCGCTTCGCTGATCGAGCGGGCCGGCGGCAATGCCAAGGAAGCGCGGCTTGCCAATGATGCCGCCCTTGCCAAGCTGCCGAAAGTGTCCGGTGGCAATGGGCAGGTCTACCTGGCGCAGCCGCTGGCCAAGGTGTTTTCGACGGCGGAAGAGGCTGCCAAGAAGGCCGGCGACAGTTTTGTTACCGTCGAACGGCTGCTTCTGGCGCTTGCCATCGAAAGCTCCGCCTCGACATCCGCCAGCCTGAAGAAGGCCGGCGTCTCGGCGCAGGGCCTCAACCAGGTCATCAACGACATCCGCAAGGGTCGCACGGCCGACAGCGCCAATGCCGAACAGGGCTTTGACGCGCTGAAGAAATTCGCCCGTGATCTGACAGCGGAAGCCCGCGAGGGCAGGCTCGACCCGGTGATCGGCCGCGACGACGAGATCCGCCGAACGATCCAGGTTCTGTCGCGTCGCACCAAGAACAACCCCGTGCTGATCGGCGAGCCCGGTGTCGGCAAGACGGCGATCGCCGAAGGCCTTGCGCTGCGCATTGTCAATGGTGACGTACCGGAGAGCCTGAAGGACAAGCGGCTGATGGCGCTCGACATGGGCGCGCTGATTGCCGGCGCGAAATATCGCGGCGAGTTCGAAGAGCGCCTGAAGAGCGTTCTTTCCGAAGTACAGTCGGAAAATGGCGAGATCATCCTGTTCATCGACGAGATGCACACGCTGGTCGGTGCCGGCAAGGCCGATGGCGCCATGGATGCCTCCAACCTGCTGAAACCGGCGCTTGCCCGCGGCGAACTCCACTGCGTCGGGGCGACCACGCTTGATGAATATCGCAAGCATGTGGAAAAGGATCCGGCGCTCGCCCGTCGCTTCCAGCCGGTGATGGTGGAGGAGCCGACCGTCGAGGATACGATCTCCATCCTGCGCGGGCTCAAGGAGAAGTACGAGCAGCACCACAAGGTGCGGATCTCCGATTCCGCGCTGGTGGCGGCCGCGACGCTGTCCAACCGCTACATCACCGACCGCTTCCTGCCGGACAAGGCCATCGACCTGATGGACGAAGCGGCATCGCGGCTGCGCATGCAGGTGGATTCCAAGCCCGAGGAACTGGACGAACTCGACCGTCGCATCATCCAGCTGAAGATCGAGCGCGAAGCGCTGAAGAAGGAAACCGACACGGCCTCCGCCGACCGGCTGGCCCGTCTTGAAGGCGAACTGACCTCGCTGGAAGAACAGGCCGATGCCCTGACGGCTCGCTGGCAGGCGGAAAAGCAGAAGCTCGGCCTTGCCGCAGACCTCAAGCGCCAGCTGGACGAAGCCCGAAACGATCTGGCGATTGCCCAGCGCAAGGGGGAATATCAGCGTGCCGGCGAACTGACCTATGGCGTCATTCCGAACCTCGAAAAGGCGCTGAAGGAAGCCGAAGAGCGGGATAATTCCGCCTCGTCCATGGTGCAGGAGGTGGTCACGCCGGATGCGATTGCGCATGTCGTCTCCCGCTGGACCGGCATTCCGGTCGACAAGATGCTGGAAGGCGAACGCGACAAGCTGCTGCGTATGGAAGACGAACTGGCGAAGTCGGTCGTCGGGCAGGGCGATGCGGTGCAGGCCGTCTCGCGCGCCGTGCGCCGTTCGCGCGCCGGCTTGCAGGATCCGAACCGGCCGATCGGCTCGTTCATCTTCCTCGGTCCGACCGGCGTCGGCAAGACGGAGCTGACGAAGTCGCTGGCCCGCTTCCTCTTTGACGACGAAACGGCCATGGTGCGGCTCGACATGTCGGAATACATGGAGAAGCACTCGGTCTCGCGTCTGATCGGCGCGCCTCCCGGCTATGTCGGTTATGACGAAGGTGGTGCTCTGACGGAGGCGATCCGTCGCAAGCCCTATCAGGTCGTGTTGTTCGACGAGATCGAGAAGGCGCATCCGGACGTGTTCAACGTTCTGCTGCAGGTGCTGGATGACGGCCGCCTGACGGACGGTCAGGGTCGTACGGTGGACTTCAAGAACACCATCATCATCATGACCTCGAATCTCGGGGCCGAATATCTGACCAATCTCGGTGAAGGCCAGGATGTGGACCAGGTGCGCGAGCAGGTGATGGATGTGGTGAAGGCCTCGTTCCGTCCGGAATTCCTGAACCGCGTCGACGAGATCATCCTGTTCCATCGTCTTGCCCGCAGCGAGATGGGGGCCATTGTCGATATCCAGATGGTACGCCTGTTGCAGCTTCTGGCTGATCGCAAGATCACGCTGGAACTGGAAGCGGATGCACGGGAATGGCTGGCCGACAAGGGCTACGATCCGGTCTATGGGGCACGCCCGCTGAAGCGTGTCATCCAGAAATTCGTGCAGGATCCTCTCGCCGAACAGATCCTGGGCGGGCAGGTGCCTGACGCTTCCACCGTCAAGGTGTCGGCGGGCTCGGACCGACTGCTCTTCTACGTCAGGAAGGCGGTCGCCGAAGCTGCCTGATGTTTCCCGGAGGGGCCGCCACATCGGCGGCCCTTTCTGTTTCATTCAACGGGGGCGACCGCATGATGGAGACGGATTACCGGACGCGCTTTGCCCGATTGAGGTCAGGAGATCGCGTCCGGTTCGTCTCGCCGGCCAGCACGCCCGATCGCGATGCGGTTCTGGCGCGGGCAGCCAGTCTTGAGGCCTGGGGGCTTGACGTCGAGTATGGCCCGCACGCTTTTGTCGAGCACGGCTGGTTTGCCGGAACCGATGACCAGCGGCTGGCCGATCTCGACGATGCGCTGCGCGACCCCGAGATCCGCGCCGTCTTTGCCACCCGTGGCGGTCGCGGCTCCTACCGTATTGCCGATCGGCTGGATTTCGAGGCGATCCGCCGCGATCCAAAACCTTTGATCGGCTTCAGCGATATCACCGCTCTGCACATGGCCATCCTGCGTGAAACCGGCCTGGGCGGCGTTCATGGTGCGCTCTATGGCGACAGTGCGGGTGCTCTCGAGCCTGACAATGCAGACATCCTGCACCAGATCCTGTTCGGCAACGAGGCGATTTCCTATGCCGCAAGACCGGAGGAGCCGACCTTCCGGCTGACCACGACGGGAACGGCATCCGGCCCGCTGATCGGCGGCAATCTCGAAACACTGGCCACCACGGCCGGCTGGGCGCTGCCGGATCTACGCGGCGCGATCCTGCTGCTGGAGGCGGTCGATTGCATGCCGGGCCTTACCGACCGCATGCTTACCCTGCTTGCCAAGGGCGGCCATCTCGCCGGTGTCGCAGGCATTGCTGTCGGGCAGTTTACGCTGAAGTCGCCGGAGAAGGCGGAAAAGATCGTCGATCTTGTCCGCGACCATCTGTATCGTCTCGGCGTGCCGGTGCTGGGCGGTTTGCCGTTCGGGCACGGAATGCGGGCACAAAGCGTACGGCTTGGGGCCATGGCCCGTCTCGATGCTGATGCAGGAAGTCTGATCGTCGAAGGCTGAGGGATGATGCCGGTCAGCGGCTCGCCACCTGGTCGGTGTCCTTGGCGGTCAGCAGCGTATCGATCCGCTTGCGCTCCTCCTGGAAGCGCGCCAGTGCATTGCCCGTCAGCGACTTGCCACCCGGCAGGCGCACCTTCATCGAATCCACCTTGGTGCCGTTCACGATCAGCTCGTAATGCAGGTGCGTGCCGGTGGAGGAACCGGTCGAGCCGACATAGCCAATCACCTGGCCCTGCGTTATGCGCGCGCCGTCGCGGATGCCCTTGGCGATCGCGCTCTGGTGATTGTAGGAGGTTTCGTAGCCATTGGCGTGGCGGATGATCGTCTGGTTGCCGTAGCCGGAGGCCCAGCCGGTGCGTTCCACGATACCGTTGCCCGTCGCGATGATCGGCGTGCCGCGGGGCGCTGCCCAGTCCGTGCCCGTATGCATGCGCGAATAGCCGAGGATCGGGTGTCGGCGCATGCCGAAGCCGGAGGTGAGGCGCCCATTCGGAACCGGATTACGCAGCAGGAACTGCCGCACGCTCTTGCCGTCCTGGTCGAAATAATCGACCGAATTGTCTTCGGGATTCTGGAACCTGTAGAAGCGGATCATCGTGTCGCCGAAGCGGGCATTCACGTAGAGCAGTTCGGAATTCGGCCCCGCGCGCCCCTGCTCGTTGGCGGCAGAGAAGAAGGCCTCGATCGTATCCGACGGCTTCAGCTGCGCCTGCAGGTCCACGGTGCTTGCGAGCAGCTTCACCATGGTTGCCGTCATGTCGTTCGTCATGCCGTAGGAGAGGGCCGCGCGGTAGATGCCGTCGTAGACGCTCGGCAGTTCGCGGCCCGACAGCATGACCGGCGTGTCCTCGGAAAAGGCGCTGTCGACAGCATCGAGATGGATCGGTTCGGCGCCATGCACGAAGTGGCCCTTGTCATCCAGCGCAATCGTCCCGACATGCTGGCCACGCCGGTAGAGACTGGCGCGGAAGATCGAGACCATCTCGCCTTCCTGGATCAGGCCGATGCGTACGACGTCGCCCTCCTGCAGGGCGGTCCCGCCGGTTTCGCGTCCGAGAACGCCGGCAATATCGTCGGCCTGTGTCTTCGGATAGCCGACGGCCACCATCGAGGCCGCCATCTCCATCGGCTGGCGGACTGGAATGACATCCTCTGCATAGTCGCGGGTATTCGGTGTTACCGGTTCGGGTGCGGTCACCGACATGTTTTCCTCCACCACTCGGGCAGAGGGTGGCGCGATCATCGGCATCACGTCGTCATTGCCCTCGAACCGCTGAGGATCGACATAGGTGAGGGCGGAAATCTGCGTGGTGCCATCTGTCAGCACCGATCCGTTGGTGCGCACGTTTTCCTCGACTTCGTCCTGCGTCATGCCGGGCGCAAAGGGCAACTTGGCATCGGAGGTGGGGAAAGCGCCCGTCTGCAGGCTGACCTCGGATTCGATCGCGGAGCCATAGATGATGCCGGTGCTGGGCTTGTCTGCCGCGCCGTCATTGTCGCCGCTGGAAAACACTGTTAGCGGATCGAAGGGGGGATAGCTTTCCTGCGGCACATGATTGGCCGCAAGCGTCATCTTCACATGCGAGAAAGGCTGGCGGCGCAGCACTTCCTTGGCGCCCTCCTTCACCATCGTGGCCACTTCCAGCACTTTGCGGTCGGTGGGCATGGCGATCACATTGCTGGGCAGCAGCCGTCGACCGCGCGAGACGCTGTCGCTGTCACTATGTACGGGAAGCGTGGCATAGGCTTCGGCCGGTATGGCCAGCTGCTGGCGTCCGTCGAGTGCAGCAAACAGGGCGACACCCATCAGGACGGACGACGTGATGCCGGTGAGGAATGTGCCTGACAGCCAGCGCAGCGAAATCTCGCGCCGGTCGGGCGCCCGTCGCCCATCGGCCAGGATCGGCGCCTCGTTCCCCAGGGAGGGCAAGATGCTGCGAGACGTCGTCATTCCTGTCGTATCATCCCCTGTTGCCTTGCCGTCATGATCTTGAGCGCGAAGATGTGCCGAATTCACGCGCGGGAGTCAAACCCGGCGGGCCAAGCTTTCCCCCGCCGCTCCCCGAAACGGCCGATTGCATGGCAATCAACAACGACGTCTAGAGAGGGAATGTGGAAATGTCGCGGCAGGGTGAGCGGCGGCTTCCGCATCCACCTCGGCTCCTCGGCATGCGCTCGTTTTCCCCTTGGCGCTTTGGGTATTTTGGGACTGCTTGCGTTTGGTTTTGGGGTGATTTTGGAATTTTCTTTTGTAATCAGTGTGTTGTGATTTTCTTTCCGATTTTTTGCGATTGCGGATTGACGCTTTGTGTGGTGGCTCGTATAAGCCGGTTCATCAACGAGGGCGGCGGCGCTGCTGGCGACGGTGTCTCTTGTTCTGGCGGGTTAG